>NZ_JBTMXB010000003.1:0-344692 GCF_054489405.1 Mesorhizobium sp. A623
CTGCTGCGCTTCATTGTCCGTCTCCAAAAGTGGGCGGACTCTACCAAAACATGGAGGAAGTTTAGGGTCTAAGGTCACGTTCATTGCGGCAGGAAGTGTCCAAGTGTAGGCGGCCGAGGCGGCGTTCTGATACGCGAGAGTAATGTTGTTAATGGTGCAGATCTGCGTTCCATCTGCATAACGAACATACTGACCGTTAGCGTTGCTGCCGCGCTCGATGATGGCACCGGTCGGAACTCCTGCCAATTGCGAGACAGTCCCGAGGATGTTGCTTTTCTGATAGGCACTATCCGCCTTCACGCCTTGAGCGGCAGTTGCCAACTCCGCAACCGTCTTCCCGCCATCCTTGACCAGCTTGCCAGTCGTCCCGCTGAACACAGCTATCCGGTCGGCACCCGCACTCGCGGGGCCAACAACGTCACCAATGCCGGTTCCGTCCGTTCCCTTGACTGCAAGCAACTGCCAATAGGTGTTGGAAGTCGCAGGCAAGGCAGGAGGTGCATTGCTGGTCGTGGCAGCTTTAGCCGCCCAGCTTGAGCCATTATAAAGAACAGTATCACCCGGCACATAAGCCGTTGCGCCCGCATAAGCGCCCTTCGAAACGAAGCTCGCTCCCTTCTGGCCGGCGACATTGATGTTCCAAGCCGCCTTGGTGCCAGAACCACCAGTTACGTCTACCGCGACTGCCAGCGTATGCCCGGAGTACGCGGTAACGACGCCTTCCACGAAGTTGGCGGGCGTCGCTGCATCCGACACACGCAGCCTGCCGCCAGCCAACCAGCCGCGGTCGTCCTCGACAACGGTGAATGTCTTGGTTCCGGTGCCAATGGCAACGCTGGACGTGGACGTGCCCGTAACCTGGGCCGCGCCCGCAGCACCGCGCGGACCCTCGCCATCAACCGGATACGGCCCTTCCCACCCCGACGCCACCTTGCGATAGAAAGCAAGCGCTTCGCCGGGTTCGGCATGAAGCCACAAAAAGCCATTGTCCGGAGTAGGCGACAAAGCATCGCGCTCCGCAATGGTGCCGCTGCCGTCTGGATGGACGCCCACCAAGGACAGGCGCTGGATGATGGTTGCCAGTCGGTCGTTCGTCCAGGCAGCCTGCACGGCCTCGCTGGAGTCGCGTGAGATAGCGTAAACGGCCGCAGCGCCATTAGTGCCGGGCCAAGCATAGGCCAGCGTCAGGTGTGTGTCGTCTTCGACCGATTCAATCGGGATAGACATGCCTGCGCAAGAGAAGCCGCCACCCTTTACCAAGGCAACGGCCCAGCCGGTCAGGCTGCCCGTAACCACAGCGGAGCCGTTCGACACGGAAACCGTGCCGGTGTTGTAGATTAGCGATGTCATTTGGATTCCTTGAAAAGCCCGCACGGTGGCGGGCGTGTGAATTACGGGCACAGATTAAAAATATGCGCCACGTACGAAGTGAATCGGCTACAAGATTAGGTGGTTGCCGGCGGCAACCTGTTGTTTGAGCAGTTTCGGCTGTACTCGCCACGCGGGACGGCAAAGCAATGAAGCTTTGCTGGAGTGGCGGGCTTATTCCCGCTTCAAGCAATAGGGAGACGTCAATATGAGAATGTTGAGGTCACAAGCGGTGAAAGTTAGAGCGTACCTTCGTACGCGCTTCGGCCGACTTGAGCATGTACGTGCTCATTTTCGGTCTTGGCCAGGTCAGCTTTCATTCGACTTTTAATCGCAGGGTCGTAACCTGAGACCGCCGCCGGCAATCAGCTATCGAGAAATAGCTCCTACATCTGTTAGGGCACGCGATATCTACGGGAACACACAGGGAACAAAATGCCTGTGGGAAACAACCCCCCTGAACAGGCAGGGGAGACAATACTATTGTAAATTGTGAAAGCTGGATGGGTCTACGGTGTCGCTGAATGACTGACCGTAGACCCGCTTTCCAGTTGGCTCCCCGGAGAGGGCGGGAGGCAGTTGTTGCTGCCTCCCGTTCCCCGAAGTGTCACCAGATTGGTTACACTCGCGGAAATATGCAACGCACGTTTTCGGGAAGCACACAACATTAACGTGAAAGTCACGTTTGATGGCGTGCATAAGGGTCATATTTTCAATTGCGGATGCGTGCGCAATGCGGGACCAGCGGTACGGGGCGCGAGCGGTCTTAGACTTCTGAGCCGCCCCCTATCCGAAAACTCTGTCCACCTCTTCGATAGCGGCAGCATCGACGGGGACCACGTTGATCGCGCGCGGACGACGGTCGAGGCCGGTCTGAATTTCGTAGCGAACCCAGTCGTCACGCTGCGGGATGCAGCCGTCGGGCAATGCGGTGAAGTGGAAGAACATGTTATCCGGCTGCGCTTGGATGAAGCCAAAGCCGCGCTTTTCGATGTAGGTGATGATTCTGCCTGTAGGCATTTATGTCTCCTGAAAATGGAAAGCCGCACTGTGCATGGCGAGAGCCAAGGGGAACCACAGTGCGGCAATGCTCATGATGCGCGCGCCATTAAAGGCCAAAGCCTCCGCGCCACGCGACGCACCTTGCGGACCGAGCGAGCCCGTCTTTCCCGGCGCGGCATGGTGTTAGCTACTCGCTGGTAGCAGGATATAGGTCGCCATAGATGAACGCTTCCGGACGGAACACGGCGAGCGCCAATCTCGATTCGATCCTGATAGTCGCGAGGTTCTTGACGAAATCGTCCTCGTTTTCGGTCGACAGCAGCACCTCGACGTCGAGCCGGTCGAAGATCGTCGCACCGTCCTGGAAGGCGCCCACGAGAAACTCGCCGGCACTCATTGCATTGGTCGCAACCACCGGGAGGTTCCAGAGCCGCTGATCCTGCAAGCCGAACGGAGACTGCGCACTGATATAGCGGTCGTCGCCGTCCTTGATTCCTAGCATGCGGCGCCAATCACGGCGGTTGAGCACGATGGCATTGACCGGAACCTCTGCGTCTTCGGCTTGGCTGATGGCCTGGTTAACGCGGTCAAACGCGGAGTCCGCCGTGCCGGAGAAAACAGGGGTAAAATCCGACGCCTGCGGGATGATACCGTTCAAATTCTGACCCGCGCCAGACCCCGAAAGCACCTGCTGTTCTTCAACAAACTGCAGCCCATAGGTACCGCGTCGGCCGACATACGCCGCCAAGGCCGGAGCGTCGTCCAGCATCTGCCGGCTGATTTTAAAGGTGTGTGCAATCGTGCGAACTGGCGACGTCACCAGGTTGAACGTCAGGTCCGACTTCGGCTTGGTCGTGCCTTCAGTCACCGGCCTAGCATTGTTGGTGAAGCCTGTTTCCTTCGCCCATTCGACCGAATTGCTGGTGGTGCGGGCAGAGCCGATGACATCGCGAAGGCGAAGTTCGCGCTGGTAGGGCGATAGGATACCTGGAACGCGATGGCCAGGCACAAGGCTGGTTCCGGCCGAGCGACCAGCACCTACCGTGCCGTCGCCGGAAGTAATATCGGCGCGCTCATCCTGAAGCTTGACGACAGCGCGCCCCCGGAACGTGGATGTCAGGTTCTGGACGTCCTTCGAATCCAGCAACGCGGCGGAAAGCGGGAGGTCGTCGTTGGCGGCAATGTAGTCGCGCGAAGGCTCGCGAGCGGCGCGCTTCTCAAGTTCGGAGATGCGAGTGGAAAAATCGCCAGCCTTCTCGTTGAAGTTGTTGCCAAGCTCAGTAATCATTTCAGCAAGATTTGCCATTAGTTATCGTCCTTGTAGAGTTCAGGGGTTTCAGCGCGCAATCGTGCGAGCCGGTTGTTCGTGTCTTCAATCTCTTCCGCGAGATGACGTTCAGCCTCTGCGACTTGCGCCCGAAATTGGGGGACGCATTCCGCCAATTTCGCGTCGAGGCGCAGGCGTTGCTCTTTGTTGGCGTAGATGCGATCCCATACAAAGCAGCGTTCGTCCGATCCCGGCTTCAGATGTTCGGCGACAACATCGCCGTGCTCGACCGCCGCGCGAGCGGCTGCATCGAGGAGTTCAGTGATATCCATTATGGATCCTTGTGATTGCCGCCACGGCGTCAGCCGCGCCCGGCGTTGCGCCCTGTAATTCGGCAACTATCGCCGACAGGGTGGTGCCGGCCGCGAACCGCGCCGTGCCGTCTTCCGCGGGATGTCCGAAAACAACGTGCGCGCCGTTCACGTTTGCCGACACGCCGCCTTCGCGAACGATGATGTCGCCCGGCTGAACCTGACCGCGAATAACGGCCAGCAGGGTTTCGCGCAGCCGATAGCCATCTAGTGACGTCATGGCCGCGTAGTCGGCTGCATGGGCCGCTGCGGTTGCCACGCCAGTCTCCGCCAACACCGCGAGCAGTAGCGCCACCATTTCGTCGGGCGCCAGTTCGGGCGGCGTCTTCTTCGCCTCGGCCATCTGCACCAGCCCGGCGTGCTGGAGCCGGTTGGCGATTGCAGCGGTGCGACCGCGGTTCACGTTAAGGCGGCGCGCAAGGATTTCGACGCATTCCGAAAGTTTCACGGCTTGCCTCCTTTGTTTTTGGCGAATGAATAAAAAAAGACCGCTTCCCTATGTGGAAAGCGGCCCAGTTGCAGGAAGCTGAACACCTCGAAAGGACTTCCTATAATTCTACAATAGCAAAAACCGCCACTCACCCTTGCGCGAAGCCAGAAAGACTAAAGTAATCAACAGATGAAACCCGCCACAGTGTCAGGTTTATGCCACCATACGTTGAAATTTGTTATCGTTCGCCGGAATCAACACACGCATTCTTCGCGTTGTTTCGAGCCTGGCGCATTCAGCGCACGCGGCCTGCACCACGGCCAGCACTTCTCGCATCGGAAGCCTGTCGACGTCACGCTCGGCCATGATGGCGCATAGCTCAAGCCCGGCGCGCAATCGGATGCGGCCAGCTTCCGCCGTGTTCCGCTGCGAGAACCTCCACGCGGGCGCCAGGTCGGCCATTTCAGCGCCGTTCAATGCACGCCACACGATGCGCGCTAACGGGCCAAGCGTCCTAAATCGCCAGCGGAGTCGAATGGCCCTGTCCGCCTCGGCTTCAGCCGGCCACAGCGCAAGTGGATCCCGTACGGAGCAATCTACCTTCTCCGAGCCGCCGCTACTGCTGCGCATTCCTTCCGAGCGGCTCAGGTCCTCGCGGTGCATGTTCGTAAACCAATCGAGCGCGGTGACATGCCTGGCCGAAAGGCGGCCTGCGGTGTGCTCTTCGGCCAGCGAATTGCGCCGCGCTATTGATGCCCGCTGAATCGGCGCTGGGGCGGTCGCAGACGCGATTGCAGTGCGCGCAAGAGCAGTAGCCGACAACGGGCGTAGAAGCGCCGACATAGGCTTGCTGGCGGCCTCTGTGGACTTAGGCGCCCAACCCTTCCAGAAGCGTGTCGGATCGCTCCAGCGGTGCGGGAAACGGCGCTCTCGGCCCATCCAATATTGCGGCTTCGGTCGCGGCTCAGGGCGCGGGCGTTTCAGCTTCGGTCGCTCGTACGCGCCAGGTGGGATTGGGCAACCATCAGGCCGGCCAATCGACGTGGCAGCGATTGCGTACGCAACAGAACCGGCCAGGCCAATCTCCGCGGCCGAAGTGACATTGACGTACCAGTGCGGCGCCACACGCACCATAGCACGGCGGCCGGCTTCGCCCGATGGCGTGCGCGTTACCTCGCGAAAGGCTTGCCAGCTTATGCGCTTGCCGCGATAGGCGCCGTCGAAACGGGCGTGCCTGCCAGTCAAATCTGTGATTTCGGTGTCCATTTTACCTCCAATTATTGCCGTCTTGATGCGGCTCAAATTTCCAGTTTTGCGGATGCAAGTATTTTCCTATCCGGCCGGTATGGGCCGGGCAGTCGGTCGAGTTTGGGTGCTCCCCGGCATGGAGGGCGAAAGGTTTTTTCTACACGTTTTGCACAGCGTCTGGATGGCGACGGTACGGGCTGGCCGGGGCTTGGACTTCTGATAGCGCCCCCTAAAAAAACAGATGAAAACCTGCGGCGTCGCGTGCGTTGGAGCCCGACCGGTGTGGGGCGGAGTCTGTTCCGGAGTTTTGGCACCCCCGGCCGGGCGGTCGAAAAAGTCGGGGGCCGCATCCTCCATGACCGACGCCACCAGGAACATTTGCGCGCGTGCATAATGGCGGAAGAAAAGTGGCCCCTCGCGCGCGTTGCGCGCACGCGCGTGAGTCCTCATAGGAATTCCTGTATTAGCGATGACGCTCGACTGCCCGACCGGTACGGGGCAGCGGCGGCCTGGAGTTGCATGGCCCCCCTCATGCGGCGTCCTTCTTGTGATCGTTCTGGTTGTCGGGCTTCAGGTCGGGACGCATCGCCCAAAGGTCGGCCCATGATAGCCGCTTGCCGAGACGTGGCTTGGCGGTTGCGACAGGTCGGCCTGTCATATCGCGGATGGGTTCGTCGGTGGTCGCGGTGGTGGTCATGCTGTTGCCTCCAATCTGATGAATTTCGAAGCCATGGTCGGGAGGGGTACACACACCCCAAAAACGGGCAGAAACGTCGTCGTGGGACACCCCCTCTACATTCTGACCATACCTTTGTATTATATTATTGTTTTTATTATATATTCCCCTTTCGAAGGTATGGCCAAAGCCATGGTCAAGGCATGGTCAGTCGAAGCAAACCGGCCATGCCTTGGGTGCGAAGCCATGGTCACCGGCCATGCCTTGCGCCATACCTTGACCACGCCTTCGAGCATGGCTGTCAGGTCAAAACCTCCGCGCTCGATGGCAAGTTTTCCTTAGTCCAGAAGCGGAACTGAACTTGCCCGCTGTCTGCGACCAGCTTTGCGAAATAGATTTCGCCGGCTTCCCTGAGTGACGCCTTGATGTCCTCAAGCCGCCTCTTGTCGATGGCTCCGCGCAACCGCTTCGTGATGATTCCGGATTGCAGACCGTTGGTGCCTGACTTCTCAATTATGCGGCGCACGCGCAGATATTCCGCTGACTTATCGTTGTCGGCGATGTTGTCATCTGATCCCCTGACGATGGACAGGAACGATGCTTCCGCAACCTCGTTCGCCCACTTCTGGATGTCTGCCGTGATGACCGGTTCTTTGGGATCGCAACCGATGGCCACGATAAGAGCCAGCTTGGCCGCATTCTCGCCAACGCGGTTGAGGATGGGGCGGTATTGTGGATCCAAGGTCGAGCGCATTGCGCGCATCCTGTCGTCGAAACCTTCGAAAAGATCATCGACACCGGGAGCGAATTCCGCGGTAATGATCGGCCACGGCTTTTCGTCGGCCTTCGCGCTCAGGACGTAGAACGCGCCAGCGCCATAGATGCTGCCGCTGTTCCCAAGCAGATCGTTTACCCGGCCCGCTATCTCTTCAGGCACTGCATCGAGAGAGCCTGAAGGATTGCGAACCTTCTTCGGTTCCGTGTCCCCGGCGTCAATCAGTATTAGACGGCCAAGAAGCCCCTCGGAGATGTTGCCGGAAGAAAGCGCCTGCCAGAATGTCGACGGGGTGGAAATCCCGTGGATGGAAAAGCAAGGTTGCACGATGCGCGCGATGTTGCCGCCTGCCTTCTCTGCGCCGCCCCAGGTGCCTTGTGTCGCTCCGGTCAGTTCCATTAGTGCGGTGGTGATTTCCTCCCTATGGGGCGCCACGTTTCGCCCAGTATGAAGTGACAGGAATTTGCCGAACTCGTCGATCGTCGAGATGCAGGAAGGTGATAGCCGCAATCGTCCAGCCAGACCGGGCAGGCTGCGCAACTTGTCCGTGAAGATCGCCTGCGAAACCTTGTCACCGTCTGATGTACTGTCGGCAATGGCTTCTGCTGCCCGGATGGTTATGTCCTTGCCAAAGCCAGATTCCGCCAGACCGACGATATAGATATTAGAACGAAGCCCGGTCGGTCCTTTGTATCTGCGACCGACAATCCCTGCCGTGAGCGCCAGTGCTGACACCAAAGCCAGATGCGGCGACGGAAACCGCGAGCACGATTCGATGAACCGGACGAACTCGCCAACAGCGCCGGGCGGGTAGCATAGATGGTCTGCAAGCCCTGCAGGCGTTTCGATATTCTCGGGCGTTTCATCCTCGCCGGGATCGTCATCATTCGCAGCTTCTGGATGCGCTGAAGCCGCACCAAAGCGCATAGTGACCGGCGCTCGAATTTCCCAGCCGAGTGTTTCGGGTTCAACGCCCATTCGCTCGCACAGCCAGAATGCAGCATCCTTCGGCGTAGGTGCGCCACCGTAATCCAAGACTAACTGGATCGCCGTCTCCGGCTTCTCGCGCCCGAAGTCTTGGATACCCGAAGAGTGTATCGAGATGTCCTCTTCCAACGAACGGCCAAGGTCTTTCGACGTGACGCGCCACGCTCCGGTGCCGGCCTCTTGTCGGGCATGCGGGAACAGCGTCAGCACCCACGCTTCTGCCTTGGCGAGAGATGCGGAGTTGACGCGCGTCCAGAACGATTCGCCACCGGACGGTTTGCGCGCCGGGTGCTCGGCTTTCCGGACCGGTTCGCCTGCTGCTGCCAATATGGTTTCTGCATCGGCGCGGAAGGCATCGAGATGTTCCGGCGCAATGACTGGAAGATCAGCGAGGGGAATAGTCAGCGGATCGCCGTTCGACCATGTGTATGGCTGCAGCGTCTCGGGGTGGATTCCATAGGCTACTATCTGCTGGCCGATGCCCATAATCTCGACCTGATGCTTCTGACCATTGACTATGAATTCTGGCGTCGCAGCCTTCTCCCGTGGCTCGTTGGCTCGCGATACGAACATGACTTTCGGCGGCTTGCCCACCCGGCGCGGCAGATCGGGTGCGCCAGGGATTTCCATGAAGCGGGCGATCAGCTTTTCGGCAATCCCAGCGTCAGGCGCATCAATGTCGACGCCGACCAGTTCGCCGCAAAGCAGACCGGTATTCTCATGGTCTGGGTATTGCCGGAGTGTGTAGCTTTCGACCTGCGCGGCGTCGATATTCAGACGCGACCATTTCTTAATAATGGGACGTTTTCCCTTGACCGGGATGATGCGATAGCCGTTCTCGATCAGGCTGACGCGGAGATCGACGAGCGGGTTGGATTTAGTGGCTGAAGCGGTGGTCGGCATTGAGGCCCTCGTAAGCTTGAGATGCAAAGTCCGTGATTTCCGCAGCAAGCGCGGAATGGAACGTAGCGAAATGGCGACCGTTGGCGGTCGGTGATGCAATGCGCCTAGTGCCGTCTGGCCATTGCCGCAACAGCAGCCCATAGAGCCGCAGGTGCTCGCTGATCTCGACGTCAAAACGCGCGAGATTCCTCTCTCCGCCACCATGCGGTAGCGGTCGGATAGATAAGATTTTCAATGTTTTGGTTCCCTGTGGGGTGGTAGTAAGTGCTGGCCGTCTTGGTGCGGCTCTTTTTGTGGTGGTGGTGGTTTAAATTGCTAGCAACATAAGAGTTGTGGCCAATGCCGTTCACGCCGCTGCCCTCGCGGCAATGCGCTGGTCAATCCAGGCAGATACTTCAGTTTTCAAAAATGCGACGCGCCGCTCTCCCAACTGCACGGAACTAGGGAAGCGCCCATCTGCGCGGTACTTATTAAGCATCGACCGCGACATGCTGGTCATGTGCGCGGCGTCGTTGAGTGAAACGAGAACGTTGTCGTTCGCGTGAATCATGATGGCTCCTCTCGCGCCGAAACGGATTTCGGACGCAGTTCGACTCGATTTAGAAATGTGTGTGGGGTGGCCTGTTGGCCTTGTTACTGCAGGCTGGTTCCCGCAACTCGGCGCTGCGGCAGTGCTGTAGAATCAGTGCGCGTGGCACTAGCGGTTTTGATAACCGTGACGTCCACAGGGAGCGACTCGGAATCCAGTGTCAACTGGCGGAATAAAAAAATCGTCCGCGTCAGGAATTATTTATGATGCGCAGTAGGTCGCCCACTCACCCATAAGCTGTCGCCGCTTCTCCAGCGCGTCGCCGCGCCGATATGCACGCTCCACTTCGCCACCCACCTTGTGGCCTAGCGACCATTCCGCGATCTCGCGCGGGTGGCTGGTTTCCTCGCCGGCCCAGTCCCTGAAGCTGGATCGGAAGCCGTGAACAGTGCAGCCCGCCGCGCCGGTAAAGGACCGCATCGCCGAGTTGCCGATTGGCCGGCCTTTGCGAACACCGTCGAAAATGTAGCCTTCTCCTCGCGGCAGGGCGCGTAGGACAGCCATGGCGGAATCAGACAGCGGCACGACGAGCGGTTTGCCAGTCTTTGTTCGTTCGTCCGGAATCGACCATAGCGCGGCCTCCATGTCTATTTCAGCCCATTTCGCCTCTCGTGCTCGCCGCTTCGGCAGGCGGTTAGGATGACAAACCGGAGGCACTGTGCTGCTGTGGTGGCGTCTAGGGCGCGAAGGAAGGCTGCAACACCATTATAGGACAGGGCAGCGTGATTGTCGCCCGTGACACGGCTGGCCGCTTTTAGTATATGCTCCAAATGGCCGGACCACCTTGCCGGATTATCACCGACGCGCAGTTTCTTGGCCGTCGCATAATCGAGAACGGATTCGATCTTGCCGCGCACACGCTGGCCTGTGGCTGGCTTCGTATCCCATAAGGGGCGCAGTGTGGCCTCTACCAGTTCGGTGTTGATCGACGCGACGGCAACGGTCTTGAGCTTGGCCGAGTGCTCCAATAGATGCCGCCGCCATTCCCTTTCGGTGTGCGCTGTCCATTCGTTCTTCTCGCGCATGTAGGTTTCGGCCAGATCGCCGAACGTCACTCGCTGCGCCTTTGCCGCGAGCCGCTCTGCATAAGGGTCGCGATCATCCGCGAGTATCTGGCGAAACGCATCTGCCTTTTCGCGGGCCTTCGCTAAGCTAACCGGAGCCGTACCAGCGAAGCCGCCGAGTCCAAGTTCGCGTCGCTGGCCGTTTCTGCGGTATATGAAAAACCAACTTTTGCTGCCACCGGCGTGCACTCTTATATAGAGTCCGCCGCCGTCCGACATGACGCAGGGCAGCTTAGCGCCCTTGATTTTAGCATCAGTGAGTTTGTGTCTTACCATACTATTTACCCAACAAATCAGGTTGATACTATGGACACAAAAAACGATATGGTCAACGCAACTCCATGATTTGCAAGGAGTTGCGGAAATTCTCTGTTGAAAAGGTTGGCTATTTTAGCGCCCTTGTGGCGCCGTGTTCTTTCCGGATGCGCAAAGGCGTCGAATACGGATACCGTCCCGTTGGCGTGTCGCCTATTGTGCAGCATGGCGATTCACAGACGACCTCACGCATGACCGGCGAAAAGCGTTTCTTTCTCGATGTCCGGCGCTCGGCAACCGGTGTTTCCTGGCAGCACCGACTGACCGAAAGGCAAGACATGGTGGCGCTGGCGATAGCGCAGGGGCAGGGCGTGCCCGACATCGTCGCGCGTGTGCTGGCCGGACGCGGCGTCAGCGCTGCCGATGCGGCACGCTTCCTTGATCCGACGATCCGCGAACTGCTGCCCGACCCTGCCTCCGTGACCGACATGGAAAAGGCAGCGGCTCGGATCGCCCAAGCCATCGTGCGGCGGGAAAAAGTGGCGATCTTCGGCGACTATGACGTCGATGGCGCTGCTTCGTCGGCGCTACTGAAGCGGTTTCTCGCGCATTTCGACGTGCCGTCGGAAATCTACATCCCCGACCGCATTTTCGAAGGCTACGGCCCGAACCCGGAAGCGATGCGCGATCTCGTTTCGCGTGGCGCCACCTTGATCGTGACCGTCGATTGCGGCACCAACAGCGCCCCTTCCATCGACGCCGCCAATGCTGCCGGGGCTGATGTCGTCGTGCTCGACCACCATCAGGTCGGCGGACCGTTGCCGGCGGCGCGCGCCGTGGTCAATCCCAACCGCGAGGACGATCTTTCAGGGCAGGGGCATCTGTGTGCAGCCGGCGTCGTTTTTCTCGCTTTGGTGCAGACGGCAAAGGTCCTGCGCACCAGTCTTCCCGACGCGGCGCAGCCGGATCTTCTGGGCCTGCTCGATCTGGTGGCCTTGGCAACCGTCTGCGACGTGGTGCCTCTCACCGGTGTCAATCGTGCCTTTGTCGTCAAGGGACAGCAGGTCATACGCCAGCAACAGAACGCCGGATTGGCGGCCCTGGCGCGGGTCGCGCGCATCGGCGAGCCGATAGGCCCGTTTCACCTGGCCTTCCTGATCGGGCCTCGCATCAATGCCGGGGGACGTATTGGCGACGCTGCATTGGGCAGCCGGCTGCTTGCCACCGACGATCCGGTGGAGGCGCAAACCATTGCAGAAACACTCGACCGTCTCAACCAAGAGCGGCAGGCAATGGAACAGGAGATGCTGGCGCAAGCCCGCGCCGAGGCCGATGCCGAGCTTGCCGGCGGCAATGGGCCAGCGGTTGTCGTCACCGCCAGCGACGCCTGGCATCCAGGCATTGTCGGCCTGCTCGCGTCGCGCCTGAAAGACCATGCCCGCCGCCCGGCCTTTGCTATCGCGTTCAACGGGAGCGGCACGGGAACGGGCTCGGGCCGTTCGGTCGCCGGCTTCGACCTCGGCCGTCTGGTGCGGGCAGCGGCGGATGCCGGGCTGATCGTCAAGGGTGGGGGCCACGCCATGGCTGCCGGCATTACGGTCGAACGAGAGAAACTCGGTGCGCTCAGGGCCTTTTTCGAAGAGCAGGCGGCGGCCGACGTGTTCCGTCTACAGGATGAGGAGGCGCTGCACATTGATGCCGCCCTTGCCGCGGAAGGCGCAATGCTTGCTCTGCTGGATGCGCTCGAAAAGGCGGGACCGTTCGGGGCAGGGCATGTTTCGCCAGTATTTGTCCTGCCTCGTCATAGGGTGGCCGATGCGCGGCTGGTCGGCACCAATCACATTCGTGTCGAACTGCAATCAGCCAGCGGCGGGCGGGTGCAGGCCATGGCCTTTCGCGCGGCGGATACGGCGCTTGGGAATTTCCTGTTCAACAATCGCGGCAAGACCGTCCACGTTGCCGGCTCGCTGTCCGGCAACTACTGGAACGGCAACAAGACGGTGCAATTCCGTATCGTCGACGCGGCGCTCGCCTGAGCGACGCCCGCACAGGTCAGCGGGTCAGCCGACCACGCCGTTAACGTGCGGCCATACTTCCACGACGCCCCGATACACCATGTCGAGCGCCACATAGAGGATGATCAGCAGGCCGATATAGGCGATCCAGCGATGGCGATGCAGAAGCTTGGCAATGAAACTCGCCGCAAGTCCCATCAGACCGATCGACAGGACCAGGCCAATAACCAGCACCGAGAGGTGGTCGCGGGCAGCACCGGCAACCGCCAGCACATTGTCCAGAGACATGGAGACATCGGCAATGACGATCTGCATTGCCGCCTGCATCAACGTCTTGCGCGGCTTGCCCGCGGCCGACCGACCGTTGCCCGTGCCGGAATTGGACAGAGCCTCCGTGGCTTCCTGCTCGTCGGCGTGCGAGGTGCGCAATTCGCGCCACATCTTCCAGCAAACCCACAAAAGCAGGATGCCGCCGGCAAGCAGCAACCCGACGACAGCCAACAGCTTGACGGTGACGGCAGCGAACCCGATCCGCAGCACAGTCGCCGCCAGCACGCCGATAAGGATGGCTTTCTTTCGCTGTTCGGCCGGCAAGCCCGCAGCGGCGAGGCCGATAACGATGGCATTGTCTCCAGCCAGCACGAGATCGATGGCAATGACTTGCAGCAATGCCGTAAAACCCGCCGCTGTGAAAATCTCCATCGCCCGATTGCCTTCCGTCAGTTCATTGATCCGTGAAGTGCCGCGGTAATGCCTGCACGACCACACGTTCAAGCGTTGGACGGACCATCAGCCGAGCAAGACGCCATGGGTTATTTGCACAAGTCGGCCAAGGATTGCCAGCAATTTTCAGGGAGAGCGGCGACGTAGGCCTTGGATCAGGATCTATGGATACAAATTATATTTCGACCAGTCGCTAAGCGGAATCTGATCCCCGATGCGATAGCGAAATTGTACGATTTTCATATGGTCGGGAGCCGTCTGGCATTTGAATTTCAGCCTGTACCACTGACCTTTACTGCGAAACGCCGCGCCCGGACTCTTGATCGAATTATCGCTCATCTCCGGCGTGGCGAAGGCATAGGCCACGACGCGATCCGCCGAATAGCCAGCCTTGTCGTGCGTGATACGGTCGAGCACTTCGGCGTCGCAGCGCTGTTCAAGTCGCGTCTGCGGATCGAGCTTCAGCAAACCGGCGCGCAGCCGCGTGTCCATCGCGTGGGCCGGAAGGCCCAATGTCAGCAAAGCAAGGGCTGCAAGGCAAAATGTCCTCATGGCGCGGGAAATCATCATAGTATGCCGAAAAAATCAAGACCGGCCGACAATTCCTGAAGGGTTCGCTGGCTTCCGGCGCCAATCATGGCATGGCGAACGGCCGATCGATGCAGCGTGCTTCTTGAAAACGGACGCAGCTTCAAGCATACAGCTTGCGGATCGGAGGGATGGCCGAGCGGTTTAAGGCACCGGTCTTGAAAACCGGCGTGGGTGCAAGCTCACCGTGGGTTCGAATCCCACTCCCTCCGCCATCCGTGTGCCTGGTACAGATCGCCATCTCTATCGGGGCGCTTATTTTGCAAGGAGGATAGGCGGTATGAACCGGATTACGGGCGGTTGTCTGTGCGGTGACGTTCGAATTGTGGCGTCGGGGCGTCCGTATCGGGTCGGCCTCTGTCACTGTCTCGACTGCCGCAAGCACCACGGCGCGCTTTTCCACGCTTCCGCGATATTCCCTCAGGACGCGGTGACAATCGAGGGTGAAACACGCGACTATGCCGGGCGGTTTTTCTGTCCTCGTTGCGGCTCGTCCGTTTACGCACGCACGGACGATGAAATCGAGGTGAGCCTGGGATCTCTGGACGCCCCTGACCAGTTCGCGCCGACATACGAACTGTGGACCATCCGCCGCGAAACATGGCTGCCGCCGTTTCCGCTTGCGCGGCGTTATGAGCGCGATCGCGAAGCCTCTGGTCGTATTGTGCAATAGGTGGGACCATCGGCGAACGCCTCCGGTTTACCGGCGCTCGCTTCGCCAAGCACCTGCCACAATCTTGCCCGCTTCCGGACATAGTCGGTTAAGGGCGTCATAAGAACTTCCTGTATAGAAGGAATGGGGCGCACGCTGCTCAAACATCCTGCGGGAATGTCTGAGTCGCGGTTTTTGGCGTCGACAGGCATTTACGACGGGCAGGGGACAATCAGAACATGCAGACATCGGCGCGCCTGCATCTCCGCCGCGTTTCCGTTTTTGCGTTGCTTGCCGGGTCGGCGGCTTTGCTGGTCGCCTGCGCCAGCCAGCAACCGCAAGTGGCGGTCAACAAAAAGACGCACTCGAAAGAATATTTCGCCGAGTCCGAATATGGCGTCAAAGCCAGCCCGCGCGTGACCTTGAGCAAGACCGATGTGAGACGCGGCGGTGGCCGCGATCAGACTGGCAAGCCCTATCAGGTACGCGGCAAATGGTACTATCCCAAGGAAGATAAAGGCTACACCAAGATCGGCGCGGCCTCCTGGTATGGCGATGCGTTCCACGGCCGGTTGACCGCCAATGGCGAAGTCTACGACATGACCCATTTGACGGCCGCGCATCCGACAATGCCCTTGCCCAGCTACGCGCGGGTAACCAATTTGAAGAACGGAAGCTCCGTCATCGTACGCGTCAACGATCGCGGCCCTTATGCACACGGGCGGATCATCGACCTGTCGGAACGAGCCGCAGACATGCTCGATTATGCGCATTCCGGTACGACCAAGGTTAAGGTCGAATATGTCGGCCGCGCACCGCTCGACGGCCATGACGACCAGTTTCTGATGGCGTCGTACCATCCCGGAAGCAGGGCTCCCGATCCGTCCGACGGTCTGCCGACCGGCGTGATGATTGCCATGAACGGCTCGACGCCGAGTGGCGCGGCAAATGCACCGGCAGCGCCATTTCCGGGCCAGTTGACGAATTCGCAGCCGGCTTTTTCGGACGGGCCGGTCATGGCCGCACAGGCATTCGGCTTCGCGCCGCTGCCCGACTTCGGTCCGATCGTGCCGCAGCGGCCCGCACTGGTGCCCACGGTACCGTTCGCCGTGGCCTCATTGTCCTATGCCGAGGAGAGCAAGCCGCAGGCGGCAAGCGCGTTCGCCGCCCTGGACCAGGGTGGGCAACCCGATTGGAGAAAAGCGACGCTCGCCGACAGCGCCAGATCTGGCGACTATGTGGCGGCAGGCTCCTATGACGACGCGCTTGAAGCCGCGAACATCGCCTCGCAGCTTGCCGGCTTCGGCAAGACCGAAGTGCAGCGGCTGCAGCACGACGGCAAAATCTGGTATTCGGTGAACCTCTATGCCGACGGTCACGGCACCGTTGATGACTTGCTGCAGGCGGCATGGTCGCATGGTGCGCCCGACGCTCTTGCCGTGCGCGATTGACCTTTGGGCTTCGGCGGCTTCAAGCATTGGAATAACCGGAAAGCCGATTCCGCCTTTCGGTCCAAGGCTCTAGCTCCTGTTGCTCTTCTTTGCCTCTTGCTGTCCTGCCTGTCAGCCGGGCCGGCCTCGGCCCAGCTCTTCGAGACGAAGGCCGCCCAGGCTTTCATGATCGACGCCGAAACCGGCACCGTGCTTTTCTTCAAGGACGCCGACAAGATCATCCAGCCGGCATCGCTCGCCAAGCTGATGACGTTGGAGGTGACATTCGACGCTATCAAGACAGGCCGGCTGAAGCTCGACGATACCTTCGTCGTCAGCGAAAATGCGTGGCGAACGGGCGGCGCCCCTTCGGGCACGTCCACCATGTTTGCGAAGATCAAGTCTACCATCCGGCTGGAGGATTTGATCCAGGGCGTAGCGGTGCAGGCAGCCAATGACGGCTGCATCGTCATCGCCGAGGGGATCGCGGGTTCCGAAGACAATTTCGCGCGCCAGATGACAGAGCGCGCGCGCAAAATCGGGCTGCAGAACTCAGTCTTTGCCAATTCGACCGGACTGCCGGCGGACGCACAGCAGACGACCGTGAGGGATCTCACCCTTCTCTCGATGCATATCTGGCGCGAGTATCCCGATCTCTACCGGTATTTCGGGCAGAAGGATTTCACCTGGAACAAGATTTTCCAGAGGAACCGCAATCCGCTTCTGGCCATGGATATCGGCGCGGACGGCCTGGCCGTCGGCGCTAGCGAGCAATCCGGATTCGGCATCGTCGGCTCGGCCAGCCAGCGCGGCAAGCGGGTGATTGCCGCGATGAGCGGTCTTGCCAACGACAAGGAGCGTGCGGAAGAAGCCCGCAAACTGCTGGAATGGGGACTGCGCTCCTTCGAGAAAACCGAGATATTCGCCAAGGACGAAGTGGTAGGCGAAGCCGAAGTGTTCGGCGGGACTCGATCCACTGTGCCCTTGAAAGCGAAGGGGCCGATCGATATCTTTTTGCCGATCACCAATCGCGACAAGATGACGGCGCGGATCGTCTATAATGGTCCCTTGACCGCGCCGGTCGAACAGGGGCAGCCCGTCGGTTCGCTCCGCGTGTGGATCGGCGATACACTGAGCCAGGAAACGCCGCTTTTCGCGGGCGAAACCGTCAATGTCGGGTCGCTGCCAAGCCGCGCCCTCGATGCCGCGGAAGAACTGGCAATCGGCTGGCTTCGATAGAAACAACCGCCGTGGACCTTTCGGGCAGCGCGGACTATGACGGTCTCCGCAAGGTTAGGATCGGTCGCTTGGCAAAAGGCGTTTTCATCACTTTCGAAGGCGGGGAAGGGGCCGGCAAATCGACACAGATCGGTCTGCTGGCGAAAAAACTTCGCGCCAAGAAATATGATGTCGTCGTAACCCGCGAGCCGGGCGGCTCGCCGGGGGCCGAGGCGGTTCGCCACGTAATCTTGTCTGGTGCCGCCGAACCGCTCGGACCTGAGATGGAGGCGCTACTTTTCGCGGCGGCGCGCTCCGACCATGTCGAGCAACTGATACGGCCGGCGCTCGCGCGCGGCGCAATCGTTCTGTGCGACCGGTTCATGGATTCCTCGCGCGTCTATCAAGGGGTAACCGGCGGTCTGGATGCCGGCTTCATGGACGCCCTGGAGCGCGTGGCGGTACATGGAACCGTGCCCGATCTGACGCTTATTCTCGACATCGACCCGGCGGAAGGGCTGGCGCGAGCGACCGCCAGGCGAGGCGAGGAAGCCGTCGCCGACCGCTTCGAAAAAGAGACGCTCTCGATCCATCAGCGGCGGCGCGAGGCATTTTTGGCCATCGCCGAAGCCGAGCCGGAGCGCTGCGTCGTCATCGATGCGGCGGCATCGGCCGAGATTGTCGACAACGAGGTCACGGCAGCAGCTTTCGCCGCACTTGAACGGCACCTGCTTGCGCAGCCGCAAGGAAACGCGCTGGCATGAGTTTCGAGCGGATAGCCCCCGAGCAGCACGATACGCTGGACGGCGTGCCGGAACCGTCCGAGACGGCCCTGCTGGTCGGGCATGCACAAGCGGCTGCCATGCTGACTGCGGCGTACAGGGCCGGCAAACTGCCGCATGCCCTGCTCATCGCCGGACCGGTCGGCATCGGCAAGGCGACGTTCGCCTTTCATCTGGCGCATCATCTGCTGAAATACCCTAACGCCGAAGCAGCGCCCGAGACACTGGCCGTTCCCGATCCGTCGTCTTCCCTGTTCCGGCAGATCGCCACCGGTTCGCATTCGGCGGTTCTGCACCTGACCCGGCCGATGAACGAAAAAAGCAAGTCCTTCAAGACGGTCGTAACGGTCGACGAAATCCGCAAGGTCAATCGCTTTTTGTCGATGACTTCGCATGACGGCGGCTACCGGGTGGTAATCATCGATCCCGCCGATGACATGAACACCAATGCGGCCAATGCGTTACTGAAGAATCTTGAAGAGCCGCCGGTGCGCACGCTTTTCATTCTGGTGGTGCATGCGCCCGGAAGCCTGCTTCCAACCATCCGGTCCCGCTGCCAACTTGTGCGGCTGGCCCCGCTTGCCCCCGATGAACTGATGCAGGTGCTGGATGCCACAGGCCAGCCGCTGCCGGCCGATCTTGCCGCACAGGAGGCGTTGGCCAGGCGGGCAGGGGGCAGCGTACGCACCGCGATCTTACTGGCGCAATATGGCGGGATCGAAATTGCCGAAGCGCTGGACGGTCTGCTCGCGGCTCGGAAGCTCGACATGACCGGCGCCTATCGCATTGCCGAAGGCGTGTCGGGCCGCGACGGCGCAATCGCCTTCGACATCTTCAACCGCCGGGCCCTCGACCTGTTGTCGGACGCGGCGAGAACGGCGGCGCAAGCAGGGTCCATCGGCCGCGCCAAAGCGCTGGCGGATACTTGGCAGGAAGCGTTGAACGCGATATCCGAGACCGAGACGTATAATCTCGACAAGAAGCAGCACGCATTGATGATGATTGACCGCCTGAACACCGCGATGCGAATGTGATCGCAACTGCCTCTCGGGTAGCGCCGGCAATTCCGATGCGCTATCCCACCGCGACCTCCTTTCATCCGGCATTTAAAACGGTTCGATCATGTCACGCGAAAAATACTATATCACCACGGCGATTTCCTATCCCAACGGCAAGCCGCATATCGGTCATGCCTATGAATTGATCGCAACTGATGCCCTTGCCCGCTTCCAGCGGCTGGAGGGCAAGGATGTCTTCTTCCTGACCGGAACCGACGAGCACGGCATCAAGATGCTCCAAACGGCCAAGAAGGAAGGCATTTCCCCACGCGAACTGGCCGACCGCAACACCGCCGAGTTCCAGCAGATGGCAAAGGTGCTGGGGGCGTCGAACGACGATTTCATCCGCACGACGGAAGAGCGCCACTACCGCGCCTCCCAGGCCATCTGGAAGGCCATGGCTGCGAACGGCGACATCTACAAGGGCGGCTACGCCGGCTGGTATTCGGTGCGCGACGAAGCCTATTACGGCGAGGACGAAACCGAGGTTCGCGCCGACAAGGTCCGCTATGGCCCGCAGGGAACGCCGGTCGAGTGGGTCGAAGAGGAAAGCTACTTCTTCCGCCTTTCCGCCTATCAGGACCGGCTTCTGGCGCTCTACGAGGATCAACCCGGCTTCATCGGGCCATCGGAGCGGCGCAACGAGGTCATGAGCTTCGTCAAATCCGGATTGAAGGATCTTTCGATCTCACGCACCACCTTTGACTGGGGTGTGCCGGTTCCAGGCGATGAAAAGCACGTCATGTATGTCTGGGTGGATGCCCTGACGAACTACATCACCGCAATCGGTTATCCCGATGAAAATGATGAGAAATGGGGCTTTTGGCCAGCCGATGCGCATATCATCGGCAAGGACATCGTGCGGTTCCACGCAGTCTACTGGCCAGCCTTCCTGATGTCGGCCGGCATCGAATTGCCGAAGCGCGTTTTCGGCCACGGCTTCCTGTTCAACCGCGGCGAGAAGATGTCGAAGTCGCTCGGCAACGTCATCGATCCTTTCACGATGGTCGAGCACTACGGCCTCGACCAGGTCCGCTATTTCTTCCTGCGCGAAGTGCCCTTCGGTCAGGACGGCAGCTATAGTCATGAAGCCATCGTCAACCGCACAAATGCCGATCTTGCCAACGATCTCGGCAACCTCGCACAGCGGTCGCTGTCGATGATCGCCAAGAACTGCGGTGCCGTCGTACCAAAACGCCGCGAACTGACGGAGGCCGACAAGGCCATTCTCGATCAGGCGACCGCCGCGCTCGCCACCGCGCGCAAGGCAATGGCGGAGCAGGGGATCCATCTGGCGCTGGCCGCGATCTTTGCCGTCGTTGCCGAGGCCAACCGCTATTTCGCGGCGCAGGAGCCATGGGCGTTGAAGAAGACCGATCCGGCTCGCATGGAAACGGTGCTCTGGACAACGGCCGAGACGATCCGGCGTGTGGCCATCCTATGCCAGCCGTTCATTCCGGCTTCGGCTGCAAAGCTGCTCGACTTGCTGGCCGTGCCCGACGAGTGCCGCAACCTGGCGGACGTCGGGGATGCGCGCGCGCTGGCTTCCGGCGTGCCGCTGCCGGCACCGACGCCGGTGTTTCCGCGCTATGTTGAACCCGCAGCAGAAGCTTGATGATGCTGGTCGACAGCCATTGCCATCTGGATTTCCCGGATTTCGCCGACGAACGCGAGGCAATCGTCGCGCGCGCCCTCGCGGCCGGGATCGGGCGCATGGTAACGATCTCGACACGGGTCAAGAAATTTCCACAGATCCTTGAAGTCGCCGAGCAATTCGATGCTGTTTATTGCTCTGTCGGCACGCACCCACATAATGCGGACGAGGAACTGGACGTAACCGCCGACGAATTGGTGCGACTGGCCGCCCACCCGAAAGTCGTGGCGATCGGCGAGGCTGGCCTCGATTATCACTACGACAAGGCGCCGCGCGATGCCCAGGCGCAGGGCTTGCGCACCCATATCGCCGCCGCTCGCATGACCGGTTTGCCGTTGGTGATCCATGCCCGTGCCGCCGATGACGACATGGCCGCCATCCTCGAGGAAGAAACAGGGAAGGGCGCGTTCCCCTTCATTCTGCACTGCTTTTCGTCGGGCCGCCGGCTGGCCGAGGTGGGCGTTTCGCTCGGCGGCTACGTCTCTTTTTCCGGCATTTTGACCTTCAAGAATTCGGCCGAACTGCACGCCATCGCGGCAGACGTGCCGCGTGACAGGCTGCTAGTGGAAACCGACGCGCCTTATCTGGCCCCGGTCCCGTTCCGCGGCAAGCGCAACGAACCTTCCTTCGTCGCGCAGACGGCCACGGTACTGGCGCAGACGATTGGTGTCAGCGACCTCGAAATCGCTGAAATCACCACCGATAATTTCTTTCGGCTGTTCACCAAAATGCCGCGTCCCGACGCCCGGAACTTCGCTCCGTGAGCGACCTCCTGCGCCTCACCATCCTCGGTTGCGGCTCATCTCCGGGCGTGCCGCGCATCACCGGCGATTGGGGCGCTTGCGATCCAGCTAACCCGAAGAACCGGCGCATGCGGGCGGCAGCCCTTGTCGAGCGCATTTCCCCGACAGGCGGCAAGACGGTCGTTGTTATCGATACCGGCCCCGATTTCCGCTCGCAAATGCTGATGGCGGCGGCCGAGCGCATCGATGCCGTCGTCTATACGCATCCGCATGCCGACCACATTCACGGCATCGACGATTTGCGCGGCTACGTTCTGCAGCAGCGCCACCGCATCGACATCCATGCCGACGATTCCACCATGGAACGGTTGTATGCCGCGTTCGGCTATTGTTTCGAGACGCCTCCCGGCAGTTCATACCCGCCGATACTCAAGCCGCACCGTATAGATCACGCCAAACCGGTACGCATCGAAGGCGAGGGCGGCACCCTCACCCTTGAACCGCTACCGCAGGTTCACGGCGACATAATCTCCTTGGGTTTCCGTATTGGCTCACTAGCTTATTGCCCCGACGTCAGCGATTTCCCCGATGCAACGGTCGAACGCCTGCATGAACTGGACGTTCTGATAATCGATGCGCTGCAACTTCAGCCGCATCCCAGCCATCTGTCGCTTGATGAGGCTCTTGACTGGATCGACAGGCTGAAACCGAAAAAGGCGGTGCTTACACACATGCACGTACCGCTCGATTATTCGGCTGTCGCGGCGGACACGCCGAGCCACGTCGAGCCGGCTTATGATGGCATGACTATCGAGCTTCCATACCGCGACGCTTGACGGCTTATCGACAGGGTTGCCTGATAGATCGAACGCCAGCGCTTCAGGCGACTATTGAGGTTATCGAGGAACGCCGACCAAATTCGGCGATCAGGGCCCAAAAGCCGGGCTACTTCTGCATTCATCAAACATCGTTCAGTTCCATAATCTATCTTATGCGACTTTCGTATGGGCCGAGTAGGATGTCTCTTTCAGGCTTGTGGACAAGCTGAGTGCTCGCGCTGACGGCATTGGCGTTGGCCCACTTGCCGCAGTAGCATCCCGGCCATGAAGCCCTCCTCTGAGATTTCCCGGCTGATCGAGATCATGGCGGCGTTGCGCGCGCCGGACACCGGCTGTCCGTGGGACGTCGAGCAGAATTTTTCGACCATCGCCCCCTATACGATCGAGGAAGCGTACGAAGTCGCCGATGCGATAGCGCGTGGCGATCTCGACGATCTGCGCGACGAGTTGGGCGATCTGCTGTTGCAGGTGGTGTATCACGCGCGCATGGCCGAAGAGGCTGGCGAGTTCACGTTCCCGGATGTTGTACAGGCCATCACTACCAAGATGATCAGGCGTCATCCGCATGTCTTTGGCGACGAGAAAGCGCGCAGAGCCGGGATGGCCAAAGGCATGTGGGAGAAGATCAAGGCCGAAGAAAAGGCCGAAAAGCGCACCGTGCGCGTCGCCCGCGGGCTTGACCCGGAAGACAACGGCAAAGGCTTCCTGGACAGCGTGCCGCTAGCTCTGCCCGCACTGACCCGCGCCCTGAAGCTTCAGGAAAAAGCGGCGCGCGTTGGTTTCGACTGGAGCGAGGCGGAACCGATACTCGACAAGATCGAGGAAGAAATCGGCGAGTTACGCGAAGCCCTGGCCAAAGGCGACCAGGCTTCGATCAAGGATGAGTTCGGCGACACGCTGTTTGCGCTCGTCAATCTCGGTCGGCACCTGACGCTCGATTCCGAAGCGGCGCTCAGCGGCACCAATGACAAATTTCGGTCGCGTTTCCATTATGTCGAACAGGCGCTCGAAGCATCGGGAAGGTCGCTCGGAGGCGCATCGCTGGAAGAAATGGAAGAGCTGTGGCAGCAGGCAAAGCGCTTTAAATAAAAGACCCTACCCTTTGTTTTTACGATGTAATCTCGCCGTAATTTCTTCCCGGGCGCTTTGCGTCGCATTGAGCGTAATCGTAACGCTGCCATCCTCATTGTCGGTTCGGGAAACAATATCGCCATTGCGGTAGAGCCAGTCGACAAGCCCCAGTTCAGCCGGCGCCAGCATCACCGTTACCGGTTGCAGTTCGCCCGAAACCTTTTCCTCGATGGCAGCCTTCAGCGCTTCCAGCCCCTCGCCGGTTACCGCCGATATGGCGATTGGCGGTGAAGGCGCGGCCAGTTCGCCCCCGGCCAGCAGCCGCTCCCGATTGCCGTCGTCGAGCCGGTCGATCTTGTTCCAGACCTCGATTACACGTTTCGGATCGGCGGGGTCGACGCCAAGGTCAGCCAGGATATGCTCCACATCTTCGGCTTGGGCCGCGGTATCCGGGTCGGAAATATCGCGCAGGTGCAAGATGATGTCGGCTTCCACGACCTCTTCCAGCGTGGCGCGGAACGCGGCGATGAGATGCGTTGGCAGATCGGATATGAAGCCCACCGTGTCGGACAGGATCACCGGCGTGCCGTGCGGCAATCGCAGCCGGCGCAATGTGGGGTCCAGCGTCGCAAAAAGCATATCCTCGGCCAGCACTTCCGCCCCGGTTAGGCGGTTGAAAAGCGTCGATTTGCCGGCGTTGGTATAGCCGACGATGGCCACGACCGGGAAAGGCACCTTCCTGCGCTTTGCCCGGTGCAGGTCGCGCGTGCGCCGCACCGTCTCCAGTTCGTGCTTCAGCTTGACGATCTTGTCCTGGAGGGCGCGCCGGTCCGCCTCGATCTGGGTTTCGCCCGGACCGCCCAGAAATCCCGCACCGCCGCGCTGCCGCTCAAGGTGGGTCCAACTCCGCACTAGCCGGCCCTTCTGGTAGTTGAGATGGGCAAGCTCGACCTGCAGCGTCCCTTCCTTGGTGCGGGCGCGCGCGCCGAATATTTCAAGGATCAGCCCGGTACGGTCCAGCACCTTGGCGTCGAGTTCCTTTTCGAGATTGCGCTGCTGCACCGGCGTCAGCGGATGGTCGACAATGACCAGTTCCGCCTGCGTCTCCTTCACGATCTCGGCAAATTCCTTGACCTTGCCGCTGCCGAGCAAGGTGGCCGGGCGCGGATCGTTGACGGTAACGATGGCCGTATGGACCGGATCGAGGTCGATTGCGCGGGCAAGCCCGACCGCCTCGTCGTGGCGGGCTTCGGACGAGCGGATCAACCGGGGACGGTTGGTGTCCTCGTCGCGGTGCTGGTGGCGCGTCAGCGCCGGCACGATGACGACAGCACGGGTCGGTCCCGTGGCGCGCTCGCCCGCTGCGTTGTCAGCTTTTTCGCGGACCTGACGGTCCCCGTCCTTTTTGCGGGCCAATCAGGCGCCCTGGCCTTCTTCACCATCGAACATCTGAACCGGCTGGCTCGGCATGATGGTGGAAATGGCGTGCTTGTAGACAAGCTGGGAGTGGCCGTCGCGGCGCAGCAATACGCAGAAATTATCGAACGAGGTCACAACGCCCGTCAATTTCACGCCATTGATGAGAAATATCGTGAGGGGGTTTTTGCTCTTGCGAACTGAGTTCAGGAACAGGTCCTGAAGATTTTGCGATCGTTCCGCCATTTTTCTTATCTTTCGCCCGATCCCCGTAGTTTGCAGGGCGGTGCGCCAATTTATTCGGCGTCCTAGATCCTGCAAACTCCTCCGCTCTCAAAAACGACAGCAGAATGAGTTAAATTAACGTCGATACCATCCCTGCGGTTATCAGGCTGGACTTTTTTCCGCAACGTCAAAAAATGCCCGCCGGAGCGAATGTGTGATTGATCCCGGATGGCCGTTGGCAACCGGGTCGCCGTCAATCGCTACGATCGGCATGGCCAGCGTGGTTGCGGAACTGATAAATACCTCGCGCGCCGCCTTGGCCTCGGCCACCGTGAAACCGCGCTCCTCGATCTTCAGTCCGAGCTTGGCTGCCACGTCGAAAAGGGTGGTGCGCGTAATTCCCCGGAGAATTCCATGTTCGGCCGGGCGCGTGACCAGAGTGCCGTCCCTGGTGACGATCCAGGCATTGGTCGAAGCGCCTTCCGTCACCATGCCCTGCTTGTCGACAAACCAGGCCTCGTAGGCGCCGGCTTCCTTGGCCTGTTGTTTGGCCAGCACATTGGGCAGCAGGCCAACGCTCTTGATGTCGACCCGGTCCCACCGGTTTTCCGGCACGGTGATGACTTTCAGCCCAGCTTCGGCTTTGCGAACATAAGATGCCGGATCGATCTTCCTGGCGGTGACCACCAGGGCCGACCGGATGTCGGGCGATGGAAAGAAATGATCCCTGCTCGCCACGCCCCGCGTTACCTGAAGATAGACAAGGCCGTTCTCGACACGGTTCCGGCGGATCACTTCACGCATGACCACGACCAGCGCTGCCCGCGCCATGGGCCATTCGATGGCCAGTTCGGAGAGCGAACGGTTCAGCCGATCGAGGTGCCGGGTCATGTCGATGATGAAGCCGCGCGATATTTCGCACACCTCATAGACGCCATCGCCGAATTGATATCCGCGGTCCTCGATGTGCACGGCAGCATCGGCGTGGGCGACATAGCGCCCGTTGACATAGGCAATGCGCGGCATGGCTTCATCCCCGGAGAATCAGGCTCTTCTACGTGATTCCGCCATCGTCGTAACGAAGAAATGCATGGGCCAGCCGGTCTGCCGGCGCTCTTACACCCCCAGCGATTTCAGCTTCCGATGCAGGGCCGACCGCTCCATTCCGATGAATTCCGCCGTCTTGGAGATATTCCCGCCAAAGCGGTTGATCTGGGCGACGAGATAGTCCTTTTCGAACTGTTCCCGCGCCTCGCGCAATGGCAGCGCCATGATGTGCTGGTCGGACTGGCTGGGCGTGCGCGGCATCACATCGCCGATTTCAGCCGGCAGCAGATCGGCGGTGATCGGCGAATCGACATCGTCGCCGCGCGCCAGAATCATCAAGCGCTCGATGTTGTTGCGCAATTGGCGGACGTTGCCGGGCCAGTTGTGCGCCTGCAGCACGGCCAGCGCGTCGTCGCCGATGCGCCGCGGCTTGATGCCGGACTGGCGGGCGATCTGCTTCATGAAATTATCGACCAGATAAGGAATGTCCTCGCGGCGCTCGGCAAGGCCCGGCACCATTACGGGGACAACCGCCAAGCGGTGGTAGAGATCCTCGCGGAACCGCCCGTCCGCGATCATCGCTTCCAGATTTTGCGAGGTCGAGGAAATGATGCGGACATCGACCTTAACCCGCTTGGTGCCCCCTACCCGCTCGAACTGCTGTTCCACCAGCACGCGCAAAATCTTGTTTTGCGTCTCGCGCGGCATGTCGGCCACTTCATCGATGTAGAGAATACCGCGATGCGCTTCCTCGAGCGCGCCCACCTTGCGTTCGGTGCCGTTGGATTCGGTTCCGAACAGTTCTATTTCCATGCGCTCCGGCGTAATATTGGCGGCGTTGACCGCCACGAATGGCCCGCTCTTGCGCGCAGAAAGGGCGTGAATGGCGCGCGCGGCCAGTTCTTTCCCCGAACCGGACGGTCCAAGGATCATCACCCGGCTATTGGTCGGCGCGACGCGCTCGATGGTCTGGCGCAACTGGCTCATGGCCGACGACATGCCGATCAGGTCGAACGTTTCGCCGCTGCGCATCTTGAGGTCGGATACCTCGCGCTTGAGCTTCGACGTTTCGAGCGCACGCTCGGCGATTAGGATCAGCCGGTCGGCCTTGAACGGCTTTTCGATGAAGTCATAGGCGCCACGGCGAATCGCCGATACCGCCGTCTCGATGTTGCCATGCCCGGAAATCATCACCACCGGCAGATTGGGATGCATGACCTTGATCTCGTCGAGCAGGGCCAGCCCATCCAGCCGCGAGCCTTGCAACCAGATATCGAGGAAAATGAGCCGCGGCGCCCGGTCGGCAATGGCCGCCAGCGCGCTGTCGGCACCGAATGCCGTGCGGGTTTCGTGTCCTTCGTCGCTCAGGATACCGGCGACGAGTTCACGAATGTCTTCCTCGTCGTCGACGATAAGAATATCAGACGCCATTATCGACCTTTTCAGTTTCTCGTTCGCGTGCCGGAACGGATGCGCCGCGCGCCGCCGCGGCAGGTGGCAGGATCACGCTGATCATCGCGCCTTGCCCGCCATAAAAATCCGCTGGCGCATCATGGAGTTCAAGTTTACCGCCATGGTCCTCTACGATCTTCTTGACGATGGCGAGGCCAAGGCCGGTGCCTTTCTCGCGCGTTGTCATATAGGGCTCGAGCAGCCTTTGACGATTCTCGCGCGGCAACCCCTTGCCATTGTCCATCACGTCGACCCGCATAGCGCCGTTTTCGTGCCCGGCCTTGATGCGGATGACGCCGCGCGTGTCGTCGTCCTCGCGGCCGTCGATCGCTTCGGCCGCATTCTTGATGATGTTGCCGAACGCCTGCGACAGTAGCCGACTGTCGAACGTGCCTTTCAGCGCCTCGTCGCCGAAAACGCGCTCGAAGGAGATATCGGCACGGCTGACCTCGACAAGGAACGACGCTTCCCGAAGCGGCTCGCGAAGGTCTATGACTTTCATCTCCGGCTTGGGCATGCGCGCGAAGGAAGAGAATTCGTCGACCATGCGGCCGATATCCTCGACCTGTCGGATAATGGTGTCGGTGCATTGATCGAAGACCTCGCGATCCTCGGTGATGACCTTGCCGTAGCGCCGCTTGATGCGCTCGGCCGAAAGTTGGATCGGCGTCAGCGGATTCTTGATCTCATGGGCGATGCGCCGCGCGACGTCTGCCCACGCGGAAGTGCGCTGCGCCTGGACGAGATCGGTGATGTCATCGACGGTGACGACGTAGGATTTGCCTTCTTCCTCGACCTCCTCCTCCTCGATGGTGATCTGGACGCTCAGGGTGCGTTCGGCCCCGGCCCGGTAGAAAGTCACCTGTTCGCGATAGACTGGCTTGCCGGAATTGCGCCCGATCTCGAAGACGCGCCCGACATGGGGCATCAGCGTGGAAAGGTTTTGCCCGACGGCCGCCTGTGCGGAAATCCCGAGCATGGTTTCGGCGGAGCGGTTGACGATGGTGACGATGCCGTCGGAATCCACGCCGATGACACCGGCGGTCACGCCAGCCAGAACGGCTTCCGAAAACCGCCTGCGCTCGTCGATCAGGTCCTTGGCCGAGAGTATCTCGTTGCGTTGCGATTTCAGTTCGAGCAGCATCGTGTTGAAGGTGTCGCCGAGCGATGCGACATCGCCGTCCGACTGCCGCACAGGCACGGATACATCCAGATTACCAGTCGCCACCTCGTCAGCCGCGCCGATAAGCTGGCGGATAGGCCGAACCAGCCGGTCCGCGACGGCGATGCCGGTCCAAATGGCCGACAGGATGATTATCAGCGTCAACGACAGATACGGCAGCGCGAACGCCACCTGCGAGGTTCGCCGGTTGGCCTCCAACCCCTTGTATTCGTCCGTATTGGACCGGACGATCTGGCGCGCCTTGATCACTTCCGGATCGACCAGCCGGATCGTGTAGAGATAGAGTCCTTCTATGTCGCGCAGCTTGATGATGGCGCCCATGATGTTGCGTGTCTTGGGCTCAATCAGCAGCGGCTGGCCGTTGGCGGCTGTGGACATGGCCCCTTCGGGCGGTTCCGGCATGCCAAAATCCGCATCGGTCTTTGCGCTCATGACGAAAGAGCCGTCCGGCTTGACGAGAGCGGCATGCGCAAGCCCACGCCCGGTCGCCTCCTTGCTCAACAAATCGAGGAACCCGGTGCGGTCGAGGCCATAGAGCGTGCGGGCGCTGTCGAGGTCATATGCCATCGACAATGTCGTGCCCTGAAGGTTCCTCGCATTTTCCTGCACATAGGCGTCGGCTATGGCCAGAGAGGAGTTGACGATCGTCTTGGTGCGTATCTGAAACCAGCGGTCCAGCCCGATATCGAGCGTGATCGAGGCGACGATCGCGACCATGATGGCGGGGATCGCCGCGACTAGCGCGAACATCGTGACGATGCGCACATGCAGCTTGGAGGCCGCCCTGCCCCTGCGCCTCGCCATCACGATCCGATGGACCTCGCGGCTGACCAGCGCGATGAGAAGCAAGATAAAGGCCGCGTTGAGCGCAATCAACGTCAGCGTTGCCGTCGCATCGGGCGCTATCGGGGTTGCGCCGACAAGAATGGCGAAAGATACGCCAGCCGCAATCAGCGCGCCGACAATCGTCACCACGCCGGGCAGCGCAAGCAGCCGTCGGCCCTCTCGAGCGGAGGTCTCGCTGAAAAGCGGCGCTTTCATTGTCGGTATCTGTATCGCCATATTGCCATCGGGAACCGGAAATCAAACCGGATGTATGCAGCGCATTGTGGCGATTATGCAACAATTCCACGCCGGACGGAAATCTTTCAGCGTGCATGGCCTCGGTAGTACCCAGCTATTCGATCCGCCGGCTGGAATCCTGGTGCTAATCCGGCTTCGACGCCCTGTAGACGTTGACGCCAAGTTCGCGAATTTTCTTGCGCAGCGTATTGCGGTTGAGACCGAGCAATTCGGCTGCCTTTATCTGGTTGCCGCGCGTGGCGGTCATCGATGCAAGGATCAGGGGGTGCTCGACTTCCTCCAGGATGCGCTGGTAGAGGCCGGCTGGGGGAAGCTGGTCGCCGAATGCCTTGAAATAGCGCTGCAAATACTGCTCGGCCGCCTGGCCGATCGTAAACTCTTCGGAAAAGCGTCCACTGCCGTCCTGATCCGGCGACCGTTGGGCGGAACTTAACTCTATGTCTATGATTTCGCTAGAAATTTCGTCCTGCGGGTAAAGTGCGGCAAGGCGGCGGACGAGATTTTCCAGTTCGCGAACATTGCCCGGCCAGCCATAGCGCTTCATCGTTTCCAAGCCGCCGGCGGAAATATGCTTTGCCTGCAACCCCTCCTTCACGCCAGCCTTGAAGAAATGCCGCACGAGGTCGGGAATGTCCTCAGACCGCTCGCGCAGCGGCGGAAGCCGCAGCGGCACGACATTCAGCCTGTAGAACAGATCCTCGCGAAACAGACCTTCGTTGATAAGCGTTCGCAGATCCTTGTTGGTGGCGGCAACGATGCGCACATCCGTCTTGATCGCCGTGCGGCCGCCGACGGTCGTATATTCGCCCTGCTGCAGCACGCGCAGCAGCCGCGTCTGCGCCTCCATCGGCATGTCTCCGATCTCGTCCAGGAACAGCGTGCCGCCTTCTGCCTGCTCGAAACGGCCGATGGAGCGGTTCTGGGCGCCGGTAAAAGCGCCCTTCTCATGGCCGAACAGTTCCGATTCGATCAGGTCACGCGGGATTGCCGCCATGTTGATCGCCACGAACGGACCGCCGCGCCGGCGTCCATATTCATGCAGCGCGCGCGCCACCAATTCCTTGCCGGTTCCAGATTCCCCGCTGATCATCACCGTCAGATCGGTCTGCATCATGCGCGCCAGCATCCGGTAGATGTCCTGCATCGACGCGGACCGACCGATGAGCGGCATCGCCTCGATCTGGTCTTCCGTGCGTTGCTCGATCTTTGGGCGGCGCGGTTCGGAGAGGGCGCGGCTGACGACGGCGAGCAATTCGGTCAGGTCGAATGGCTTCGGCAAATATTCATAAGCCCCGGCTTCGGAAGCACGAATGGCCGTCATGAACGTGTTTTGTGCGCTCATGACGATGACCGGCAGTTCCGGCCGCGCCTTCTTGATGCGCGGCATCATATCGAAGGCGTTCTCATCGGGCATGACGACGTCGGTTATGACAAGATCGCCTTCGCCGGCCGCGATCCAGCGCCACAGCGTCGACGCATTGGATGTGACGCGCACATCGTGGCCTGCCCGCGAAAGCGCCTGGTTCAACACCGTGCGGATCGCAGCGTCGTCGTCGGCAACGAAAATGGTGCCACGCTCGCTCATGCGACGATCTCCCCATTTTCCTGATTGTCACTTTGCAGTGGTTCCTTCCAGGCCGGCATTAGAACCCTGAAGGTCGTGCCCTTGGGCGTCGCATCGCACTCCACGATCCCGCCATGCTCGCCGACGATCTTGGCAACCAGCGCAAGGCCCAGCCCAGAACCGTTCAGCTTGGTTGTGATGAACGGGTCGAACAGGATCGGCAAAATGTCTTCCGGCACGCCCGATCCGTTGTCGCGCACGCAAAACTCCAATGGCAGCGAAACACGATCCTGCGTGCCCGGAACAGAAACGCGAATGCCCGGACGGAAGGCGGTGGACAACGTGATTTCGCCACGCGGATCGCCGCCAACGGCTTCCGCCGCATTCTTTATGAGGTTGAGAAACACCTGGATCAACTGGTCCCTGTTCGCGAAGACCGGAGGCAACGATGGATCATACTCCTCCAGGATATTGATATTCCTAGCAAATCCGTTCCGGGCTATTGCCTTCACATGATCGAGGACGACGTGGATGTTGACGGGATAACGGTCGATCGGCCGTTCATCTGAAAAGACCTCCATGCGATCCACCAGCGAGACGATCCGGTCGGTTTCCTCCGTGATCAGCCGCGTCAACGCACGGTCTTCGTCGGATGCGGAAAGCTCCAGCAGTTGGGCCGCCCCCCGGATGCCTGAAAGTGGGTTCTTGATCTCGTGCGCCAGCATCGCCGCCAGGCCGGTGACGGAGCGTGCGGCCCCGCGATGCGTCATCTGGCGGTCGATCTTGTCGGCCATCGAGCGTTCCTGAAACATCACCACGACGGAGCCCGGAAATTCAGGCACCGGCGCGACGTAGAGGTCGACCATCTTTTCGATACCGAGCCGCGGCGACGAGACATCGACGCGGTATTCGTTGACCGGCACCGCTCGTTCCCGCACCTGATCCACCAGCGTCAGCAACGGGCTTCCGAAAGGAATCAGTTGGGACAGCGAATTTCGGGCGAGCATTGCCGAACTCGACCGGAAAAAGTCCTCCGCGTCGGCATTGGCGTAACTGACAATTCCCTGCCCATCGACCATGATGACCGGGCGGCGGATCGTGTTGAGGACGATTTCGGCCGCACTCGCCATGCCGGGCATTTGGACGGCAGACCCGCTCATGCCGCGCTGCGCATGTCTTGCGCCTCCGTTTCGAGAGCGCTGCGCAAAAGAGACAGAACCTGCACTGGGTCGCAAGACGTCAGGATCGCCTTTCGTTGTGCGGCAGGAAGACCCGCCACATGCCGGTCCAGATACCAGCCAAGATGCTTGCGTGCTTGTCGCAGGCCGCTCTCGATGCCGTAGAGCGCCAGCATGTCTTCGTAATGCGCGCCGACATAGCTGGCGAGAGCCTGGCCTCCTTCCGGTACGGCATCGCTGGCAGCAGCGGCTACGATCGTGCCGGCCAGCCATGGCGCGCCGTAATGGGCCCGGCCGATCATCACCGCATCCGCGCCCGATTGCTCGAGTATCGCCAACGCCTCGGCCGGGGTGGAAACGTCGCCATTGGCGACGACCGGAATGGAAACCGCCTGCTTGACGCCGGCAATGGCGCGCCAGTCGGCCTTGCCCTGATAGAATTGGCAACGGGTACGGCCATGCACCGTCACCATAACGATGCCGGCATTCTCGGCCCGCTTCGCCAGCAATGGCGCATTGAGGGTGTCGTCGTCCCAGCCCAACCGCATTTTGAGCGTCACCGGCACTTTCACCGCCCCGACAACCGCTTCGATCAGGGTCAAGGCATGGTCGAGGTCGCGCATCAGCGCCGACCCGGCATAACCGCCGGTCACCTTTTTTGCGGGGCAACCCATGTTGATGTCGACGATGTCTGCGCCCTCGCCCACTGCGATCCGCGCTCCCTCGGCCATATGGGAAGCCTCCCGTCCAGCAAGCTGGACCATATGAACCGGCAAGCCGCTGTGGCGGATGCGCAGATTGTGCCCGGCCCTTCCTTTGGCAAGTTCGCCGCTCGCCACCATTTCGGACACGACCAACCCGGCCCCATGCGCATAAGCGCGGCGGCGAAACGGTTCGTCCGTAATTCCCGACATAGGCGCGAGAAACACGCGGTTGCGGATTGTCACGCCGCCAAGGTCGAGTGGCTCAGCCAGGTTGCTCAAAGAGTTCATGCACAAAAACCATGCAATTTGATTATCTGCCTATTCATTAGACAGAACGGCTTCGTTGCGCAACGCATAGGCAGACAACAAGGCGGTTTTGGAATCCACTGGCCATCCACGACAGCCGCTTGTAAGCCTCTTGCTGCAAGCGAGGCAGACAGGGTCTATTATCCGTGACAACAGATGAAAAGGTCGCCGTGGTCATCGTCGCCGCCGGCCGAGGCGAGCGCGCAGGCCAGGGCGATGGACCGAAGCAGTACCGGAAAATCGGTGGCCGCGCCGTTATCGCCCGCACACTTGACGTATTTCTGGCACATCCCCGCATTGGCCCGGTCGCCGTGGTCATCCACCCCGACGATTACCGCCTGTTCCGGGAAGCGGTGGGCGTTGATGCAGATAGCGTTACAGTCGTGATAGGCGGACCATCGCGGCAGGATTCCGTGCGGCTTGGCTTGCTGGCCCTTCGCACCGGCGCGCCGAAACGGGTGCTCATCCACGATGCCGTGCGCCCATTTCTGGACGCCGATCTCATCAACAGCACGATCGACACCATCGGCGAGCATCAGGGCGCGCTGCCGTCGCTGTCGGTTTCGGATACGCTGAAGCGCGAAGAAAATGGCATGATCCGCGAGACGGTGCAGCGTCTGGGCCTGTATGCCGCCCAGACACCGCAAGGGTTCCCCTTCGAGCCAATCCTTGCCGCACATGAAAAGGCGCATCAGCAGGGTAAAGCGGATTTTACCGACGACGCCTCGATTGCCGAATGGGCGCAGCTGCCGGTGAAACTCGTCGCCGGCTCGCCAGAGAATACGAAACTTACCTGGGCGCGAGATATTTCCATGGCCGATCAACGTTTTTCAACGACAAATTTCCCCGATATCCGCACGGGCAACGGTTACGACGTCCATGCTTTCGAAGCGGGCGACCATGTCATGCTCTGCGGCGTCGCGATCCCGCATGGCAAAAAACTTTCCGGCCATTCGGATGCCGATGTCGGCCTCCATGCATTGACGGATGCGCTACTCGCCACCTGCGGGGCCGGTGACATCGGTACGCATTTCCCGCCCTCCGATCCGCAATGGAAAGGTGCCGCGTCGCATATCTTCCTTGAGCATGCGGCAAAGCTGGTGCGCGAACACGATGGGCGCATCGCCAATGTCGATATCACGCTGATCTGCGAGGCTCCGAAAATCGGGCCGCATCGCCCCGCAATGACGGCCGAGCTGTCGGCCATCCTCGGCCTCTCCCCGGACCGCATCTCGGTCAAGGCGACCACCAACGAAAAGCTCGGCTTCCTCGGGCGGGAAGAAGGCATCGCGGCAATTGCAACGGCCACCGTGGCCTTTCCAGGAGAAATCCCGGCATGAGCGGACTGGACGACCTCGCGGATCGCTTCCTGATAGCATGCGTGCGCCACAAGATCTTGGTTGCAACGGCCGAAAGCTGCACCGGCGGCATGATCATCTCCAAGCTTACGGATATTCCCGGTTCGTCCTCGATGGTCGACCGGGGCTTCGTCACCTATTCCAACGACGCCAAAATGGAGATGATCGGCGTTGCCGCCGCCACGCTTGATGCGCATGGCGCGGTTTCGCTCCAGACGGCACAGGAAATGGCGGCTGGCGCGCTGGCGCGCTCCCATGCCGGCATCGCGCTTTCGGTCACCGGCATTGCCGGGCCGGACGGGGGCAGTGCGGAAAAACCGGTCGGGCTGGTCTGGTTCGGTCTGGCGTTGAAGGGCAAGCCCGTCGTCACGGAAAAGCTCATCTTCGATAATCGCGGGCGCGATTTCATCCGCCGCGAAACGGTTCGGCATGCGCTTGAGATGGGCTTGCGGGCGCTCGCCGACGATCAGGCCGGCTGAGCCGCTCCGTAGATTGCATCGGCGCGCTTTTCAAAGCTTTCCGAAAACATGCGGAATGCCCGGTCGAACATCGTTCCCATGATAGCGCCCAGGATGCGGCTCTTGAATTCGTAGTCGATGAAGAAGCACACGTCGCAACCGTCACCGGACGCTTCGAAACGCCAGATATTGGTCAGGTATTTGAACGGCCCGTCGATATATTTCACGTCGATCGTCTTCTCGTCCGGCTTGAGCAGAACCTGCGTCGTAAAGGTTTCGCGTATGGCCTTGTAGCCGATGCTCATGTCGGCAATGAGCATGGTGCGGCCATCGCGCTCCTTGCGCGAGCGCACGGTGAGCGATTCGCACAAAGGCAGGAACTGCGGATATTTTTCGATGTCCGCAACCAGCGCAAACATCTGGTCTGGCGTATGGGCGACGCGGCGTTTTGCTTCGAATTTCGGCATTCAGGCAGACGTTTATGCGATTTTCTTCAGGGATGCTTCGCGAGCCGCACGCAAGCGGGCAAAGTCATCGCCGGCATGATGCGACGACCGCGTCAGCGGGCTTGAAGCCACCAGCAGGAAGCCCTTGGTCTTGCCGATGGTGGCAAAGGACGTGAACTCCTCCGGCGTGACGAAGCGGATCACCGGGTGATGCTTCTTCGACGGCTGCAGATACTGGCCGATGGTCATGAAATCGACGTTTGCCGAACGCAGATCGTCCATCAATTGCAGGACTTCGTGCCGTTCCTCGCCGAGGCCGACCATGATGCCCGATTTAGTGAAGATGGTCGGGTCCAGTTCCTTCACGCGCTGAAGCAGCCGGATCGAATGGAAATAGCGCGCGCCGGGCCGAACGGTCAGGTAGTTCGACGGCACGGTTTCCAGATTGTGGTTGAACACATCCGGCTTGGCGGCAACCACGATCTCCAATGCGCCATCCTTGCGCAGGAAATCGGGCGTCAGGATTTCAATCGTGGTCAAAGGCGTGGCTGCGCGAATGGCGCGGATTACCTCGGCAAAATGCTGCGCGCCGCCATCGTCCAGATCGTCGCGGTCGACGGAGGTGATGACGACATGCGCCAGCCCCATCTGCTTGACGGCATGTGCCACGCGCGCGGGCTCGTCCGCGTCGAGCGCGGTGGGGATACCGGTGGCAACGTTGCAGAAAGCACAAGCGCGCGTGCAAATCTCGCCCATGATCATGAAGGTTGCGTGCTTCTTGTCCCAGCACTCACCGATATTGGGGCACCCGGCCTCTTCGCACACCGTAACCAGCTTGTTCGATTTCACGATCTCGCGCGTCTCGGCATAGCCTTTGGAAACCGGCGCCCGGACCCGAATCCAGTCGGGTTTGCGCAAGACTTCCTGATCGGGCCGATGGGCCTTTTCAGGATGCCGTACTCGGGGCGGGTTGGCGAGCGAATCTAGAACGGTGACCATCTGAAATCCAGTTCATGCGCAGGCACTCTGTGGCTCCTGCTTTCACAAAGACATCTAAGGCTTTTCGGCAGAAGAAAAAAGGCCGCTGCGGCGCATGCCGCAACAGCCTTTTTCGCATAGCGAGTAGTATGCCGGTTTAACGGCGTATCATGCGTCCAACGGCAATCAGGATGCAGGCTCCGATAAAGCCCGTAATCAGATAAGCCAGCCAGCCCACACCGAAGCTGCTGAAGTTCAACGCCTGCAAAATGGCGTTGAGCACCACAGCGCCGATAATACCCAGAATGATATTCATGAAGACGCCCGTATTGCTCTTCATAAACATTTCGGCCAGCCAACCGGCCAAACCGCCAATTATAATAGCTCCTATCCAGCCTACGCCGTTTACGTCCATTCGCCCTCTCCTCATATGATGCACACAAAAGCATCCAGAAACGCACCAATCCGCGATTTGGTTCCCGCAAGGCCCGCACTATGCGTTCAACGCCCGCCCATAGGCGTCGAGCACGCTTTCCTTCATCATTTCCGAAAGCGTCGGATGCGGGAACACGGTATGCATCAGTTCTTCTTCGGTGGTCTCGAGGTTCATTGCCACGACGAAGCCCTGGATCAGTTCGGTCACTTCCGCGCCGACCATATGCGCGCCGAGCAACTGACCAGTCTTCTTGTCGAAGATTGTCTTGATAAAACCCTGATCTTCGCCAAGCGCGATCGCCTTGCCGTTGGCGGCGAACTGGAAGCGGCCGACCCGAATTTCCTTCCCCTCGGCCTTCGCTTTTGCTTCCGTCAAACCGACTGACGCTACCTGCGGGTTGCAGTAGGTGCAGCCCGGTATCTTCGATTTGTCGATCCCGTGCACTCCCGGCACATTTGCAATCTTCTCGATGCAGATGACGCCTTCATGCTCGGCCTTGTGCGCCAGCATCGGTGGGCCGGCGACGTCGCCGATGGCATAGATGCCGGCAACGTTGGTCTTGCCGAAACCGTCGACCACCACGCAGCCGCGATCAGTTTTCACGCCAAGCGCTTCCAGTCCGAGATTCTCGATATTGCCTTGGACGCCGACAGCGGAAATCATCCGGTCGGCCGTGATCTTCTCGACCTTTCCGTCCTTCATCTCGATATGCGCGGTGACCGAGTTCGCGCCCTTCTCGACCTTGGTCACCTTGGCTTCGAGGATGATCTTCATGCCCTGCTTCTCGAATTGCTTCTGCGCGAATTTCGAAACTTCCGCATCCTCGATCGGCATGACCGCAGACATCAATTCCACCACGGTCACATCGACGCCCATGGTGCGGTAGAATGAGGCGAATTCGATACCGATAGCGCCCGATCCCATAACCAGCAGCGATTTCGGCATTTCCGGCGGCACCATCGCCTCGAAATAGGTCCAGATCAGCTTGCCGTCAGGCTCGATGCCGGGCAGCACGCGCGGACGCGCACCGGTCGCGACGATGATGTGCTTGGCGGTGTAGGTGCCCTCGCCTTTCGTGCCTTTCGGCGCTGGCGGCTGCGGCTCCATCGGCTTCTTGGCCGATTTGGACACGACAATTTCACCTGGCTTGGTAAACTTGGCTTCGCCCCAGATCACGTCGACCTTGTTCTTCTTCATCAGGAATCCGACGCCGCCGTTCAGCCGCAGCGAAACCTTTCGCGAGCGATCTACGATGGCTGCCGTGTCGGCGGTGACCTTGCCGTCGATCTTCAGGCCGTAATCCTTCAGATTGTCGGCGTAATGCATGATTTCGGCCGAGCGCAGCAGCGCCTTCGTCGGGATACAGCCCCAGTTCAGGCAGATGCCGCCCAGATGCTCGCGTTCGACGATGGCTGTCTTGAAGCCAAGCTGCGCTGCGCGAACGGCCGTGACATAGCCGCCGGGGCCGGAGCCGATGATGATGACGTCGTAATTCTCAGCCACGGTATTTTCTCCCGTTACGCCCCGCGTCGCAGTCACAAGTCAGCGTAACCGCAGCAAGGGAATGCTTTCATAAGCCGATGCTAAACCAGCATGCTCATCGGGCTTTCGATCAACCGCTTGAACGCCACCAGCAGTTCGGCCCCGAGCGCACCGTCGACAGCGCGATGGTCGGTCGACAGCGTCACCGACATGACGGTCGCGACCTTGATCTCGCCATCCTTCACCACCGGCCGAGCCTCACCTGCCCCGACCGCCAGGATGGTCGCATGCGGCGGGTTGATGACGGCCGCAAAGTCCTTGATGCCGAACATGCCCAAATTCGACACCGCCGTGGTGCCGCCCTGGTATTCTTCCGGCTTGAGCTTGCGCGTCCGGGCGCGGGCGGCCAGATCCTTCATCTCGTTAGAGATGACCGACAGCGTCTTTTCCTCGGCCCTGCGAATGATCGGCGTGATCAGCCCGCCGGGGATGGACACGGCGACGCCGACATCGGCGTGCTTGTGCTTGACCATCGCCGTATCGGTCCAGGACGCATTCGCATCCGGCACGGCCTTGAGCGCCAGGCCCATGGCCTTGATGATCATATCGTTGACGGACAGTTTGTAGGCGGGAATCTCGCCCTTTTCCGTCTTCTTGACGGGAGCCGCCGCGTTCAGTTGCGAGCGCAGCGCCAGGAGGGCGTCGAGTTCGCAATCGAGCGTCAGGTAGAAATGCGGGATGGTGCTTTTCGCTTCGACCAGACGCCGCGCAATCGTCTTGCGCATGTTGTCGTGCGGGACGAGTTCGTAGGAATCCTTGTCGAACAGTTTTAGCACCTGCTCGTCGGACATGGCCTTGGATGCGGGTGCTGCAGCACTTGCGGGTGCCGTTCTTGCAGCAGGTGCAGCTTTTGTTGCGCCGCCGCCGGCAATCGCTGCCTCCACATCGGCCTTGACGACACGGCCATGCGGCCCGGTGCCAATCACCGCCGACACATCGACGCCGGCATCCTTGGCAATCCGCCGCGCCAAAGGCGACGCGAAGCTGCGGTTGCCGCTGGACGGCTCGCTGGCCTTGGCAGCAGCTACGGGAGCGGGTGCAGCTTCCGGTTTTGACGCTTCAGCCTTGGGTGTGTCCGCCTTCGGAGTTTCCTCCTTCGGCGCTTCTGCCTTCGCTGGTGCAGCGTCACCACCGCTCTTCGCGGCAGCGCCGGCATCCTCGCCCTCGGCCGCCAGAATTGCGATCAACGCGTTGACCTTGACGCCTTCCGTACCAGCCGGAACGACCAGCTTGGCAACGGTGCCTTCATCCACGGCTTCCACTTCCATGGTCGCCTTATCAGTCTCGATCTCGGCGATGACATCGCCCGGCGAAACCTTGTCGCCCTCTTTCACGAGCCATTTGGCGAGATTGCCCTCTTCCATCGTGGGCGAAAGGGCCGGCATGGTAATGTTGATCGGCATGTTGTCCTCCCCCGGCGCTCAGCGATACGTGACGGCTTTGACCGCCTCGACGACTTCGCCGACATTGGGCAGTGCCAGCTTTTCCAGATTGGCCGCATAGGGCATCGGAACGTCCTTGCCGGCAATCGTGATGACCGGCGCGTCCAGGAAATCGAAAGCGCGCTGCATGATCTGGCTGGCGATGTGATCGCCGACCGAGGATTGCGGAAAGCCTTCTTCCACGACGACCAGGCGGTTGGTCTTCTTCACCGAGGCAAGAATGGTGTCCAGGTCGAGCGGACGGATCGTCCGCAGATCGATGATCTCGGCATCGATGCCCAGTGCGGCCAGTTCGGCTTCCGCCTTCACGACATAGCTCATGCCGATGCCGAAGGAGACGATGGTGACGTCCTTGCCCTGCTTGTGGATGCGCGCCTTGCCGATGGGCAGGACGAAATCATCAAGCTTCGGCACGTCGAAATGCTGTCCATACAGGATTTCGTTTTCGAGGAAGATCACCGGGTTCGGATCGCGGATCGCCGCCTTGAGCAGGCCCTTGGCGTCGGCTGCCGTGTAGGGCATCACCACTTTCAGGCCGGGAATATGGCTGTACCAGGCGGCATAGCATTGCGAATGCTGGGCACCGACGCGCGCGGCGGCCCCGTTCGGGCCACGAAACACGATCGGCGCGCCCATCTGGCCGCCCGACATGTAAAGCGTCTTGGCGGCCGAGTTGACGATCTGGTCGATCGCCTGCATGGCGAAGTTGAAGGTCATGAATTCCACGATCGGCTTCAGGCCGGCCATGGCAGCACCTACGCCGACGCCGGTAAAGCCGTGCTCGGTGATCGGCGTATCGACGACGCGCCGGTCGCCAAATTCCTGCAGCAGGCCCTGGGTAATCTTGTAAGCGCCCTGGTACTCGGCGACTTCCTCACCCATGACGAACACGTCCGGGTCGCGCCGCATTTCTTCTGCCATCGCGTCACGCAGCGCTTCACGCACCGTCGTCGATACCATTTCGGTGCCGGCGGGAATGTCGGGATCGGCGGCAATCTCCATCTTCGGCGCGGCGGCGACGGGTGCGGCTGCCGCCTTGGTGTCCGGCGTTTTTTCCTCCGACGCGGGCGCTTCGGCCTTCGCAGGCGCGGCTGCCTTGTCCAAATCGCCGGCGCTTTCGCCATCCTGCAACAGCACCGCAATCGGCGTATTGACCTTGACGCCTTCGGTGCCGGCCGCGATCAGGATTTTTCCGATCGTGCCCTCATCGATCGCTTCGACTTCCATCGTCGCCTTGTCGGTCTCGATTTCAGCCAGAATATCTCCAGCAGCGACCTTGTCGCCTTCGTTTTTCAGCCATTTTGAAAGGTTGCCCTCTTCCATAGTTGGCGAGAGGGCGGGCATGAGAATTTCGATGGGCATGTCCTGTTCCCCCTCAAAGTACGATATCGGTCCAGAGTTCGGACGCATCCGGCTCTGGATCGGCTTGCGCGAACTCGGCCGCATCGGCGACGATGTCGCGAACTTCCTTGTCGATGGTCTTGAGTTCGTCTTCGCTGGCCCACTTCTTGCCGATCAGCCGCGCCTTGACCTGCTCGATCGGATCATGGTCGGAGCGCATTTTCTGCACTTCTTCCTTGGTGCGGTATTTTGCGGGATCGGACATGGAGTGGCCGCGGTAGCGGTAGGTTTCCATCTCGAGAATGATGGGGCCATTGCCCGAACGGCACCATTCGGTCGCCATGTCGGCGGCGGATTTCACCGCCCGCACATCCATGCCGTCGACCTGGATGCCGGGAATGCGGAAGGAAGCGCCGCGATGCGAGAAATTCGTTTCCGCCGACGAGCGGGTCACGGCTGTGCCCATGGCGTAGCGGTTGTTTTCGATGATGTAGATCACCGGCAGCTTCCATAGCGAGGCCATGTTGAAGCTCTCGTAGACCTGCCCCTGATTGGCCGCCCCGTCGCCGAAATAGGTCAGCGACACATTCTTGTTGCCGCGATAGCGATTGGCGAAGGCTAGCCCGGTACCAAGCGACACCTGCGCCCCGACGATGCCGTGACCGCCGTAGAAATGCTTTTCCTTGGAGAACATGTGCATGGAGCCGCCCTTGCCATGGGAAAGGCCGCTTCGGCGCCCGGTCAATTCGGCCATGATGCCGCGCGGTGACAGTTCCATCGCCAGCATATGGGCATGATCGCGGTAGGCCGTAATCATCTGATCGCCTTCGATCAGAGCCATCCGCATGCCGGTAACGACGGCTTCCTGGCCTATATAGAGATGGCAGAAGCCGCCGATGAAGCCCATGCCGTACAACTGGCCGGCCTTTTCCTCGAAGCGGCGGATGAGCAGCATATGCCGATAGGCGGCGAGTTCATCGTCCTTGGAGAATTCCGCGGGCTTGGGCGTGGAAAGACCCGGCGATTTGCTGCTGGATTTGGCAGGCGCTTTCTTGGCGGCGGTAGCCATGCATCACTCCCTGATGGCGTCTCTTTACGGACATTGAGGGAGACCGTTCTCCCAACCGGTAGGGAAAAGGCTAACACGCAAATCCAGCTTTCGCCATGTGGAAAAACGCATGGCTGGCATGCGTCTAAGCAATTAAAATCGTTGAGAATATCGATGATTAACCGGATTCAGGTTAATTCGATGCGGAAGGCAACATGATGGTGATCTCGTCCTCGCGAGACAAATTGAGAGCGCTGCGCGCCTGCTCGTCCAGCATATCCTTCTCGATCGTACCATCATGCAAGAGCCGGACGCGTCGCTCCAGATCGATGCGCCGCGTTTTGACGGCATCGAGTTGCGCCTGAAGCCCCGCCGTTTCAGCCTGAAGGCGGGATCTTGAGGTGATGCCGAATTCACCATGATACGCATGGTAGCCGAAATAGGCAACGAACACCGCGCAAAGCAGGGGGATGATCAGCCGCCCGGTGTTTCTCTGCTTGTGCTGACGTGTCCACATGGCCCGAATCCTTATCCGTTCCTTGTCGCCGATTGTGCTTAATGGACGGTTACGGAGCGCCGTTGCGGCAGGGCGAGCAACGAAAAAGGCGAGGAATTCCCCGCCTTTTCATGCCGATTGCTTCAAAGCCTATGCTTTGAGGATGGACTTGCCTGCATAGCGCGCCTGCTTGCCGAGTTCCTGCTCGATGCGGATCAACTGGTTGTATTTCGCGGTGCGGTCCGAGCGCGCCAGCGAACCGGTCTTGATCTGCCCGCAATTGGTAGCGACCGCGAGGTCGGCAATGGTGGAATCTTCCGTCTCGCCGGAGCGATGCGACATCACTGCCGTGTAGCCGGCCTTGTGCGCGGTTTCGACCGCATCGAGCGTCTCGCTCAGCGAGCCGACCTGGTTGACCTTGACAAGGATGGAATTGGCGACGCCCATGCGGATGCCGTCCCTCAGGCGCGCCGTATTGGTGACGAACAGATCGTCGCCGACAAGTTGAACCTTCTTGCCGCACAGGTCGGTGAGGTGCTTCCAGCCTTCCCAGTCGTCCTCAGCCATGCCGTCCTCGATCGTGATGATCGGGTAGTCGGCGGCAAGCTTGGCCAGATATTTGGCCTGGACCTTGGGGTCGCGCGTCTTGCGCTCGCCTTCATAGACGTAATTGCCGTCCTTGAAGAATTCGGTCGCGGCGCAGTCGAGGCCAAGCGCCACTTCCTCGCCCGGCTTGAAGCCGGCCTGCTCAATGGATTCCATTATGAAATCAAGCGCTGCCTGCGCGCTCTTCAAATTCGGCGCAAAGCCGCCCTCGTCGCCGACATTGGTGTTGTGGCCGGCATCCTTCAACCGCTTCTTCAGCGTATGGAAAATTTCCGAGCCCCAGCGCACCGCCTCGCGGATCGACGAAGCGCCGACCGGAAGCACCATGAACTCCTGGAAATCGATGGGATTGTCGGCATGCATGCCGCCATTGATGATGTTCATCATCGGCACCGGCAGGACATGCGAATTCGCCCCGCCGACATAGCGGTAGAGCGGCAGGCCGGCAGCGTCCGCCGCAGCCTTGGCTACCGCCAGCGACACACCGAGGATCGCATTGGCGCCGAGCCTGCTCTTGTTGGGCGTGCCGTCCAGTTCTCTCATAGTCTGGTCGATATGGATCTGGTTTTCGGCTTCCATGCCGCCAATGGCCTCGAACAATTCGCCGTTGACCGCCTCGACCGCACGCTCGACGCCCTTGCCGAGATAGCGCGCGCCGCCGTCACGCAACTCGACCGCCTCATGTGCGCCGGTGGACGCGCCGGAGGGAACAGCAGCGCGGCCCATCGAACCGTCTTCGAGGAAGACATCGACCTCGACGGTCGGATTGCCGCGGCTGTCGAGGATTTCACGGCCGACGATGTCGATGATAGCGGTCATTGTACGTCCCTATTTTGCGGATCGGAAGTTTGCGAAACGTCTTAGAGACTGTTTGATAACTCGTCCAGTCGAGGCATATGGCGTGGTTTTCGAGAACCGGAGCGGAGCGTACTACAGTACGTGAGCATCGGAAGCGCAGAAAACTGCGTCAGATGACCGGCTGGGTAGAGTTTGCAAACTGGCTCGTAGCCAATGCACGGCAAAAGGCAAAGCGCCTTATGCCGACTTGGCGATGCGGTCGAACGCCATCAGCCGTTCAAGCAGCGCCGACAAATCCTTCAGAGGCACCATGTTCGGGCCATCGGAGGGCGCGTTGTCGGGGTCCTGATGCGTTTCGATGAAGACGCCGGCGACACCGACAGCGACCGCCGCGCGCGCCAGCGTTTCGACAAAGCGGCGCTCGCCACCCGTCGAGCCGCCCTGCCCGCCCGGCTGCTGCACGGAATGGGTGGCATCGAAGATGACCGGCGCGCCCATCTCGGCCATGATCGGCAAGGAGCGCATATCGGAAACCAGCGTGTTATAGCCGAAGGAAGCGCCGCGTTCGGTGACTAGCACATTGGCGTTGCCGGAACCGGTGATCTTGGCCACGACGTTCTTCATGTCCCAGGGCGCCAGGAACTGGCCCTTCTTGACGTTGACGATCTTGCCGGTTTTCGCCGCCGCGATCAAAAGATCGGTCTGGCGCGACAGGAAGGCCGGGATTTGCAGGATATCGACATGCGACGCGACGATGGCGCATTGCTCTTCAGTGTGAACGTCGGTCAAAACCGGCAGCGAGAACTCCCGGCGCAAATCGTCGAACACCGGCAACGCGGCATCGAGCCCGGCTCCACGTGTGCCGCCAAGCGACGTACGGTTGGCCTTGTCGTAACTGCTCTTGTAGACGAGGCCGATACCAAGCTTCGTGCATATCTCCTTCAGCGCGCCAGCCATGTCGAAGGCGTGCTGGCGCGATTCCAGCTGGCACGGACCGGCGATCAGCGACAATGGCCCATGATTGTCGAAAACAACCTTGCCGGCTGTCACGGATGCGTTTGGCTTGGTCATGCGATCTCTCTGAAAACGAAAATTGCGCCCTGTCCTGGCACTGGCGAAACGACGATGGCGTCACCGCGCAAATGGTGCGCGACAGCGTTGGCCGCAAGCAGTTCGCCGACGGCTTCCAGGCTGTCGACGGAAAATACGACCGCCGCGAAGCGCAAATTGGAAGCCGCATTGGGCGCAACACCGAAGCGTTTCTCGAAAGCGTCACCATCAAGCACGGTGAGCGTCGCGTTGGGCAGGTCCAGCGTATTTCCGGGAACCCCGTCATCGGCGCCGGCGGCTATGCGCAGCAGGTCGCGTTGCCCGGCAGGATCGAGGCTGACCGCCACAATCTCGGCGATGCCGCTGACGCCGTTGGCATGGGCTTGAAGCGCGGAACGATCCACATTCGGCGCGTTGACGCGCTCGCAGGAGAACAGGAAGGATTCGGGCGCAGCCTTGGCGGTGGCGAATGCCAGCCGGAAAGATGCCATGTCGCTTTTCCCGGACGTATCGACGAACGGGCGTGAGAAATCGAGCCGGTCGCCGGCCGAAACGCCCGCCGCGACGTAACGTGCATGGTCGGCGTCGGCATTAGCCGTGCCGAACACCACGGCCGAAAAACCTTCATCGCCCAGGCAATCACGATAGGTGCGATCCCGTGCCACGAAGACGTTGCCTTTGCCAATCGCGATCCTCGCCGCGTCCGCATCGCCGACCGCGAGCGGCTCCATAAAAGTCCCGCCCGAAAAATAGACGCAGCAATTTTCGGTGCCGAAGGGGTGGATGCCGCGCGGCGCAACGGTAAAGCCAAGTGCTGTCAGCCGCGTGCGGGCGACCGCAAGGTCCGCCGTCGGTAGCACGAGATGGTCGAGCGGATGAGGAAACTCGGGCAAGATCTGGGTCATCGGCATGCCGTGTGCATCAAACCGCGCATCCTATCAAGGGCGGGCCCTCACCAATCCATCACCACTTTTCCGGAACTGCCGCTCTTCATCGCCTCGAAGCCTGAAATGTAGTCATCGATGCCGATGCGGTGCGTTATCAGACCGCTTACGTCAAGCGGCCCCTGCACCAACGCAATCATCTTGTACCAGGTTTCGAACATCTCGCGGCCGTAGATACCCTTCAATGTCAGCATCTTGAAGATGACCTTGTTCCAGTCGATCTCGAACCCGGTCGGCGCGATGCCGAGAATGGCGATCTTGCCGCCATTGTTCATCGTGTCGATCATGTCGCGGAAAGCGGGTGCCGCGCCCGACATTTCCAGGCCGACATCGAACCCTTCCGTCATGCCGAGACTGGGCATCACCTCCCGGAGTTTTTCCTTCGAAGCGTCCACCACATGCTGGACGCCGAGTTTTTTCGCCAGCGCCAGCCGCACCGGATTGATATCGGTGATAACCACTTTGCGCGCACCGACGCATTGCGCCACCAGCGCGCCCATGATGCCGATCGGTCCGGCACCGGTGACCAGAACGTCCTCGCCGACGAGGTCGAACGACAGGGCGGTATGAACCGCATTGCCGAGCGGATCGAAAATCGCGGCGATCTCATCCGGCACGTCGTCCGGGATCGGCACCACATTGTGCTGGGGAATGGACAGGTATTCGCCGAACGCGCCAGGCCGGTTGACGCCGACGCCCAGCGTATTGCGGCACAGGTGCCCCCTGCCCGCCCGGCAGTTGCGGCAATGGCCGCAAACGATATGCCCCTCGCCCGAAACCCGCTGGCCGACCTTGTATTCGGTCACGGCAGCACCAAAGTCCGCGACCGTGCCGACGAATTCATGGCCGGTCACCATCGGCACGGGAACGGTCTTTTGCGCCCACTGGTCCCAGTTGTAGATATGGACATCGGTGCCGCAGATGGCGGTCTTCTTGATCTTGATCAGCACATCGTTGGGGCCGATTTCCGGGATCGGCACCTGTTCCATCCATATGCCCGGCTCGGCCTTGGCCTTGACGAGCGCGCGCATCATGTTCGACATCAGATCACCCCCAGTTCACGGCCGACTTCGCCGAACGCTTCCACCGCGCGGTCGATGTCGACCGTCGAGTGCGCGGCGGACATCTGCGTGCGAATGCGCGCCTGGCCTTTCGGCACGACCGGGAAAGCAAAGCCGATAACGTAGATGCCGCGCTTCAACATCCGCGACGCCATTTCCTGCGCCAGCGCCGCATCGCCCAGCATGACGGGAATGATCGGGTGATCGGATCCAGCCAGCGTGAAACCAAGCTTGGTCATGCCGTCGCGAAACTGCTTCGCATTGGCATAGAGATGGCGGCGAAGCGCATCGCCATTGTCGATGATGTCGAATACCTGGAGCGAAGCGGCGGCAATCGCCGGCATCAGCGTATTTGAAAACAAATACGGGCGCGAACGCTGGCGCAGCCAGTCGACGACCGGTCGCTTGCCCGACGTGTAGCCGCCGGAAGCGCCGCCGAGAGCCTTGCCGAGCGTACCGGTAACGATGTCCACCCTGCCCTCGACACCGCAATGCTCGGCCGAACCGCGCCCGTGCTTGCCGACAAAGCCGACCGCATGGCTGTCGTCCACCATCACCATGGCGCCGTATTTTTCGGCAAGGTCGCAGACACCACCCAGATCGGCGATGATGCCGTCCATGGAGAACACGCCATCCGTGGCGATAAGCTTGAAGCGGCTTCCATCGGCCTTCTTCAACTCTTCTTCCAACGCGGCCATGTCGTTGTTCGCATAGCGAAAACGCTTTGCCTTCGAAAGCCGCACGCCATCGATGATCGAGGCGTGGTTGAGCGCGTCGGAGATGACCGCGTCCTCTTCCCCGAGCAGCGTTTCGAACAGGCCGCCATTGGCGTCGAAGCACGAGCCGTAGAGGATTGTGTCTTCCAGGCCGAGGAAGCTGGAAATCCGCGCCTCCAACTGCTTGTGTTCTTCTTGCGTACCGCAGATGAAGCGCACGGACGCCATGCCGTAGCCATAGCGGTCGAGCGCCTTTTTCGCCGCGTTGCGCAGTTCCGCATTGTCGGCAAGGCCGAGATAATTATTGGCGCAGAAGTTCAGCACCTTGTCGCCGCCGACTTCGATCTCGGCGCTTTGCGTGGAAGTAATCACGCGCTCTGCCTTATAGAGGCCAGCCGCTTTCAAGCCGTCCAGTTCGCTTTCAAGATGGGAAAGAAATGTCGTGGTCATGGCCGCCCTTTTGGTCTGGAAACTGTTGCGCTGCTCCAGCGAAAAATCCACCGTAAAACGATGCAAGCCCGATGTCTGCCTATCGTGCGGGGATTGGCATGGTTTCGGCCACCAGAATTATTCGGCTTGTATCGTCTCTGGGCGAATCTGCCTATAATCCACTTATGCCAATTCACCAGCTTTCCGAAACGATGATCAACCAGATCGCGGCCGGCGAGGTCATTGAAAGACCTGCCAGCGTCGTCAAGGAACTGGTCGAGAACGCGCTGGACGCAGGCGCGAGCCGGGTCGACATCGCCACCGCAGGCGGCGGCTTGTCGCTCATCCGCGTCACGGATGATGGCGCGGGTATTTCGCAGGGCGAACTGGCGCTGGCAATTGCCCGTCACTGCACCTCCAAACTTTCAAACGACATCCACGATATCCGCTCGCTGGGCTTTCGTGGCGAGGCGCTGCCGTCGATCGGGTCGATCGCAAAGCTGTCCATCCGGTCGCGGACGGCATCGAGCGAGAATGCCGCCGAAATCGGCATCGAAGGCGGCCACATCCTGCCGATCCGGCCGGCAGCCGCCAATCGGGGCACCACGGTCGAGGTACGCGACCTGTTCTTCGCCACGCCCGCCCGGCTGAAATTCATGAAGGGCGAGCGGGCCGAAAGCACGGCCACCGGCGACGTGGTCAAGCGCATTGCCATCGCTTTCCCTTCGGTGCGTTTCACGCTGGCGGGACCGGACCGTTCGACGCTCGAACTGCCGGTGACCGACGCCACGCCGGAGGGACAATTGCGGCGCATCGCGCAGGTGATGGGCAAGGACTTTCCCGAAAATTCAATTCTCATCGATGCGATGCGCGAGGGTGTCCGGCTGACCGGCTACGTCTCCATTCCCTCCTTCAGTCGCGCCAACGCCTTGCAGCAATATGCCTATGTCAACGGCCGCCCAGTACGCGACAAGCTGATCGCGGGCGCCATTCGCGGCGCGTTTGCGGACGTGTTGCCGCGCGACCGAAACGCGGTGACGGTCCTGTTCCTGACCCTTGATCCGGGGACGGTCGACGTCAATGTCCACCCGGCCAAGGCGGATGTGCGTTTCCGCGATCCCGGACTGGTTCGCGGACTGATCGTGGGCTCTATCCGGCAAGCGCTTGAAGGGGCTGGCATCCGCGCCGCCACAACGGGCGCTGCCGGCATGATGGCCGCGTTTCGGCAGGGTGCGGCACCTTACGCGCATCCAGCCGCCGCTGCCGACCATCGCAGCTATGGAGCAGCGCAGAGGGCATCCGGTTCTTCCGGCTTCGATTTATCCTCTTCACCGCACCGTCCCCTGGAACCGGGATTTGGAGAAAACCTCCAGTCGGCCTTCAGCGCGGATAGCCGCGCCGGCCTGAGCGAGCCGGCGGAAGCCTTGCTCTCCAAGGAGTTAGGGGCGGCGCGCGCGCAGGTGCACGAGAACTATATCGTCGCCCAGACCAACGATTCACTGATTATCGTCGACCAACATGCCGCGCATGAGCGACTGGTCTATGAGGCTTTGAAAAACGCGCTTTACGCACGCCCGGTGCCGTCGCAGATGTTGCTGCTGCCGGAAATCGTCGACCTGCCGGAAGACGATGCCGAGCGGCTGGCCGTGCATTCGGAAACGCTGGCCCGGTTCGGGCTTCGCCTTGAGCGTTTTGGGCCGGGAGCGGTCGCCGTGCGCGAAACGCCGTCGATGCTGGGCGAAACCAACGTCCAGCAACTGGTCCGCGATCTTGCCGACGAAATCGCCGACAACGACACGACGGATACGCTAACCGAGCGGCTGGACCGCATCGCCTCGACCATGGCCTGTCACGGTTCCGTGCGCTCGGGTCGCCTGCTCAAGCCCGATGAGATGAACGCCCTGCTGCGCCAGATGGAAGCAACGCCGGGGTCCGGCACCTGCAACCACGGCCGTCCAACCTACATCGAGTTGAAGCTGGCGGACATAGAGCGCCTGTTCGGGCGGCGTTAGAGTATCGGACCGAAAAGTGGGACCGGTTTTCGGAAAATCCGATGCCCAAACAAGAAGATAGAGCGGCTCACCGCTTCAGATTGACCACCACGACGCCGCCCAGCGCCAGAACGCCGCCGACGATGCCCAGTGCCGTCGGCACCTCGCCCAGCCAGACGAAGCCGATGAGCGTCGCCACCGGCGGCACGCAGTAGAGAAAGTTCGAGGCGCGCCCGGCCGGCAGCCGTGACAGGGCTATGGCCCAGGTCGCATAGGCGATCAAGCTCGGCACGATGCCCAGATAAAGCACGGCCGCCAGGTCAGCGGTTTTTGCGACGGCAGCCTGCGCAAGCCCGCTCGCCAGGAACGGCGAAAGACAGAGTGCTCCGATCACCATGTTGCCGGCGGCTACGGTGAGCGGCTGATGGCGCGCGAAAAGCGGTTTCTGCACGATCGTATTGACCGCCGTGCAAAAGGCGGAGCCGAGAATCAGCACCGCGCCGTGATCGAGGACCAGGCCCTGCCCTTCGCCAAGCGCAATGATGCCGATACCGACAAAAGACAGGAACGTGCCGATCCAGGCCAGCACCGAAAAGCGCTCGCCAAGCAGCGGCATGGCCATGATCGCAGTCAGGATCGGCGCGACATTGATGATGAAGCTGGCGGCCCCCGCCGACACGGTCTGCTCGCCGATATTGAGCATGACGGTATAGAGCGCGACGAAGACAATGCCGCCGCAGGCAAAGCGCCACCATTCGCCGGGCCGGGGCATGGGCGGCCGCTTGAGTGCCAGAAAGACCGCTGCCGGCACCGCCGCGATGGTGAAACGCAGCGAACCCAGTTCGATAGGCCCAAAGGCATGAAGCCCCGCACGAATCGCCGGAAACGACGACGCCCAGCCCACCACGGTGACGAACACGGCAATGAACGCGACCATGTCCATCGGAAGCTTTTTTGCGGCGCTCAGGGTGGGGTTCACAGGTCTCTCCTACGCAAGGACTTCGGTGTTATCGCCTTTCCAGCTTGGCAGACACCCGATTCCGGGCGGAAGACTTCGACGCCATGCTGCCTGCCCGAGGCAAATTATCACCATGCCGCAAAAATCGTGATGCTTGACCTGGAGTGGGTTTATGGTGATGACACACCGATAACGTCAGGTATGGCACAATGATGAACCGTTTCGAAGGCCCCGGCAGCAAGGAAGCCCGCGTCCGCTATCTAGATGGCGATTTCCAGGTCATCAGCGCCGGCGCGTTCGTCCGCTGCGCGGTAACCGGTGAATCCATCCCGCTTGACGAGCTGAAATACTGGAGCGTGGCGCGGCAGGAACCCTATGCTACCGCGACAGCAGCACTTGAGCGAGAGCTAGCCAGCCACCCGGAATTGCGTAGCCGCCACTGACTTCAGCCCGCCAGCCGGCGGCGCTGCCAGGCATCGAGCGTCTCGCCGATGATCCTTTCGGGCGCCTGTTCCGGGTCGAACAAGGTTTCGATCTCCATGACGGCGAGTCGATCTATAAAACCCTGCGGGGCGTCGTGATGCAGGCGCACGGCATCCTTTGCCGTCGTGACAAGTTCGAGACCGGTCTTTTTCGTTTCCTCCTCCAGATCCGCCAGTTCATCCTCGAGATAGAAATGGTGGTCCGGGAAGAAGCGCGTCTGTTCAACGATACCGCCGGCTTCCGCCAGGGTAGCGAAGAATTTTTCCGGATGGCCGATGCCGGCAAAAGCGAGCAGCCTTTTTCCGGCAAATGCCTTCTTGCCAAGCGGTCTGGTGCGAGCCTCGAAAATCGGCTTCCCGCCACGCGCCGCCCGGCGCACCAGCGCATCGGCCGCTTGCCCGTCCCCCATTTTCAGAACCGCATCGGTGAACAGAAGCTGGTTCGAAACGCTGGCCCGGAGCGGGCCGCCCGGGATGACATGCCCGTTGCCCAGGCCGTAGCGGGCATCGACCACCACCAGCGCATAATCGATATGGATCCGCGCACTCTGGAAGCCGTCGTCCATGATGAGGAAATCGCAACCCTGCTTTTCCAGAAGCAGGCGAGCCCCCGCCGCCCTGTTGGGCGTGACGGCGACCGGCGCATGGGCTGCAAGCAGCAGCGGTTCGTCGCCGACATGCCTGGCGCTGTCATGTGCCGCGTCCACGATGTGCGGCTCGCCAAAGCTGCCGCCATGACCGCGTGACAGAAAGCCCGGCTTGAGGTTCATGCGACGTGCGCGTTTCGCCAACGCAATCGCCACAGGCGTCTTGCCGGTGCCGCCAACTGTCAGGTTGCCGACGCACAGCACCGGCGCGCCAATTTTTTCGCGGGGGCCCGCCTTCATGCGGTGGCCGGCAACCGCCCCGTACAGCATCGAAAGCGGCCACAATGCGCGGGCGCGCCAGTCGGGCTTTTCCCACCAGAACGGAGGGGCTTCCGAAACCACGCCTACCTGCCGTTCGCGCCCTTCAGGCGCGCCTTCAAAACGAGAGGCTGGATAAACGGCTCGAGCGATTTTAGCGTACAGGCGAGCGCACCGCGCATTTCCTCAACCGCCGCCGCACCCGCAGCCATCATGTCATGGCGCGCGCCCTCATTGGTCAGCAGGAAATTAACGGCCCCCGCCAGCATGGTGCGGTCGCGCACCAGCTTGGCGCCGCCCTTGTCGATCAGGCGCTGATAGGAATCGCGGAAATTCTGGACGTTGCGGCCGGCAAGAACGGCGGTGTCGAGCATTGCCGGTTCAAGTGGGTTCTGCCCACCCTCGGAGGTAAGCGACCGGCCGACAAAGGCGATCTCCGTGAGCCGAAGGTAAAGGCCCATTTCGCCTATCGTATCGCCGAGCAGAATATCGATGTCGGGCGTGATCTTGTCGCCTGCGCTGCGCCGCGCCACCTTCAACCCCATCCCGGCAAATTGCTCGCCAAGCGCCTGCGCCCGGTCGGGATGACGCGGCACGATGATCGTCAGCAATCCCGGATGGCGCGCTGCCAGGGTCACGTGGACCTCGGCCGCCACGATTTCCTCGCCCTCATGCGTCGACACGGCAGCCCAGGTCGGGCGCGCAGCGATCTGATGCTTCAGCGCGTGCAGCGCCTTGTCATCGACTGGCGGCGGGCTGGTATCGACCTTGAGATTTCCCGAAACCGTTACCGGCCTCGCGCCCAGTTCCTTGAAACGTTCGCTGTCGATCTCGGATTGGGCAACGACATGGGCGAGGTTTTCGAACAGCGCCGCCGCGATATTGGCGCGCTTCTTCCACGAGGCGAAGGAACGGTCGGAAAGCCGGCCATTGACGAGTACCTGCGGCACATGGCGGGCACCCAGTTCCAGAATGGTCATCGGCCAGATTTCCGACTCGGCGATAATCGCGAGGTCGGGCCGCCAGTGATTCAGGAAGCGGCTGACGGCCGGTTTCAGGTCGAGCGGAACATATTGGTGAATGATCCTCTGGCCAAGCCGTTCTTCGGCAACCTTGGCGGATGTCACCGTGCCGGTGGTGAGAACGATATGGATGCCGTAGTCGAGAATGCTCTCCACCAGCCGCACCACGGCGATGGTTTCGCCCACGCTTGCGGCGTGAACCCAGATGAGCGGGCCTTGCGGCCGCTCGCGCGTGGTGATGCCATAGCGCTCGCGGCTGCGGCTGCGCTCTTCCTTGCCCCTGGCCGCGCGCCACGCCACATAGGATCCCATGACCGGATAGGCGGCGGCACCGGCGCAGCGGTACAGCATCAATACGGTGCGCGCCCAGCGCTCGCTCATCGCCGGTCATCCACCAGGCGATAGGCTTCCGCCGTCGCCGCGTTGAGGGCGATGGTGAGTTCCTGCCGCTTGCGCTCCATTTCGGCGCCGTCGGCGTCCGAAGGAACGAAGACGGGCGCACCGACCACTGTCGACCCATGTCCGAAAGGCAGGTTTATCGTGGTCTTGTCCCAGCTTTTCTCCAGCACCTTGCGGCGGCTGGTGGTGAAGGCAACCGGCAGTATGGGCCGACCGGACAATTTCGCCAGCAGGATGATGCCCATGCCGGAATCGCGGGGCGTACCGTGTGGGATGTCGGCGATCATGCACACATTGGTGCCTGCCTTCAGGGTCTTTTTCAAGGCGATCAGGGCCTTTGCGCCGCCCTTGTCGGTATTGTGCGCGGCCTCGCGCCCGCCTGAACCGCGAACGCTCTCGATACCGAATTTTGCGAGTACCGCCGCATTGAGTTCCGCATCGGCGCTACGCGATACCATTGCGGCCAGGCCGCTTCCACGCGGGTAGAAAGCTGGAGCCAGCAGATGCTGGCCATGCCAGAGGGCAACGATCACCGGCTCGATATCGGAATACGAATCACCAAGGATTTTCGCCGAGCCTTCGACCAGCGGGTTGGTCAGGCGCACGAACCGCAGGCCGGTCGCGAAAAGGCTGGCGATGGCACCTTTGACGAACCGCGATTTCGCCAAGGGCTGGCGTATCTTGCGCCACAGCCCTTTCGCCTTTCCGCCGCGCTTCTTGTCAGATGGGGGCGTAGCCGCTCGCACTGCCGATATGCACTGGTCCGTCGTCACGCGTCGGCCTTGCCGTCGGGATCAAGAAGCCGGTGCAGGTGAACGACGAAATAGCGCATATGGGCATCATCCACGCTGGCCTGGGCCTTTGCCCTCCATGCCGTCTGCGCCGTGTCATAGTCCGGGTAGATACCGACGATGTCGAGCGCATTGAGGTCGCGGAATTCAGTTCCGCCCACATTTGTCAGCTCTCCGCCGAAAACCAGATGAAGCAACTGCTTCTTTTCGCCATTGCCAGCCATGTCGGGTCCTTCACGCTCCGTGATTAGCGCTGTGTCTAGAGCAAAGCAGACGCCTTGAAAACCGCTTCCTAGCGGTCAAGCGTCGCGACTATATCGGCGAGAGCGGCAAACAGTTCGCCGCTGCCTGCGGCAAGCGCACCGTGGCGGATCGCTTCGCCGCCATAATTGGGCGCCTGGCCGTCCCGACCGATCAGTTCGCCGCCCGCTTCTCGCAAGATAAGGTCGGCAGCGGCAATGTCCCAATCGTGAGCGTTCGGCTTGACAAAGGTTGCATCCAGCGTGCCGCTGGCAACCATGGCCAGCCGATAGGCAAGCGATGGGATATGCGGTATCCGCGTCAGCCGTTCCTGCCAACCCGGCGAAAGAAGGTCGATCATCGCCTTGGGGCCGGCCATTTTCAACATTTGGCCGGGCCGATTGACACGGATGGGACGGTCGTTGAGGAACGCGCCCTCTCCCCGTACCGCCCGGTAGGTTTCCTGTTTGGCCGGGCACTCCAGCACGCCGACAAGCGACTTGCCCTGCTCGACCACGGCAACGCTGACGCACCATGTATCGAGGCCTTGCAGGAAGCCCCGCGTGCCATCGATGGGGTCGACGACAAACGTGCGGCGCGCGGAAAGCCTGGCGAGGTCGTCCGCTGTCTCTTCCGACAGCCATCCATAGTCCGGGCGTGCCGCAAGCAGGGTTTCGCGCAAATATTTGTCGGCTGCGTAGTCGGCTTCGCTAACAGGAGACGTGCCGCCCTTCATCCACACTTCCGGGCTGTTGCCGAAATAGCCCATGGCGATAGTGCCCGCCTGACGCGCGGCATCCAGAAGCAGCGCGAGATCGTCTGCAACGTCGGGTAAACTGCTTTCTTCAACTTCCCGCAAGGGTCATTCCTTCGACAAGAAGCGTCGGCGAGGCGGTTCCAAAGCCACGGTCGAGGTCATTGGCGGCAACCATGCCAAGGAACATCGTCTTCAGGTTGGAGGCGATGGTCACTTCGGAGACGGGATAGGCAAGCGCGCCGTTCTCGATCCAGAACCCGGAAGCGCCACGGCTATATTCGCCGGTAATCATGTTGACGCCCTGTCCGAACACCTCGGTTACATAGAAACCGGATTTGAGCGATCCGATCAATTCTTCCGGGGTCTTGTCGCCGGCTTCGATGGCAAAATTCGTCGAGGACGGCGACACCGACGATCCACCGCGCGAACCGCGGCCATTGGTTGCCAGTCCGAGTTCCCGTGCAGCCGATGTGGACAGGAACCAATGGTTCAGGATGCCCTTTTCCACCATGAGCAGCTTTTCGCCTTCGACGCCCTCGCCGTCGAAGGGTCGCGATGCCTGGCCGCGCCGGCGCAGCGGCTCGTCGCTGACTGTGATTGCCGCCGCCGTGACCTGCTTGCCCATCATATCACGCAAAAAGCTGGTCTTTCGCGCGACGGATGCGCCGTTGATCGCGCCTGCCAGATGACCGGCAATGCCGCGAGCCACGCGGGGGTCGAAGACGACATCGACCGGACCGGTCGCCGCCTTGCGCGCTCCCAGGCGCCGCACGGCCCGTTCGCCGGCCTTGCGGCCAATGAGTTCAGGCGCTTCCAGATCGGTAAAATGCTGGTGCGAAGAATAATCGTAGTCGCGTTCCATGCCGGTACCCTGGCCCGCAATCACGCTGGCCGAGCGCGAGAAGCGCGATGCGACATACTGGCCGACAAAGCCGTGCGAGGTGGCAAGCACCAGGCCGCCAAGACCGGCGCTCGCGCCGCTTCCGCCCGAATTGGTGACGCCTTTGATGGCAAGTGCCGCTTCCTCGGCGGCAAGCGCATCGTCCTTCAATCGTTGCGCCGACACTTCCGTGCCGTCGAACAGGTCGAGATCGCGCGGTTGCCTGACCAGAAGCGCCGGGTCGGCAAGACCCTGATAGGCATCTTCGGGCGAAACCCGAGCCATCGCAACGGCTCGCTCGGCCAGCGTCTTCGGATCGGACGTCGCCGTTGCCGAAACGCTTGCGACGCGTTGCCCGACGAATACGCGAAGCGACACATCCTCGCTCTCGGAACTTTCGGTGGCCTCGACCTTGCCAAGGCGTACAGTAACCCCCGTCGAGCGGCCGAGCACCGCAACCGCATCGGCGGCGTCGGCGCCGGCACGCTTGGCCGCGTCCACCAACGCCGAAACGCGATCCGTCAGTTTCGCTGCATCCAGCGTGTTGGTCATAGGCGTAATCCTGCTATTTTCGGCGCATGAAGCCCTGCGCACCATCTATTGTTCCGGCCCGGCTTGTGCAATGGGAGATACGCAGAACGTTGCCGCCCGACCGCTGCGGCCATCGATGAACCGTTTGAGAAACAACAGTCGGAAACCTCGCCATGACGCCTTTCCACCTTGCTTTTCCCGTTACCGATCTCGATCAGACCCGCGCCTTCTACGGCGATGTGCTTGGCTGTGCGATCGGTCGCTCGTCGCAGACCTGGGTGGATTTCGACCTGTTCGGGCATCAAATGTCCGCCCATCTGCGACCGCAAGCGGTCGCCGCCGCCAAGGATGGCAAGGTCGACGGCGTAGCGGTGCCGATCCCCCATTTCGGAGCGGTTCTGTTGATGGACGCGTGGCAAAAACTGGCTGAGCGCCTTGAAGCGCGCGCCGACATCGACTGGCTGGAGCGGCCGATGGTGCGTTTCAAGGGAGAACCGGGCGAACAGGCCACGCTATTCATCCGCGACCCATCGGGCAACGCATTGGAATTCAAGGGATTCCGCTCGCTCGAGCAGGTTTTCGCGCACTGAACGCGATCAGGCAAGCATCGCGGCAACCCGCTCGATGAGCGCCACGCCCCAGATTCCGGCAACGATCACGATCGAGATGAGAACCGCCAGCGATCCACAATCCTTGGCGAATTGAATATCGGCGTTGAAATCGCGGCTGACGGCGTCGCAGGCCGCTTCGATGCCGGTATTCAGCACCTCGACCACGATCAGGAAAAGCACGGCGATAATCAGCAGGACATAGCCTTGCCAGGACGAAGCGACGAACCAGCCGATCGGAAAAGCCAGCGCAAGGACAACCAGTTCCTGCTGCAGAGCGGCTTCGCTCGTTGCCAGCTGGCGAAATGCGCGGGCCGAATTTAAATATGCGCTGAGCAGCCGCTTCATGCGTACCCCTTTCGAACCGGCAACCGGAAATACGCACCCGGCCCGTTCAACGAAACGACGCGCTTATCCGATGTCTTTCAGCCCGATGCAACCTTGATCGAAGGCGCTGATTCTGAGAATTGCGGCAGGCTGTCTTCGATTTCGTAATAGTCGCCCTTGTCGCACACGAAGATGTGGCTTTCGCCGGTTAAGCCGGACGGCCGGTCGAATGATCCGGCCATGATCGAGATCGTATCCAGTTCGTCATGCTTCCAGAACAGCACCGAACCGCAGGTGCCGCAGAAGCCGCGTCTGGCTACGCTGGAGGCTCCATACCAGACAAGCTTATCCACGCCCTCAATGGTGATGTCGGAGTCCTTGGCGTTGGTTGCAGCCACAAAATGGCCGGTCTGCCGCCTACATTGCGAGCAATGGCAGTAAACCACGCCCTGCAGCGGCCCCCGCGTCGTGAAGCGGACGGCGCCGCACAGGCATGATCCGGTATGCGTCGTGTTCATGAAAATCACGCTCTCCCCTGAGAATCCTTCAAGGCAGCATCCCGCATCTTTGGCCGCCAGGGTGAAGCAAATGCGACATGCACGCCTTCGCCATTACACATGCAGCAATTCCTCTACGCGGCGGAATGCTCCCCGGTCAGCAATTAAGGAAACTTTAGCAGCGTTGAATTTACTATATCGGCATGGAGGTCGGAGGGATTGGGGTCCGCGCCTTCATGTCGATTGGGCCATGTGCCATGCGCACTCCCCGGACGGCGATCGAAGCAACGCAAAGCGGTGCGCGTATAATAGGGGTGGAGTGGGATGCAGCCGGTATTTGCTCAAGCCGAACGAGCGACCGATATAGCAGCTACCGTCGTGGCGACCATGCGCCAGTTGGGCATCCTGGGGCTACCGCGCAATTATGAAATCTTCTACGAAGCCCTCGCTGGTTCCAACGACGAACTGCGCCTGGCCGTGCTGTCGCTAGGCCAGCGGCCGACGCAAGAAGAACTCGACCGTATAGGGCACAGGTTCTTTACGCAGAACCACGCCCATGGCATCGTCGAGCAGGCTCGCGATGCGGTCGCCAGGGAACTGGAGGATATCGCCGCATTGCTGCGCAGCGAGCGCAACCATGTCGAGAAATACGGCCGAATCCTCCATGAAACGTCGACCGGGCTTGGCAACCGCAACCTGATTTCGAGCGAACTCCTGCACAAGATCGTCGGCGCCATGTCCGCCGCAACCACCTCGACAATCGATCACGGCAAGCAGGTTGCGGTAACGTTGAGCGAAAAGACGGCGGAGCTAGAAAGCGTCAAGACCAAGCTGGAAGAATACAAGCGGCTGGCCGACACCGATCCCCTTACCCACATCAGCAACCGGCGCGCCTTCGACAAGGAAATCGCCAAAATCTATAACAGCAACCGGGGCATCCTATTCAATGCCTTGATCCTTGCCGACATCGACAGGTTCAAGAGCATCAATGACCGTTTCGGCCATCCCGTAGGCGACAAGATCATTCAGAACATCGCCGACATCTTCCAGACGGGGGTTCGCGACGGCGTGTTCGTGTCGCGCACCGGCGGCGAGGAATTTGCACTGATCGTCGAGGGCGCAAGCGAGGACAGCACCTACGAGATTGCCGAGCGCATTCGCGTCCTGATCGAGCAGACGCCGTTTGCCAGCAGCCAGACCGGTGCGAATTACGGCGCCGTTACCGTGTCGATGGGCATCTGCATGGCATCGGAAGCCGAAAGTGCCGAAGATCTCTACACCAAGGCCGACCGCGCGCTTTACCGCTCGAAAGTCAGCGGCCGCAATCAAGTGACGAAATATTCGTCGATGGCAGGGCGCTCCGTGAAGAACTGGCTGCTCTATCAGAAAGATTGAGCCTCTCTCAGCGGGAGACAAAAAAACCGCCGGATTTCGCCGGCGGTTTTTTTAATGGCAGGAACGAATTCAACCGTTTGCGGCCTGCTTGTGTACCGCCGGCTGCTTCTTCTTCAGCAAATCCGAAACCAGGAACGCCAGTTCGATTGCCTGATCCGAATTGAGACGCGGATCGCAATGCGTGTGGTAACGGTCATGAAGTTCCTCGGCCCGGATCGCGCGAGCGCCGCCCGTGCATTCGGTGACGTTCTTGCCGGTCATCTCGACATGAATGCCGCCCGGATGCGTGCCCTCGCCGCGATGCACATCGAAGAAGGTCTGAACCTCCTTCATGATGCGGTCGAACGGTCGGGTCTTGTAGCCGGCAGCGGTGATCGTATTGCCGTGCATCGGATCGCACGACCACACCACGCTGCGACCCTCCTTCTGCACGGCCCTGATCAGCTTGGGCAGGTGGTCCGCCACCTTGTCCGCGCCGAAGCGGGCGATCAGCGTCAGCCGTCCCGGCTCGTTCTCGGGATTGAGCAGGTCGATGAGTTGCAACAGCCCGTCCGGCGTCAGCGAAGGGCCGCATTTCAGCCCGAGCGGATTTTTGATGCCGCGACAATATTCGATATGCGCATGATCCGGCTGGCGCGTGCGGTCGCCTACCCAGATCATATGGCCCGACGTCGCATACCAGTCGCCCGACGTGGAATCGACCCGCGTAAGCGCTTCCTCATAGCCAAGCAGCAGAGCCTCATGGCTGGTGTAGAAATCCGTCTCGCGCAATGCGTAATTGGTCTCGGACGTGATCCCGACGGCCTTCATGAAGTCCATCGTCTCGGTAATCCGATTGGCGAGCGACTGATACTTTTCGCCCTGCGGACTATCGGAAACGAAGCCCAGCATCCACTTGTGGACGTTCTCCAGGCTGGCATAGCCGCCCTGCGCGAAGGCGCGCAGAAGATTGAGCGTCGCGGCAGATTGCCGGTACGCCATGACCTGCCTCTGCGGATCGGGAATGCGCGACTTGGCGTCGAACTCGATACCGTTGATGATGTCGCCGCGATAGCTGGGCAGCGTCTCGTCGCCCACCGTCTCATTGTCCGTCGAGCGCGGCTTGGCGAACTGCCCCGCAACGCGGCCGATCTTCACCACAGGCTGCGAGCCGGCGAATGTCAGCACGACGGACATTTGCAGGAACACGCGGAAGAAGTCGCGGATATTGTCCGCGCCATGCTCGGCGAAGCTCTCGGCGCAATCGCCACCTTGAAGGAGAAATGCGTCACCGGCAGCGACAACGCCAAGCTGCTTCTTCAGCTTGCGCGCCTCACCTGCAAAAACCAGCGGCGGAAACGTGGCAAGCTGGGCCTCGGTGGCATTCAGCACATTCATGTCCGGAAAAGCCGGAACCTGTTGAATAGGCTTTGCTCTCCAGGAATTAGGGGACCACTTCGTCATCATCGCACCAACGCTCTTTCCTGCGGGCAACACGCCCGCGATTTCCCTCATATAGGGATCGCGGCTCCTTACACGATGCCGGATTTGCATTCTAGACCGGATTTGCGGCGGTGGCGACTTGAACAAGACGATTCGCTTGCTCGTCGCAGCAGTGATTCGTCGGTCCGATTCATCACGTCGGAACTGCCGAACCCTACACCGGATACCGGCATCGCAGAGCGATCAGGCAGCGTTGTTTCGCAGAAAGACCTCGAAAGTCGACATTTTTCACGCCGTCAAGGAACCTGGCGATCGGGTGAAGCGTCAACAGAGAGCCTCTTTATCCATTTGTATTAAAACGATTTTTTCGTTCCTCCAACTGCGTCGGATTCCATCGGTGTTGCCCAACCGCAACGACTCCGATCCCAATATTCCGCGCCGCAGACAAAATTAATAGAAAATGATCAATTGCTGTTACCATCTGTAACAAAGCATGACTGATTTGGATGGGATCGTGATTCGCGCCGACCAACCGCGACACTCAATATTGAAACGATGGCATCGTGGGGCATCAAAGCCGCCACTCCTGACGCCGGTGTCAACCATGCGCAGCTTCTGGGGCTTGATCCGCGCCTACTGGTTCTCCAGCCACTGGAAAGAGGCCTGGTGCCTGACCATTGCGATCGCGCTGCTCACCGCACTGTCCAGCAAGACCGGTGTCTGGTTCGCGGAAATGTCGGGCGAACTGATCAACTCGATCGCCTTTTACCACGATGCCGCCAATACCACGCCGCTGCGGTCCCTCTTGACCAACGCCGGATCCCTCGTCCTGCTCGTCATCATAAAGGATGCGGGCATCACGGGCACCAAAAGCTTCATCTCGGCAACCCTGCACCGCAAATGGCGCAGTTGGCTGAACGGCCGCTTCAACGAGGCGCTGCTTGACGGCAACCACACGCATTTCCATGCGCAGCAGGGAGCGGACGGCGCCGCCCCCGACAATATCGACCAGCGTGTCCAGGAATCGATCAAGGGCATGACCGGCGGCGCCATCGGCTTGGCCATGGGCGTCATGGCGGTGGCAACGTCCCTTTTCTTCGTCGGCCAGAAATTGATGGAAATGTCCACCGAGATTGACGGGCTGGAATTTTTAGGCCGTTACGGTAGCGCCGTACTGGCCTTGACCGCGGTTGCGATCTACGTACCGCTGAACACCGGCATCGCCATGAAGATCGGCGGACTGCTCGAGCGGCTGTCCATTCGCATGCAGACGGCGGAGGGCAGCTATCGCGGCGAACTGACCACGTTCTTGCGCCGAAGCTTCCATGTCGCGGCCTCGCGGGGTGAAAACGCGCAAAAGGCCATGCACGAGCGGCTGTATGTGGATATCGACCGGACCTGGGGCCGGATGAATGTGGTGCATGCCAGCTACGATTCATTCGAGCGGATATACAACTTTATCGGCGCCCGCGTCGTCGCCTATGGACCCGGCCTGTTGCCGTTCATCACCAACCGCGTCGACCTCAAGGGCTACATCACCGGTGCGGAGTTGGTGAACGCACTCATCAGCCAGTGCTCATGGTTCATTCACGTCATGCCGGCGATCGCTACACTCAAGGCAAACAGCCGGCGCGTCATCGATCTTGCAGAGGCGATTGAAAGCGTTCAGCACCCGCGCGAATTCTACCAGCAGACCGGCAGTTCGGATTTCCGCTACGACCGTCAGAATCCAGTGTTCGGCCTGAGCATTCTTGGCCTCGAACTGACGCAGCAAGGTCACGAGGCGACACCTTTCCTGACCGCCGAACGGCTGCGCTTCAAGCGCGGCGAATGGACCTTCGTCAAGGGTGAGTCCGGCTGCGGCAAGACCTCGCTCATCAAGGCCATCAACGGCCTATGGCCTTACGGGCGCGGCTCGATAACCTTCCCGGAAGGCATCAAATCCTTCTATGCGGCGCAGGAAGTAAAGCTGCCGCCGCTTACCCTCAAGGAACTCGTGTGTCTGCCGGACGGACCGGAGGCTTTCACGGATGCGTGCGCGGCATCGGCGCTCCACAAGGCCGGGCTGGGCGATTTTATCGAATTTCTGGGGCAGGAATCCCGGCAAGGGAAAAGCTGGGATCAGCTTCTGTCGGGCGGCCAGAAGCAGAAGCTTGTCGTGACCCGAATCCTCTTGCAGCAGCCGGGCCTGCTGTTTCTTGACGAGGCTACCGGCGCGCTCGATCCGGAAGGCAAGACCGCGTTCCATCAGGCCATCAAGGACAATTGCGCGAACGTGACCGTCATCAGTGTCATGCATGAGGCAGTTCCACCGAAATCGGCGAGCGGCCACGATTTCTACGATAGTGTCCTGACAATCGCCGATGGCGTTGCTGCGAAGAAGTCGCTCGTGCCTGTGCTGCCGGCGGAGCTTACCACCATCCTCACACGCCCGGAAGCATTCGAAGAGAACTGGCCGCGCGTACGCCGCCTGAGGCTGCGGCAGAAATAGGCCGTTGCCGTGATGACCGCTCAATCAAGAGTTTCGCACGGCTTCGCCCAAATCAGTCCTTGCCCCGCGACAGAATGCGCGTGAGCATCGGCTCGATGCGCGACAGTTCGTCGAGATGCGCCGCCGATAGTTTCGCCAGATGCGCCTCGGCCCGCTCCGTCAGGTGCAGGATGACCCGCCGCTGGTCTTCCGTGTCGGTCTGACGGACAACCAGATCGGCTTCGCCCAGGCGATTTACAAGTTCGACCGCGCTGTGATGACGAATGCGCAGCCGTTCGGCCAGGTCCCCGATCGTGACCGGGCCCTTTTCCATGATGCCCTTGATCGCCAGCAGTGCCTGGTGCTGGCGCGGCTGAATGCCGACCTTGCGCGCTGCCTTCTCGCTGAATTCCAGAAAGCACCGCAGAAGATATCGAAAATCCGAGAGCGTCTGATAGTCCGTCGTCGTGATTTCGGATCGCTGCGTTCCCGCCGGTTTTTTCTCGTTCATGCAAACCCCCGCGGCGATAACCGCTTGTATGTATATATCGTGTTACGATAGAGGCGACATGGTTCGCAGCCAGCCCCTTCGCTTCCAGCAAGACCATACTCGAATATCGCCGGCCCCAGAAAGAACTTAGAAATGAAATCGGAACCAGACCTGCCACGCCATCTGGGCGACTTCACGACAGACGCCAGGGTGCTGGTCATCGCGGCAATCGCGGTCATTGTCGGGACTGTGTCGGTAGGTGCTGGCATCCTGCTCATCAAGCTGATCAAACTCGTTACCAACCTAGCCTACTTCGGCCAGTTCACCCTTGCCGATCTCAAGATCGCGGCCAACCCGCTTGGCTGGTGGGCAGTTCTCGTTCCGATGGCCGGTGCATTGATCATCGGCTTGATGGCGCGTTACGGCAGCGAAAAAATTCGCGGCCACGGTATTCCGGAAGCGTTGGAGGCGATCTTGCTCGGCCGGTCGCGGCTCGACGCCAAGGTCGCGATCCTCAAGCCGCTGTCGTCGGCCATCTCGATCGGCACGGGTGGCCCGTTTGGGGCGGAAGGGCCGATCATCATGACCGGCGGGGCAATCGGATCGCTGATTGCACAGGCGCTTTCGGTGACCGACAACGAGCGAAAGACCTTGCTGGTAGCCGGCGCCGCGGCAGGCATGACGACCGTATTCGGTACACCGATCGCCGGCATCATGCTGGCTGTCGAACTCCTGCTGTTCGAGTGGACGCCGCGCAGCTTCATTCCGGTAGCTGTCGCTGCCATCGTCGCCGAGGTCGAGCGTACAGCCCTGCACCTGCCCTCGCCGCTCTTTGCTTTCCAGGGCGGCATGGACATTTCATTGATCGGGCTGATGGGCTGGGTCGCCATCGGCGTGGCTGGCGGATTGCTGTCGGGCTTGCTCACGCAGATCGTCTATGCCTGGGAGGACGCGTTCCTGAAACTGCCCATCCATTGGATGTGGTGGCCGATGATCGGTGGTTTCGTCGTCGGTGTGGGCGGGATGATCGACCCGAATGCGCTGAGCGTCGGCTACGACAACATCGCCCAGATGCTGACCGGCGAAACCTTGGCGAAGACGGCGATCCTGCTGTTCGTCGTCAAGACGATCATCTGGTCGGTAGCGCTGGGTTCTGGAACTTCCGGCGGCATCCTAGCACCGCTGCTCATCATCGGCGGAACCATGGGGGTGGTCGTCGGCGGCTTCCTGCCTGCGGCCGACCCCGGTTTCTGGGCGCTCCTGGCGATGGCGGCGACAATGGGCGGCACGATGCGCGCGCCCCTGACCGCCACCTTCTTCGCCGTCGAACTGACCGGCAACACCCATGTGCTCCTGCCGCTCATCACCGCGTGCTCGGCGGCGCATGTCGTGACGGTGCTGCTCATGAAGCGCTCGATCCTTACCGAAAAAATCGCAAGGCGCGGCCTGCATCTGGTGCGCGAGTACCGGGTCGATCCGTTTGCCCTTACCCGCGTCAGCGAAGTGATGACGACGACGGTTGAAACCGTTCCCTCCACCATGACGCTGCATGGCGCGGCAGCCTATATGACAGCGCCTGAAACGCGGCATCCGAGTTTTCCCGTGGTTGATCCACAGGGCCATGTCCTGGGCGTGATCGATCCTCCCGCGATCCTGCGCTGGCGGCGCGCCGGCACGCATCGCAACACGACGCTTGCGGAACTGCTCGCCGGCGGCAAGATCACGTTGGCCTACCCGGACGAGTATCTCGAGGGTCTGGCCGACAAGTTACAGATAGCCAATGTATCGCATCTGCCGGTCGTATCGCGCGAAGGAAACCGCCTGATCGGCTATGTCGGCTGGAAGGATTTGATGCGGGTACGATCCAAGACACGGGCCGAAGAGCAGGACCGCGCACGCTTCTTCCGCATGGCCGGAAGCAAAAAAGCCTCGCGATAATCGGGACCAGGAGCTATTAGGGCGGAAACGGCATCGGGACAATTCCCTTTGCTTTGGTCCCCGGCATGCGGATAGGCTTGTCAATATCTGCCAAATCGCCGGATACTGATCCCAGGAGTGATGCTGTGAAAAAGCTGGACGAGCGTGCGCTATCCGTCACGAAATTCTGGCGGGATGCCGGAGCCGATGCCTGGTTCGCCAAAAACGAAGCCTTCGATGCGGATTTCAAAAGCCGCTTCCTGGATTTGCATTTCGCGGCGGCCCGGCGCGAGTGCGACGACTGGCTCGAGCATGCCGAGGGCGCGCTGGCGCTGATGATCCTGCTCGACCAGTTTCCCAGAAACTGCTTTCGCGGCACCGGCCATATGTATGCCACCGATCCGCTGGCGCGCAACCTCGCGGCAAAGGCCATCGATGCCGGCCACGATCTCGCGCTCGAAGACGACATCCGCGTTTTTCTCTATCTGCCGTTCGAGCATTCCGAGGATGCCACTGATCAGGAAAAATCGGTCGCGCTACATACGGCCAACGCCGAGGCCTATCTCGAATACGCTATCGAGCATCGCGACATCGTTGAGCGCTTCGGCCGTTTTCCGCACCGAAACAGGATGCTGGGCCGCAAAACCACGCCCGATGAGCAGGCATTCTTAACCGAGGGCGGGTTCAGCGGCTGACCCGCCACCATCCGGTCCCGTCCGGTAGCTTTTCGATGCCGGAGGCGTCAACCAAGGCCAGCCGTTCGGCAACGCTGCGCCCTGCAACCATCAAGCCCGGCGCGATCTCGGCCAGCGGAGCCAGCACGAAGGCGCGCTCCAGCATGCGTGGGTGCGGAACCTCAAGCCCGGCTTCATGGATCACCCGGTCGCCGTAAGTCAGCATATCGATGTCGATCAGGCGCGGCCCCCAACGCTCTTGACGCACCCGTTTCAGCCGGCGTTCGGCATCGAGGCAACAGTCGAGCAGCGTGCGCGGCTCCAGCGTCGTTGAAAGCCCGGCAGCAGCATTGAGGAAGTCCGGCTGATCGAGCTTTCCCCATGGCGGCGTTCTGTAGAGCGAGGAAACCGCCGTCACGGCAATCTCCGCATCGGCGTCCAGCATGCGCAAGGCCTCAGCCATGGCAGCGGCGGGGTCGCCCAGATTGCCGCCGAGACTGAGGTAAACGGTATTACCTGTTTGTGAATTCATCTCATTAGGCTGCGGATTGTTGCCGAGCGCCCGCTCTGCCGACACCAAAAATACAATGCTTCATAATGGTTTCCATACATCAGTTAATGCTCGCCAGAATTGGTTTCGCGCGCCCGAATAGCATCGGCAACAGCCAGCGCATCCACGTTGATTGCGACGTCGTGGACACGAAACAGATGCGCACCCTTCAGCCGCAGAACGACGCTGGTGGCGGCCGTTCCGACGGCTCGCTCATCGGCGTCGCGGCCGGTGACGGTTCCGATGAAGCGCTTTCGCGAGGTGCCGGCGACAAGCGGCAAGCCCAGAGCGTGCAGTTCGGAAAACCGCGCCATCAGATCGAGGTTTTCCTCAGCCGTTTCCTTGGCGAAGCCAAAACCCGGATCGAGCATCATCTGATCCCTGGCGACATTAGCCTGCCGCGCAATTTCCAGCGACTTTTCAAGGAAGAAGAATTGGTCGTCAATGACGTCCGGCAGCTTTTCGCGTTCCCTGCCCGTGTGCATGATGATCAGTCCCGCGCCTGTTTGCGCCGCGACACGCGCAATGCCGGGTTCGCGTTGCAGGCCCCACACATCGTTGATGATGTGGGCGCCGGCGGCAACCGCAAGCCGCGCCGTCTCCTCGCGATAGGTATCGATGGAGATCAGAATATCGGGAAGATCGGCCAGCGCTTCGACTATCGGAAGCGCGCGCGCCTGTTCTTCCCTGGCCGTGATCGGTTCGGCGCGGGGTCCGGTCGATTCACCGCCGACATCGATGACGACAGCCCCTTCCCGCGCCATCAGGCGTGCCTGTTCGATCGCCGTGTCGAAACTGTCGAACCGGCCTCCGTCGGAGAAACTGTTGGGCGTGACGTTGAGAATGCCCATGACATGGGCTTTCGCGCCTAACACAAGATGGCGATCATGCGCCAATTGCCATCGTCTTATCATCATTGCCGGTCAACCAGAGTGGAGATCACGTAACGTTTTGCTTGTACAACCGGGCGGGCGCCGTCCAGATGAATACCCGTTGCGCCGATCATTGGCGTAAAGCAAGGATGCGACAGAGGCAACATGATGAAGCGGTTCCTGCTCGGCGTCCTGCTGCTGGCGGTCACTGGCCTGCCGGCCCAGGCCGCCGACCTCGTCAAAAGCTACTCCTATTTTCGCATAGGGGGCAGCACGCTGGAAGAGATCGAGAATCAGCTTTCGACGAAGGGGCCGCAAGTAAAGAGCACCGGCAACCGTCACCCAGGCGCGACGCGAATGGCGTTCAAAACCCGCCTCGGTTTTGCCGAAAAACCCGGCTCATGCCGGATCGTTTCCGCGAACGTGACGGTGAAGGTGCACGTCATTCTTCCCCGCTGGCATCGCCCGCGCAAGGCGGATGCCGGCGTAAAATTGTTCTGGGATACGCTGTCCGCCGATATTAAGCGCCATGAGGAAAGCCACATCGTCATCGCCAAGAACCACGCCCGCAAGCTGGAACAGGCGCTTCTGGCAACCGGCAACCAGAAGGATTGCGCGGCGGCGAAAGCCAAGGCCGAGACCATTTCCGAGAAGATCCTTGCACGCCACGAGCGAGCGCAGGCCCAGTTCGACAAGGTCGAGGGCATCAATTTCGAAAGCCGCATGCTGCGGCTGCTGCACTACAGAATGGAACGGATCGAGAGCGGTCGCCTGCCGGGTTGAGCGGAGGCGCGTGCGCGCTCCGGCTGGCTCAATAAACCCGGTAACGATCCCGGCACCGCGCCCACCTTGGCTCGACACGTCCCGCGACACCTGATAATGCCCGCGGCGCTGTTTTAAGGAAACGCATGCCGGTTGGTAGTCCGGCAACCCGCCAAGGGTCCGAAGCCCGTCCCATCGACGTGGTCCACAGCCTGCCAAAGTATTCCTTTGCGATCATGCCGCTCCGGGTAGCATCTCGCTATAGGTTTGCTTTCGGAAGTGGCGCGCGACAATGAGCGGGATGAATGGGTCGATGAACAAGTCCTTTCAGGAAAAGACCGACCAGGGTTTCAGGGCGCCACCCCTGACGGAGAAGGAAAAGAACGTCATCATTGCCGGCGTCCTGCTGTCGATGCTGCTGGCCGCACTCGATCAAACCATCGTCGCGCCCGCCATGCCAACCATAGGGGCAGCGCTCGGCCACGACGAATACCTGCCGTGGATCGTCACGGCCTATCTCCTGACCGCAACAGCGGTCGTACCGCTCTACGGCAAGATCTCCGATGTGTACGGGCGGCGGCCGACGATCTATGCGGCCATCCTTCTCTTTCTGGCTGGATCCGTCGTCGCCGCGACCGCTCCCAACATGCTGGCCCTCATCCTGGGCAGGGCTATCCAGGGGGCCGGCGGCGGCGGCTTGTTCGCCCTGTCGCAGACCGTGATCGGCGACCTCGTGCCGCCGCTCGAGCGTGCCCGCTATTCGGCGTGGATATCAGGCACATGGGCCGTCGCCAGCATCGCCGGGCCGCTTCTGGGCGGCACCTTTGCCGAGCATCTGCACTGGTCGCTGATTTTCTGGATCAATATCCCGCTCGGACTGCTGGCGATGGCGATCATCAACAACCCGCTCAAGAAGCTGCCCATCGCGGCGAAGAACCACGGTATCGACGGCTGGGGCTCTGCCCTTCTCGTCGTCGCCACGTCCCTGCTTCTTCTCGCGCTGAACTGGGGCGGCAGCCGCTATGCGTGGCTTTCACCGGAAATTCTCGGGCTTGTCGGCTGCTCCGCGCTGTTTTGGGCCGGTTTCTCGCTTCGGTTGATGCACGCTGCCGAACCGTTGGTTTCGCTCGAAGTGCTTGGCAACCCCATCGTCTTGTGCGGAACGCTATCGACCTTCCTTGTCCAGAGCGCCAATGTCGGGCTGGCGATCTACCTGCCTGTGTACATGCAGACAATTCTGGGCCTGTCCGTCAGCGATTCCGGCATTGCGATGCTCGGGCTGTTGCTGGGGACCGTCGTCGGGGCGGCGTCGGGTGGAACGCTGGTTGCGCATATCCGGCATTACAAGCGGATCGCGATATTTGGGGTGGCGCTCAGCATGGTCAGCTTCATGGCGCTCGGCTTCATGCCCGAGAATGCGTCTCTGCTTCAAGTCGAGATTCTCACCGCCTGCGTCGGCATCGGTACGGGTGCCACCTTCCCCGTGGCCACGGTTTCCGTCCAGAATGCCGTTGACCGCGCCCATCTCGGAGTAGCTACCGGCGTGCTGACCTTCCTGCGGACGCTGGGTGGCGCACTTGGCGTGGCTATGCTCGGCGCGGTTGCGCTTGGTTATGGCATGCCGCTTGGCAGGGAGGGGGCCGAGACCGCCGCCGGGAATTCCTCCCAGGAGGCCTTCATGATGATCTTCTTCGCCTGCGCCGCAACCATGGTGCTCGCCATGGTCACATTCGCCCTGATGCCGGAAAAGCCGCTGCGCGGGCGTGACGTCACCCCTGCGCTTGAATAGCCGAGGCGTAACGCGAAAGCGCTTTGGCTAACCCTGTCGGGCGGGAACGCGCACCACAAGGCCGTCCAGATCGTCGCGAACCTTGATCTGGCAGGACAAGCGGGAGTTGGGCTGCACATCGTAGGCGAAGTCCAGCATGTCCTCTTCCATCGCCTGCGGTTCGCCCACCGCTGCCGTCCACGCCTCGTCGACATAGACGTGGCAGGTCGCGCAGGCGCAGGCGCCGCCGCATTCGGCCTCGATGCCGGGAACGGCATTGCGAACCGCGTTTTCCATGACGGTCGAGCCGTTTTCGGCATCCACGTCGAACTGGGTGCCGTCGTGGGCAATGTAGGTCAGCTTTGTCATATGTCACCTGAAAGAGTCTGCGCCGAGATAATCACTCCGGCGCACAAGTCAACTGGCGCGCGAAAGCGTCGTTCGGTGCCGTTTTCTGGAAAGTGTGCCGCTAAAGCATGTTTCCCGAAAGTGGGCACCGGTTTCGGGGCAAAGACATGCGAGAAACAACGACCTAAAGCACGGAAAGCGAACCTGAAAGGTCGCTACGTGCTTTAGGTCAGCGCGCGATGGCCGCGATGAAATCGCGAACGGCCTCGACAAGCCCGTCGAGCCGCTTCCAGATACGCGCATCGTCAGGGCAGCCCTCGATATCGGCGGCACATTCGGCAATGGCGAAGGCCCCTACCCCGCGCGCCGAACCCTTGAGCCCATGCGCAAGCGACAATCTGCCGTTCGTATCGGTTTCAGCCATTTTCTGCGCCATGCCGAGTGCCTGCTGGAGAAAAAGCGCCAGCACTTCCTGCTCCAGCGCACGGTCCCCCATTGTCTGGCGCGATAGATGCGCCATATCGATCGGACGTGGAGGAGCCGGAATGGTTGTCTCGCCGCCCGGCATTGAAAAGGCCATCCCGAGGTCACCGCTCATAATCGCCTCAATTCCCTTGCAGACAGCCCAAAGCAGCCGATATCCGACCGATTGTTATGGCTAGCGAGTTAATGAGACGTTGCGAAAAAATAGCGGATCGAAGGCGTCTAAATCACGCTCCTGTTAACCTTATATTTAAAGTTTTACGTATCGCGCCGAATGCATGTTTTCTTTACCCCCCTGTGTCATTACGATACGCGGGGTCCATATTGAGCCTCATGCGCGGGGCTAGAGAAGCGATAATAACAGGCTCCGCGGCAGCTAGTACAGGGTAGCGAAGGCATGGCGAAGAAACCGACGACCTCCAAGAATCTCGACAATGACGTGGCCAGCGAGCTTGAAAAAGCGCTGGATCTCGACTTGGCAAACGAAGCTGGCGGCATCGACATGGCGGCTTCCATGGAAGACCTGGAAGCACAAATCTCCCAGGCGGCCGACGAATTGGCCCGTGCCGGGCGCGGCGAAAAGGGTGCGACGGATGCGCCCGTGAGCGCGCCTGCGAAGCCCGTGGCCAAGCAGCCGTCACAGCCGGAATTGCGACCGATCGAACAATTCGGTGCCGCGCAGACTGGCTTTGCGCCGGCCAATGACGACCGCCAGAAGGATTATCGTTCCCTGCTGCATGCGCTTAACCGGCGCTCTTCCAGCGCGATCTATTGGGTGGTTGCCTTTGTATCGCTGGCCTGGATCGTCGGTGCGGGCGCCATTGCCAACATGATGTTTGGCAACGGCATCTGGAAAATCCGCTCACTCGACCAATTGCTGGCCCAACCGGGACTGATCGGGCTGGCCGTGGCGACGGTGCTGCCTATTGTCCTGTTTTGGGCGTTCGCAACCATGATCCGCCGCGCGCAGGACATGCGTCTGGCGGCACAGTCGATGACCGAGGTGGCCTTTCGCCTGGCCGAGCCGGAAAATCTCGCCCAAGACCGCGTCATGATGATCGGCCAGGCCGTGCGCCGCGAAGTGGCGGCCATGGGTGAAGGCATCGAGCGCACGCTGGCCCGCGCCGTCGAGCTTGAAACGCTGGTTCATAGCGAGGTCAATCAGATCGAGCGCTCCTATACCGAGAACGAAGCGCGCATCCGTTCGCTCGTGGATGGTCTCGGCAGCGAGCGCGAAGCCGTGGTCGGCCACGCGGAGCGCGTGCGGGCCTCGATCATGGGTGCCCACGAAACCTTGAAAGAAGAAATCGATTCCGCCGGCGATACCATCCGCGACAGCATTATGAGCGCGTCGACCAACCTGTCGATGACGATCACCAATTCCGGCGATACGCTGATCGACCGCATCAACCAAAGCTCGATGTCGATTTTCGATTCCGTCGAAGGCCGCCTGGATTCCATTACCGACCGTCTTTCGACCTCCGGCGAGGCTTTCGCCAGCCTGCTCGACACGCGCATCGCCAAATTGACCGACAGTACTGATGGGCTGACGCGCTCGCTGACCGACCTTCTGGACGACCGTACGGCCGGGATGGTGTCACTGCTCGGCGGTGCCGCACGCACGCTCAACACCGAGTTCGAGGCCAGCCTCAGCGGCATTGAACGGACGCTGGCTGAACGCGGACAGGCCTTGATCAGCGAATTCCAGACCCGCGCCGAAGCACTTGATACCGGCACGCAGAAGCTGAACGCGGCCCTTGAGGCCCGCGCCCGACAGATCAACGAGACGCTGGTCGAGCGTGCCCGCGATATTTCCAACGCCTTCACGCAGAGCAAGGACGACCTGTCGGTGATGATCGATCAGGGCAAGGCCCAGATCGGCGCCAACATGGCCGACATCGTCACCTCCACGTCCACGATGCTGGAAGCCCGCGCGACCGATTTTGCCGGCCGCATGGAAGAGGCTCGCCATGCCGTTTCACAATCGTTCGATACCGATATCCAGCGCCTGACCGACGCTCGCGCCGGCATCGAGAGCGCCGTTGAGGAGCATAGCCGAAAGCTGGCGGAAAGCGGCGAGCGCATGGCTGCGGCCATGCACGAGGATCTGGCCAAGTTCAGCGAGGGCCGCGCCGACATCGATGCCGTCGTGACCGGCCAGGTACAGAAACTTGCCGAAGGCCGAAATCTGATGTCGCGTGCCCTCGAAGAGGATTTGCGCAAGGTCAACGAATCCCGCGCGGCGATGGATGCCTCGCTCGGAAATCACCTCGAACGTCTGGACGAGGGCCGAAACCGGCTTTCCCATGCGCTGAACGAAGACTCAGACAAACTGGTCCAAGCCCGCTCGATCATTGACGAAATGGTCTCTGGTCATGTCGGTAAACTGGTTGAAGGCCGCAACATTCTGACGCGCGCGCTGGAAGCCGACATGAACAAGCTCGCCGAAAGCCGCGCCGGCATAGACGGACTGGTTGCCGGCCAGGTCGAAAAGATCGCGGAGGGCCGCGCAACGCTGGCCAAGGCTCTGGAAACCGACATTGGCGGCATCAAGACGCTGATGGACAGCCATTCCGCGAAGCTTGCGGAAGACCGAAGCCTGCTTTCGCGTACGCTGGAGGACGACCTCGCCAAGCTGGCGGAAGGCCGCTCCAGCATCGACGGGCTCGTTGCCGGTCAGGTCGAGAAACTGGCCGAAGGCCGCGACATTCTCAAGCGCGCGCTGGAAGCCGACCTGAACACCATCCAGGGCGTGATTGCCGATCAATCCGACAAGCTGGTGCAGGATCGCTCGAAACTGTCGCAGGTCCTGCAAAGCGACCTCGACCAGGTGCGCGGCGTCGTTTCCGAACACGCCGACCGGCTTGCCGAAGAGCGCGTCAACCTTTCGCGCACGCTGGAGGACGATCTTGCCAAGCTGGCCGATAGCCGCTCCAGCATCGACGGACTGGTTGCCGGTCAGGTCGAGAAACTGGCCGAGGGCCGCGATATCCTCAAGCGCGCGCTGGAGGCCGACCTCGCCAAGCTGGCGGAAAGCCGCGCCGACATCGATGGGCTGGCTGCCGGCCAAGTCGAGAAACTGGCCGAGGGCCGCGATATTCTCAAGCGCGCGCTGGAAGACGACCTCGCCAAGCTGGCGGAAAGCCGCTCCGGCATCGACGGGCTGGTCGCCGGCCAGGTCGAGAAACTGGCCGAAGGCCGCGACATCCTCAAGCGTGCGCTCGAGGCTGACCTCAATACCATCCAGGGCGTGATCGCCGATCAGTCCGACCGTCTGGTGCAGGACCGTTCTAAGTTTTCGCAGGCCCTCGAAGGCGATCTCGATCATGTCCGTGGGGCGATTTCCGGACACCACGATAAGCTCGCCGAAGAGCGCGCCACGCTGTCGCGTGCGCTGGAAGCCGATCTCACCGCGATCCAGGGTGTTATTGCCGGTCAATCCGAAAAGCTGGCGCAGGACCGTGCAGGCCTTGCCAAGGCGCTGGAAGACGACATCACCAAGCTGGCGGAAAGCCGTTCCAGCATCGACGGACTGGTTGCCGGCCAGGTCGAGAAACTGGCGGAGGGGCGCGATATCCTCAAGCGCGCGCTGGAGGCTGATCTCAACACGATTCAGGGCGCGGTTGCCGGTCAATCGCAGAAACTGGTGGAGGACCGCAACGAATTCTCCCGGGCGCTCGACGCCGATCTCCACAGCGTCAGCAGTCTTTTGCAGGATCACATGCAAAGACTGACGCAGGATCGTGCCAGCCTGGGACAGGCGCTGGAGGACGATCTCGCCAAGCTGGCCGAAAGCCGCTCCAGCATCGACGGACTGGTCGCCGGCCAGGTCGAGAAGCTGGCCGAGGGCCGCGATATCCTCAAGCGCGCGCTGGAAGCCGATTTGCAGAAGCTCGCGGCAAGCCGTGGCGACATAGACGATGTCATCGTCGGTCACGTCGGCAAGCTCGCCGATGGCCGCGACATGCTGACCCGTGCACTGGAAGACGACCTCGGCAAGCTTACCGAGGCGCGCCGCGGCATCGACCTCGCCGTTTCCGGTCATATCGACCAGATTGCAGCCAAGAGCACGGGCATTTCCGACGCGCTCGCTGCCGACGTGCAGAAGATCGAGGCCGTTTTCGATCGCCAGACCGGCGTCATCGAAGAGCGCGCAGGCACCATGGAACGAGCGCTTTCATCGGGCGTCGACAATATTCGCGGCGTTCTCGAAAAGAGTGCGGTGTTCGTTGCCGGCGAATTGCGCGACAAGGTCATGGAAGTCACCGCTGTCCTGCATGAGCAGGCAGGCGCCGCCTTCAGCGACGCCGACCGCAAGATCGCCGAGCGTGCCGAAAAGACGGCCGCCGCCCTGCTGCTGCGGGCCGAAGACATTGCCCGTACCTTCGAGGAGGCGGATCAGCGCATTTCGGCGCGGGCGCAGGACAGTTCCAACGCCCTGCTGTCGCGTGCCGGAGAAACCGCGGACGAACTGGCCGCACGCGCCAGCGCCATTGCCAGCACGTTCGACGCGGCGGACCAGAAGCTCGTCGCGCGCGCCGTTGAAACGGCCCAGTCGTTGGCCGCGCGTGCCGGCGACATCCTGCGCAACTTCGAAGCTGCAGACGAGCGCCTCGGCACCCGTATCGGCGAATCGGCCGAAGCGCTCGCCTCGCGCGCCTCGGACCTCGGCCGCATCTTCGACAGCGCCGATCAACAGTTGACGGCCCGCATCACCGAAGGCTCGGAAGCGCTTTCCGCCCGCGTCACGGAAATCGGGCGTGTCTTCGACGATGCCGACAACCGCATGGTTTCACGCATCGCCGAAACGGCCTCCTCGATTGGTGGACATGCCGATCATATCGTGGGCGCGTTCGCCGAGACGGAGCAGCGCGTTGCCGAGCGTTCCCGCCAGACCGGGCAGGAACTTACAGCGCATGCCCGCCAGATCGAGCAGGCCCTTTCCGGCGTCGATGAACGCCTCGCAGCCAGTGCGGCGGCAACACATGCCCGCGTCGAGGAGCAGGTTTCCAGCGTAGAGAACAGGTTCGCACAGACGACTGACACGATGGGCCAAAAACTCAGCGAGCAGATCGCGCAGGCAGAAAACCAGCTTGTCTCGCGCGCCAATGTCATCGCCGAAACGTTCACAGCCGTCGGCCAGCATATCGGCCAGAGCACCAACGAGGCGGCAAAGACCATCGGCGTCAATACGCGTGAACTGAGCACCATGCTTGCTACCCGCTCTGCCGAGATCACCAAGATCCTGGACGAGACGGCACGGCCGCTGGTCGATCGCTTCGCCGAAGGCGGCACCGAATTGCAGCGCTCCATGCAGGAAGCGACCGAACGCGCGACTACCAAGCTGCGCGAGGAAAATGCCGCACTCGTGGATGCCCTCGCCAGCCGCACGGCCGAGACCCTCTCGGCAGTCGAAGGCGCGCGCGAAACGCTTGCCGACAGCGTTCACAACCTCATCGGACGCATGACCGCGTCCAGTTCGCAGCTCAACGAGCTGATCGAGCATGCCGCAGCCAATCTTGGCCAGGTCGACGGGCGTTTGGCTCAAAGCACGCAAAGCTTCGCGGCAACGACCGAGAAGGCGGCGCAGACGTTTGCCAGTTCGGCACGCCTGGTCGATTCAAACACGACAAGGCTGACCGAGCTTTCCTCGACCACGCTGCGCGAAGTGGCGTCGATTGCCACGAAATTCGACGAGCACAGCCGGCTCCTGTCGTCGGCATCCAGCCTGCTGGGCTCGGCGCAAAGCAATCTGGAACATACGCTTGAGCGCCAATCCTCGATCGAGGATCTGGCGGTCGGCCTCGTCAAGAAGTCCGAAGACCTCGAAAGGGTCATGCGCTCTTTCGAAAACCTCGTCGGAAAGACGCTGGAGAACGCCGAAGGCAAGACGTTGCAGTCCGCAGACAAGATCCGCGCTGCAATCACCGACGTCGTCGAATCGGCTACCAAGCGTTTCGCCGATGCCACCGAGGAAATGCGGCGCACTGCCGGCTCCATCAAGAGCGAACTCGATCTCACCCGTGCCGAACTGAAAAAAGGCGTGGTGGAGATGCCACAGGAGGCCAAGGAATCGACCACGGCAATCCGGCGCGCCGTGTCGGAACAAATCAACGCACTGAAAGAACTATCTGATATCGTTGCGAAATCTGGCCGCAGTGTCGATGTTTCGGAACCTCGCTCCCTGCGTCCCGCGCCGCAAGCGCCAGCCGCGCGCGCACCGGAGCCGCAGCGTCGCGCTCCCCAGGCTCCGCTGGGCGAGACAACGCTTCGCGGGCCGATCGAACCCCAGCGGCAGGCTGAAACCACTTTGCGGCAACGCGATGCAGCCCCGCGTCCCGCCCAGGGTTGGGTTCAGGGGTTGCTTGCCGGTGCATCGCGCGACGACAATGGCCAGCCTGCTCCGGTCGAGACGCCGCGTGCGGCGCCTGCCCCGCGTTCGCCCCTGCATGTCGTGGAATCGCTCAACTCGCTTTCCGTCGACATTGCGCGCGCCATCGATCATGAAGCCTCGATCGAGTTGTGGAACCGCTATCGCCGTGGCGAACGCGACGTGTTCACCCGCCGCCTCTACACATTGAAAGGCCAGCAGACCTTCGACGAGATTCGCCGCAAATATCAGGCAGAAGCGGAGTTCCGCGCCGCTGTCGACCGGTATTGCGACGACTTCGAAAAGCTGTTGAAGGACGTGTCGCGCAACGACCGCGACAACATGGTCACGCAGACTTACCTGACCTCGGATACCGGCAAGGTCTACACCATGCTTGCCCATGCCAGCGGCCGGTTGGGCTGACCGGCCAATACGACGGAAAAAGGAAAAGGCCGGATCGCTCCGCCTTTTTCTTGAACTACGGCGCGCCATGCGGGCGAGGCCACCCAGTCAGATCACGGAATCCGTCCAGCGCACGATTTCCTGCGCCGCAGTCCCGAACGCCCTGTCGAGCGCGGCGACATAGGCCTGGTTGCCGCTTCCCGAGACGGGAGCCGATGCGGTGAAGTCCTTCGAGGCCCGAACTTCTCCGTTGCGGTCGTTCAGAACGCGTACGAACAGGTCGACGCTGGCGTTTTGCGCACCGTCGACCTGAACCTCGAACGAGCGAACCTCGACGATGATCTGATAGTCGATCGCCAGCCCCTCGCCCGGCTTGCCGACGCCGGCAAAGCTGCCCGAGCGCTGGAACGTCTCGGCCAGTCGCGCCTGCACGATCAGCGGCAGGCGATCGGCCCATTGCGCGCCCTTGAGGTACTGGATGGAACGCGCCGACGATTTGATGACGATATTCTGGCTGTCCAGCGCCTTGAGCGCCGACGGTTCCGCGATCAGGATCTGACGGCGGCTGTGGGCCTTGGTCGAAACCGACGGGGCCGACAACTCAAACGTGTCGAGCGGCGCGGGGCCGCCGCCCGGCAGCGCCGCGCACCCGGCCAGGGAAAAGACAAGGAGTGCTACGCTCGAATAGAGCCTGATCGATTTCACGCGCGATCCCCGTTGTCTCTGCGGACCTCAATTCGTTCGGACCGCCCTTGTGGCGCCGAAGTCGATTTTCTGGGGCGGGTTAGGGGCGATGTCAACGCCGCGCCCGCCCGTCATACTGGCGTACCTCGCCCGATCCGCCCGAAAGAATCTTCTGCGGATTGCGGCTGAGGTCGGTGACAGCTTCCTCGATACGGCCGATGGAGCGGCGGCTATCCTGCACCAGGGCATTTATGTTTTGCAGACCCTGCCCCGAAAAGCGCGCCAGATTGTCGGTGATCGTGCCAAGGCGCGCGTTCAGCGTATCCGCCACCTGCTTGAACGATTTGAGCGTTTCCCTTGCATCGGCCATGACGCCATTGGCCTCGCCGGAACCCAGCAGTTTGTCGACTTTGAGCAAGATGCCATCGACGCGCACAGAGGCGGCGTTGAGACGCGAGGCCAACTGCTTCGCGTCATGGATGGTCTGGTCGATATCGTCAGCCCTGTCGGCGAATTTATCCGTAACCACGGCGATATCGGCAGCTGCCTTATTTGCGTTTTCACTGGCTTTCTGGATGTTGGAGAGCGCCGCCCGGACATCCTCCGGATTGACGGCATCAAGCACACCATCGACCTTGGCCAAGGTGCCTTGCGTACTTTTGGCGAAATCGTTGATCGACCCGACAGCGGTATCGACGTTGCTGACCACCCGCTCGAACTGCCCGCTGGTCTCTTTCAAATTGTTGGTTACGGTGTTGATATTGGCTACGATCTGTTTGACCTGATCCTTGTCCACCGAATTGAGCAATCCCTCCGCAGCCTTCAGGGTTCCGTCGAGCTTGCCGGAAACGCTGCTTACCGTGTCGGACAGCGCGCTCACGCTGGCCAGGAATTTATCGATGCCGTCGGCATTCTTCGCCAGAGAGTCGGAAAACGCCTGGGCGTTCTGAACGGTCTGGGTCAGCGGGCCGCGAACGTCTTTCGCAAAGCCTTCCAACTCGGAAAGCACCGCGTCGGCGCGCTGGAAAATATCCTGTGCCGTCTGCAGCAGGTTCGTCACCGCCGATGGGTTGGCGACAATTACGGCAACCTTGCCTTCCAACTCGGCCTGGTCGAGGAGATTGACCTCTTTGGGGTCCGCCCCCTTGAGTTCGATATTGGCCTGCCCGGTCAGGCCCGCGAGACCAATATCGGCCTTGGTCGACTTGGTGATCGGCGTCGTGCGGTCAACCTCGGTATCGGCGATGGCCGCTGTCGGGTTGTTCACGTCGATATAGACGCGCTTGACGTCGCCCACCTTGATGCCGTTGAACAACACGAAGCTGCCGCGCCCAAGACCGGATGCAGAACCGGGAATGCGGACGCGCAGCATCACCGTCTCGCCCCGGTCGCCGATCGCGGCGGTCCAGTAGACGAAGGCGAACGCCGCAAGAATGGCGGTCAGCGTGAATATCCCGACGATAACGTAGTTGGCTCTGGTTTCCATTGCCGTGATTATGGTTGTGTGCGTGCGGCAAGATCAAGTTGCCGGGCGCGTTTGCCACGGAAATAGGATTTCACCCAGGGTTCTTCACTCTTCATCATGTCGTCTATCGTGCCTTCGATCAGAATCTTCTTGTTTCCAAGCACCGCTACACGGTCGCAGGCGGTAAAAAGCGAATCAAGATCGTGCGTGACCATGTAGACGGTCAGGTCCATGGTGTCGCGAAGCTTGACGACGAGTTCGTCGAATTCGGCGGCACTGATGGGGTCGAGACCGGAGGTCGGTTCGTCCAGGAAGACGATGTCCGGGTCCAGCGCCAGCGCCCGCGCCAGCGCTGCCCGCTTGATCATGCCGCCGGAAAGTTCGGACGGGTACTTTCGCGCCGCATCAGGCGGCAGCCCGACCAGCTCGATCTTGAGCATGGCCAGTTCATCCATGAGCCTGGGCGGCAAATCGAGGTATTCCCGCATCGGCACCTGCACGTTTTCCAGCACCGTCAGCGCCGAAAACAGCGCGCCGTGCTGGAAAAGAACGCCCAAACGCATGTCAATTCGCAATCGATCCAGGTCGCTCGCCTCTTCGACATCGACGCCGAACAGCCTGATCGTGCCGGATTGCTTCTTGTTGAGGTTCAGAATGGTGCGCAGCAGCACGGATTTTCCTGCGCCTGAGGCACCGACAAAACCCAAGATCTCGCCGCGCCGTATATCTAGAAACAGATGGTCCAGGATGACCTTGCCGGAGAAGGCGACCGTGATATCGTGCGCGGAAAGAACGATTTCGTCGCTGCCCTTGGGAGCCGCTATTTCGGGCGCGTCTTCAACAGCTATCATCTCAGAACTCTATCGCCGCATAGAACATGGCAAATAGCCCATCGAGTATGATGACGACGAAGATCGATTTCACCACCGAGGCGGTAACGTGCTGGCCGAGTGATTCGGCGCTGCCGCCCACCTTCATGCCTTCGACCGAAGCGATCGTACCGATGATGATCGCCATGAAGGGCGCCTTGATGAGACCGGCGAAGATGGTGCTCGTGTCGATGGCGGACCGCAGCCGATCGACAAAGGCGGCGGGTGGTATGTCGGAATAGAAATACGCCGCCGCCATGCCGCCGCCGAGCGCGGCGAAATTGGCGATGATGGTCAAGCAGGGCAAGGCAATCACCAGGGCAACGAGGCGCGGAAAGACCAGGACGCCAATGGGGTTGAGGCCGATCACCTTGAGGGCGTCGACCTCCTCGCGCATCTTCATCGAGCCGATTTCGGCGGTGATGGCGCTGCCGGAGCGGCCCGCTATCATGATCGCGGTCATCAGCACGCCCATCTCGCGCAACACCAGCACGCCGACCAGATCGACGACGAAGATGTCGGCGCCGAAATAGCTGAGCTGGTAGGCGCCCTGCTGGGCAACGATCGCGCCGACGATCGCCGACATCAGCACGACAACAGGGATGGCGCCTACGCCCATGCGGTCAATCTGGCTGAAGATGGCGGCCGGATTGACGGCATGGCCCCGGCCGAGTTTCATCTGCGCGCCGCGGATCGTCGCGCCGAGGATGTTCATGGCGGACAGGAAGTCGTCGCGCATCTCGTAGACGCGCCGCCCCACGGCCTCCAGCACGCGAATGACGATGTTGGGCCGTGGGTCCGCGCCAGAATCCTTGTCGTGCTTGCCGGCCTCGCCGACGGCATCCAGCAGGATCGACGCGACCTTGCTTTGTCCCTGCACGGCAACCTGGCTTCCATTGCCCTCAAAGGCCTTTATGAGGCGGTCGATCAGCCATGCGCCCGCCGTGTCGATCTTGTCGATACCGGAGAGGTCGAGAGCAAGGTTGCTGAATCCCTTGCGCTTTTCCAGTTTGCGCATCTCGTCGTCGATCAAGGCGATCGTGCGCGTCGTCCAGACTCCGGAAAAGGCGCAGCCAAGCACACCATCCTCCTCGCCCACTTCTATGCGCGGCTGGTGGTTGGCGGCGGCGGTAGCTGTCGTGCTTGCGTCCCGTTTCCCGATGGTCAACATGGCGTCCTGTTTAGCGTGATGAACAAGGCCTGTCGATTTGACGAAGTCCCTGTTTACGCACGACTGGAGAAGAAAAATATGGCGCGTGTCATTTCGGTTGTTGCCGAGCGATTCCCCATTGCTGGCGTTTTCACCATTTCACGCGGCTCCAAAACGGAAGCCGAGGTCATTGCCTGCAGGATACGAGACGGAAACCACCTTGGGCGCGGCGAATGCGTACCCTACCGGCGCTACGGCGAAACGATGGAAAGCGTGCTTGCGCAGATCGATACGGCGCGCGCCGATGTGGCCAACGGGATGAGTCGCGCCGACCTGGTTGCCGCGATGCCAGCGGGTGCCGCCCGCAACGCCGTCGATTGCGCCTTGTGGGATCTGGAGGCAAAAACCAGCGGCGTTTCGGTCGCCGCCCGCATCGGTACGGTGCCCCGCCCGCTCGAAACAGCCTACACGCTGTCGCTGGGCGAGCCGGAAGCAATGGCGGCGCAGGCCCGCGCCAATGCCGCAAGGCCGCTTCTGAAGGTAAAGATTGGCGGCGGCAACGGGGATATCGCCCGCATTCGCGCCGTGACGCAGGCGGCACCATCCAGCCGAATCATCCTCGATGCCAATGAAGGGTGGAGCGAAGACAACATCGCCGAGAACCTGGCGGTCGCGGCCGAACTCGGTATCGCGCTGATCGAGCAACCGCTGCCGGTCGGCAAGGACGCGCTCTTGCGCGATATGGCGCATCCCGTGCCGATCTGCGCCGACGAAAGCGTGCATGTCGCGGCTGACCTGCCGTCGCTGCTTGGCCTGTACGACGTCGTCAACATCAAGCTGGACAAGTCCGGCGGGCTGACGGAAGCGCTCCTGTTGCGCGACAGAGCGCGAGAACTGGGTTTCGGCATCATGGTAGGCTGCATGGTCGGCACGTCGCTTGCCATGGCACCGGCGGTTCTTCTGGCGCAGGACGCGGAGTTTGTCGATCTCGACGGCCCGCTGCTGCTGGCGCGCGACCGCACGCCCGGCCTCACCTATGAAGGCTCGCTCGTCTCGCCTCCGCAAAATGCCCTGTGGGGCTGACTGGCCCTGATAACAGGATCGTGGTTGCCGCCTGCCATGCGGGCGGTTAGCTTGCGGCTCTTTGAAGGAGTATGTTTCATGGATCTCGGAATTCGCGGGAAGAAGGCCATCGTTTGTGCATCCAGCAAGGGACTGGGACGAGGCTGCGCCTTTGCCCTTGCCGAAGCTGGATGCGACCTTGTCGTCAACGGCCGCAATGGCGAGTTGCTGGCGCGCACGGCCGCTGAATTGCGCGAACAATTCGGCGTCGAGGTGAAAGAAATCGTTGGCGACGTTTCGAAGCCCGAGGTGCAACAGGCGCTACTGGCCGCATGTCCCGATCCGGACATTCTCGTCAACAACAATGGCGGACCGCCTTTCCGCGACTTCCGCGAACTCGACCGGGAGAAAATCCTCGAAGGCGTCACCAACAACATGGTCACCCCCATCGAACTGGTCAAAGCAGTAATCGACGGCATGGCCGCGCGCGGCTTCGGCCGTATCGTCAACATCACTTCGCTGTCGGTATATGTGCCCATTGCCGGTCTCGACCTGTCGTCGGGCGCGCGCGCCGGGCTGACATCTTTCCTGGCAGGCGTTGCCCGCACCGTTGCCGACAAGAACGTCACCATCAACAACATGCTTCCTGGCAAGCTCGACACCGACCGCCTGCGCGGCCCGCACGAAGCCGGCAGCGTCGAAGACCCGGCTGCCGCTGCGGCGCGCAAGACGCGCATTTCGGCCGACGTTCCCGCCAAGCGACTTGGGACACCAGAAGAGTTCGGCCAGATTTGTGCTTTCCTGTGTTCCGTCCACGCGGGATACCTGACGGGCCAGAACATACCGGTGGATGGCGGGCTTTACGTCAGCGCGTTTTGAAGGCGCGGATAGCGGGGGGCTTTCCAACTTCAGAAGCGGTTCTTTGGAGCCAAGGGCGGCGGCGCCATTTTCACCCTCGAAAATCTGCCGCCACATGGTAGATGATTTGCAGTCAATAGAGGGGGACCGCGACCATGGAAGGCGATAGCACCAAGACCACATGGTCGGATCTGGATGAAGCGGCCCTCCATTTCCACAAGTATCCAATTCCGGGCAAGCTCGAAATCCAGGCGACCAAGCCGCTCGGCAATCAGCGCGACCTGGCGCTGGCATACTCGCCCGGCGTTGCCGCACCTTGCCTTGCCATCCAGGACGACCCGGCAACGGCCGCCGATTACACCGCTCGCGCCAATCTCGTCGGCGTCATCTCCAACGGCACGGCGGTGCTCGGCCTCGGCAATATCGGCCCGCTCGCTTCCAAGCCGGTGATGGAAGGCAAGGCGGTCCTGTTCAAGAAATTCGCCGGCATCGACGTGTTCGACATCGAAATCGACGCTTTGGAAATCGACCGCATGGTCGAAACGATCTCCGCGCTGGAGCCGACCTTCGGCGGCATCAATCTCGAAGACATCAAGGCGCCGGAATGCTTCGATGTGGAGGAACAACTGAAGGCCCGCATGAGCATCCCGGTCTTCCACGACGACCAGCACGGCACGGCCATTATCGTTGCTGCTGCCATCCTGAATGGCCTGGAGTTTGCCGGCAAGGAAATCAGAGACATCAAGGTCGTTACATCAGGGGCCGGTGCGGCGGCGCTGGCCTGTCTCAATCTGCTGGTCCTGCTCGGGGTGCAGATCGAGAACATCTGGGTCACCGACCGCTTCGGCGTCGCCTACAAGGGGCGAACCGAGGAAATGGACCGATGGAAGGACCCTTACGTCAAGGACACGAATGCCCGCACGCTGGCGGATGTCCTGCCCGGCACCGACGTCTTCCTCGGTCTTTCGGCCGCCGGAGTATTGAAACCCGAAATGCTCGAACTCATGGCGGAAAAGCCGTTGATCCTGGCGCTGGCTAATCCGAATCCCGAAATAATGCCGGATCTCGCCCGCGCCGCGCGGCCCGACGCGATGATATGCACCGGCAGGTCGGATTTTCCCAATCAAGTCAATAACGTACTCTGTTTTCCTTACATCTTTCGCGGCGCGCTCGACTGTGGCGCGAGCGCCATCAACGAGGAGATGAAGATGGCCGCCGTGCGCGCCATCGCGGCTTTGGCGCGCGAGGAGCCGTCCGATGTCGCGGCGCGCGCCTATTCCGGTGAGACGCCGATATTCGGTCCGGAATTCCTTATCCCCTCGCCGTTCGATCCCCGCCTCATCCTGCGCATAGCGCCAGCCGTCGCCAAGGCGGCCTGCGATACCGGCGTCGCGACGCGGCCGATCACCGACATGGCGGCCTATATCGACAAGCTGAACCGTTTCGTCTTCCGCTCCGGCCTAGTCATGAAGCCGGTATTTTCGACGGCCAAGGCTTCGACCACCAAACGCGTCATTTATGCCGACGGCGAAGACGAGCGCGTACTGCGTGCCGCCCAGGTGGTGCTGGAAGAAGGCATTGCCGAACCGATCCTCATCGGGCGCCCGCATGTCGTCGAGGTACGGCTCAAGCGCCACGGCCTGCGTATCCGGCCGGGCGTGGACTTCGAACTGATCAACCCCGAGGACGATCCGCGCTATCGCCACTATGTCGACCTGTTCATCGAACTTGGCGGGCGGCGCGGCATAACGCAGGAAGCCGCCCGCACCATGGTGCGCACACACACCACGGTGATTGCCTCGCTGGCACTGAAGCGCGGCGACGCCGATGCGATGCTGTGCGGACTGGAGGGACGCTTTGCTCGCCATTTGCGGAACGTCGACCTGATTATCGGGCCGCGAACCGGCATCAAGGATCACGAACTGTCAACGCTTTCGATGCTGATCTCGCAGCGCGGGGTGCTGTTCCTGACCGACACCCATGTCTGCGTCGATCCGACCGCCGAGAAGATCGCGGAAATGACGATTCTTGCGGCCGATGAAATCCGCCGCTTCGGCATCGAGCCGAAGGCCGCTTTACTGTCGCTGTCCGATTTCGGCTCCCGCGATACGCCAAGCACGCTGAAGATGCGCAAGGCGGCGGCCCTTCTGGCACATTTGGCCCCCGAACTGCAATGCGACGGCGAAATGCACGCCGATACCGCCCTGTCCAGCGCGCTTCGCCAGCGCGTCTATCCGCATTCGCGCCTCAAGGGCGAAGCCAATCTGCTGGTGTTCCCCACGCTCGACGCGGCCAACATCACGCTGACGGCGTTGCAGGCGACACTGGATGCGCTGCATGTTGGCCCGATCCTGCTCGGCACGGACAAACCGGCACACATCCTGACACCTTCCGTAACCTCGCGCGGCGTTGTCAACATGACGGCGCTTGCGGTAGTCGAGGCCACGCAGAAGGCGGCGCAGGCTACGGAGGCAGCCGGCTAGAACGGACCGAAAGTGGATACTGGTTTTCGGGTTATTCCGATGCTGATTAAAGAATTGGAGCGCCGGGTGCCCGAAGGGACGCACGACGTCCTAAGAAACGGGTAACACGGATGCGATAAATTCCAGGGTTGGCGCACCGGGTGCCTGTTCTGTTTGCCAGTGGGCAGCGGCGGCACGGAGGAAAAATGGCGAGGGGCACGAGCAAGACGGCATTTTTCGCCCTGGCGTTGCTTGGCGCGCTTGCCGTTTCGTTCGCGGACATCGGCCAGACTTTTGCTGCTTCGAGCGCCTGCCGGCAATTGGAAGCCGAGCTTGCCAGTGCAGGCAGCGGTGGCCGGGCACGCCCTTCACAGATCCGGAAATACGATTCCGCCATTGCCAGGCAGGGCGCGGAAATGACGAAGGCGCGAAGCAGGGCGCGCCAGGCCGGTTGCGGATTTTCAATCTTTGCCGGAAATGTCAGCGCCTGCGCGGCGCTGAACGCTTCCCTGGACCGCATGGCAAAAAACCTCGACACGCTGCGCCGCGACCGCGCCAAACTTGCCAAGGGAACCGCGCGCCGTGACCGTTCGCAGATCATGGCCGCGCTGAAAGCCAAAAAATGCCGAGCAACCGAAACGGCAGTGAAAGAACTTCCTGAAAGGAAGAAGACGGGCGACTGGCTCCTGGAAAAGCCGCAACGCAACATCGATCTCGATGATGCGTTGCAGGCGGATACGGTGGAACCTGCCGGCAAGGGCTATCTCAACACCTTGATGCGCGTGACCACGGCCGAGGCCCCTCGTGGCGAATTCCGCACGATGTGCGTGCGCACCTGCGATGGCTATTTCTTCCCGATGTCGAACGCCGCTTCCCTGCGGGATTTCGAGCGCGACCAGAAAAACTGCGAGTCGAGCTGCCCTGGAACCGAAATGCAGGTGTTTTATACGCGCGGCATCGGTGACGATTCGGCCAACATGACGTCGTCCGTCACGGGCAGGCCCTATACCGAATTGCCGACGGCCTATCTCTACAAAAAACCGGGCAATCCGGATGCGCCGGCCTGCGGCTGCAATGCGGCACAGGGTTTCGAGGTCATCGGCGGCCGGTCAGGCCAGCAACACTCCGAATCGGAATCCCCCAGCATTACGTCCTTTGCGCCATCGCCTGCGGCAAAGCCCGCTCCTGCTGACACAGCGACCGACAAGGCGTCAGAGGTGCTGGAACCCGGCAACCAGCCCAGCCTGCCAGCGACCGACCGGAAAGTCAGGGTCGTCGCGCCAGCGTTCCTTCCAGCCCCAGAAGCGGCAATAGATCTGCAAGTTCCGGGCCCGACTCCAGCCCGGTAAGCGCCAGCCGAAGTGGCATGAACAAGGCTTTTCCCTTGCGGCCGGTGTCCTTCTTGACGGCATTCGTCCAGTCTTTCCAGATCGATGCCTCCCACGGCTCCTGCGGCAGCAGGTCGAAAGCACGGCGCAGATAGGCTACATCCTCGTCGGAGTGCTCAGGCTTTTCTGTCGGGCCTTCGTTGACGATCCGCCACCACCGGCCGGCGTCGTTAAGCCGGTCGAGATTGCCGCGCACCGCCATCCAGAACGGCTCCGCGCGCTCGTCCGATATGCCGAGCAATGCCAGCCTGTCGCGCGCTTCCGCAAAAGGCATGTGATGCAGCAGGACGCGGTTAAGCACCACCAGCTCATCCGGGTCGAATTTAGACGCGGACTTCGAGGTGGCGGCCGGATCGAAATGGTCGCCCAGTTCAGCCATTGTCGGGATGGCTTGGACATTCTCGGAGGTGCCGACCAGCACGGCCAGCGAGGCAACCGCCATCGGCTCGATGCCGGATTCGCGCAGGCCTTCGATGGACAGCGCACCGGTTCGCTTGGAAAGCCCCTCGCCCGAAGTCGTGGTCAGCAGATTATGGTGGCCAAAAACCGGCACTTCGGCACCCAGCGCCCGAAAGATTGCCATTTGCACGCCGGTATTGGTGACATGGTCGTCGCCGCGGATGACATGGGTGACGCCAAGATCGATATCGTCGACGACCGAAGGCAGCGTATAGAGATACGTGCCGTCCTCGCGCACCAGAACCGGATCGGATAGCGAGGAGAGATCGACCGTCTCTTCGCCGCGCACCAGATCGTTCCAATGAATTTCCGTGCGTTCCGTCTCCGATGGATCGCTGGCAAAGTTGGGCAACAGGAAGCGCCAGTGCGGCCGGCGCCCGTCAGCCTCGAATGCCGCAATCTGCTCGGCGGTCAGCATCAGCGCCTCGCGACCATAAACCGGTGGCAGCCCGCGCGTGCGCCGCACCTTGCGCCGAAGGTCGAGTTCTTCCGGCGTTTCATAACAGGCATAAAGCAGGCCTGCCGCCTTCAGCTTTTCGACGGCGGCATCGTAGATGTCGAAGCGTTTCGACTGATATTCCGTGGCGTCCTGAAAAATACCCAGCCAATGCAGGTCATAGAGGATGGAATCCGCATATTCCTGCTTCGAGCGCGCAATGTCTGTATCGTCGAAGCGCTGGATGAAGCGGCCCTTGTGCTTTTGAGCAAAAAGCCAGTTGAACAGAGCCGTGCGCGCATTGCCGATATGGATGCGGCCGGTGGGCGAAGGGGCGAAACGAACGGTGACTGTCATGTACGGGGCCTAAAGGATGGCTCCGCATTTTGCAACAGAACCCATATCCTGCGAAGCGCGCATTCGAGCGCGCCTCGCAGGATATGCGGTCAAATAGCCGAATGTCTAGTTGACGGAATCCTGCTGCGGAGCGGTTCCTGTCGCGTCCGCCACCGGCAGTTCCGCGCTTGCCAGTTGATCGGCGCAAATTTCGGCAGCACCGGTGACCGGCTTCTCCATCTTGGCGAATGTGACCCATCCGCCGTCGCTTACGAAGCTATCACGCTTCCAGGAGTCGACTTTCTTCAGTTCGGCCAGCTTTGCGGTAGCGTCAGGCGCCTGGAGGAAGCGGTTGACGCATATATTTGCAGCGAGTTGCGCCGCTGCGTGTTCGCCGGACGCCTCGGCCTGTTTTGTCGCGGTTCCCCCCGTTACCCAGCCGCCCCACGAAAAGCCGACAATGATCGTCAGGACAGCCGCACCGATGCACGACCAGAACCATACAGCTTTCGAAGGCCGATAGGCGCTGAAGTTCTCTCCAATGGACATTGTTTTTCTCCCTTGTGATTATCCATGGTTTCTCGGAAACTACCGCGATATCCGATCACGATATGACAAATCCTATCACATATCGTGATCGACGATACCCCGAATGCCGGGTCCGGCGGGCGTTTCGTCTTTCCAAGGGAGTCGAAGCGGATAACGCCCGCTAGAGCGGCGGACGCTCAGCTAAATCCGCGGTGCTGCTCTATCCTTTTGTTTGCGCATCGGATTTTCCGAAAACCGGTAACCACTTTTCGGTCCGATGCTCTATCCGCGATCACGAAACCTGTTGGTGATCGGGTATCGACGGTCGCGGCCGAAGTTTTTTCGGGTGATCTTGACGCCCGGCGCTGCCTGGCGGCGTTTATACTCGGCTATGTATAGAAGATGCTCGACCCTGGTGACGGTTGCGCGGTCATGGCCCCGCGCGACGATCTCGTCGACACCCATTTCATTCTCGACCAGGCATTCCAGGATGTCGTCCAGCGACGGATAAGGCGGCAGCGAGTCCTGATCGGTCTGATTCTCCCGCAATTCGGCCGACGGTGCCTTGTCGATGATGTTGGCGGGGATAACCTCGCCGGCAGGGCCAAGCGCGTCGGATGGCACATGTGCATTGCGCCAGCGCGACAGCGCATAGACCTGCATCTTGTACATGTCCTTGATCGGATTGAAGCCGCCGTTCATGTCGCCGTAGAGCGTGGCATAGCCCACCGACATTTCCGACTTGTTCCCGGTCGTCACCACCATCGAGCCGAACTTGTTGGAAATGGCCATCAGGATGGTGCCGCGCGCGCGCGACTGCAGGTTTTCCTCGGTAATATCCGGCTTCGTGCCTGCAAATAGCGGTGCTAGAGCGTGCGCGAACCCGTCGACCGGCTCCGCAATCGGAACGATATCGTAGCGGCAGCCAAGCGCGCGGGCGCAATCCTTCGCATCCTTCAGCGAATCCTTGGTCGTGTAGCGATATGGCATCATCACCGCATGCACCCGCTCCTCGCCCAGCGCATCGACGGCAAGGGCGGCGCAGATGGCCGAATCAATACCGCCGGAAAGGCCAAGCACGACATTCTTGAAACCGTTCTTGTTGACGTAGTCGCGCAGCCCGAGCAGGCAGGCGCGATAGTCCGCCTCTTCCTTTTCGGGAACCTTCGACATCGGCCCTTGCGTACAGGTCCAGCCTTCCTCACCGCGCTTCCAGGTGGTGACGTCAACCGCCGCCTCGAACTGGCTCATCTGGAAAGCCAGCGACTTGTCGGCCTGAATGGCGAAGGAAGCGCCGTCGAACACCAATTCGTCCTGCCCGCCAAGCTGGTTGGCGTAGACCATGGGAAGGCCAGTCTCGATGACCTGCCGGAGAACGACTTGTTGGCGGGCGTCCATCTTGCCGCGATAATAGGGGGAGCCGTTCGGCACGAGCAGGATTTCCGCTCCCGATTCGGCCAGCGTCTCGCAAACGCCGAGGTCGCCCCAGACGTCCTCGCAAATCGGGATGCCCAGCCGGATACCACGAAAATTGACCGGCCCGGGCAATTCCGGCCCCGCCTGGAAAACGCGCTTCTCGTCGAATTCGCCGTAATTCGGCAAATCGGCCTTGAAGCGCTCGGCGATGATCTTGCCGCCATCGGCGACGACGATCGAATTGTGCGTACCGCTCTTGCGCTTCAACGGCGTCCCGATGATGACGCCCGGCCCGCCATCGGCGGTATCCGTGGCCAGATCATCGACGGCGCGTTCGCACGCCTTCAGGAAAGCCGGCTTCAAAACCAGATCCTCCGGCGGATAGCCGGAAATGAACAGCTCCGTGAAAAGCACGACATCGGCACGCTGCCGGGCTGCGTCGGCCCTCGCCTCGCGTGCCTTCGCAAGATTGCCTGCTATGTCGCCGACAGTGGGGTTCAGTTGGGCGACGGCGATGCGGATCGTATCGGGGGGCGTGCTCATGAGACGCCTATTATCGCGCCCCAGCCGCGCGGGCAATCCGCTTCATTGGCGCACACGGCGCTTGATCTGGATGGCAGGGCGGTGCGAACGGCCGGTCTATTTCGCGGCGCGCTTGGCGCGCGTGGCATTCTTGCCTTTGCCATCGTCCAACCTGGCCTCTATGGCCGTCTCGATGGCGCGCTTGACCTCATCCTTGACTGAAGCCGTCTCGGCCATCACCGCGTCGACCTTCATGAAATCGAGGACGCGAAAGCGCGAAACCGGCGGGCGGATCAATATATCCGGGCGGCACCGCTTGAGCTTGTTGGTGATGATCGACTGCATCATCAACTGCGTTGCACCGAACATCAGGTCAACGGTCGACGGGAGCTTGCGCTCAACGTCGGAAGGCGCGCCGACGACATCGATGGCAAGAATGATGTCGGCTTCGTTCTCGATCAGGTCGAACGGAACCGGGTTGTAAATGCCGCCGTCGATCAGCATGCGGCCGTCGCGCATGACCGGGCGAAACACCGCCGGGATCGCAGCCGATGCGGCCAGCGCCGAATGCAGGTCGCCCTCCGACAGGATAGCAAGCTTGTGGCCGAAGAAATCGGTGGCCGTTACCTTCAGCGGGATCTTCAGTTCCGCAAAAGTGGCTGGCACGGCTTCCGGCAGGAATGCCTTCAGAATCCGCTCGATATTGAACTGGCTGACGCGAAAGCCGCCCTCGATCATTTCGGCAAACGTGCCAGGCCGGGCCCGCCACATCCGGGTCGCGACCTGAGCGCGATGCGTGAGGATCGAACGGGCGTGTTCGCGAATGTCCTTGCCGGCAATGCCGGCCGCCATGCCGGCCCCCATGATGGCGCCAATGGACGAGCCGGCGATTGCCACCGGGCGGATGCCGAGTTCGTCCAGCGCCTCGATGACGTGGATATGCGCCAGACCGCGCGCGCCACCGCCGCCAAAGGCGATGCCGAAGGTCGGGCTCACCTTTTTTCCCCGTCGTGCAACTCCGGCCCGACGACCATGATCGCCGGTTTGGCCGACAAAAGCTTGGTCGCCACCGCCTTGACCTGATCGAGGGTTACCCCCTGCAGATAGGCTTCCCGGTTCTGCATGTAATCGATGCCGAGATGGTCGAGTTGAAGCTGAAGCAAAGTGCCGGCAATGGCGCCCGACGAGTCCAGATTGTTGATGGCATAGGACCCGATCAGATATTCCTTTGCGGCTGCCAGTTCCTGCTCGCTCGGTCCCTCCTCCGCCATCTGCTTGACCACGTCGCGAACCACGCCCAGCGTCTCAGTTGCACGGTCCGAGCGGGTCGCAGTCCCTATGACCAGCGCCGAACTATGGCGTCTGCCGGCCAGCCCGGAACTGACGCTATAGGCCAGTCCACGCTTCTCACGCACCTCCTTGAACAGGCGCGAGGTAAAGGTGCCGCCGCCGAGCATCTCGTTCATCAGCGCCGCCGCGTAAAAATCGGGCGCCGAACGTTTCACGCCGGGATAGGCCATCTGCAGCGATGTCTGCGGCTGGTCGTAAGGGACCTGCATTTCCTGGGCAAGCTTGGGTTCGACATCTGCAACGGGCACCAGCTTCTGCTTTTCGGGCAAGGTGCCGAATATCTGGTCGAGCTCGGATTTCAACGTCTTGGCGTCGATGGCGCCGACAACCGCGACATGAAGGCCGTCGCGGGCAAAGTTTGCCTTGTGGAATGCGCGCAAATCGTCTGCCGTAATCGTGGCAATGCTCTCCTTGGTGCCCTCGTCAGGCCTGGAATAAGGGTGACCGGGATAAAGCGCCTGCGCCCATTTCAGCGCCGCAACCTGATTGGGATCGCGCTCGCCGGAAATGATGCCAGACAGGATCTGGCCGCGGATGCGGTCAATTGGCGCTTGGTCGAAGCGAGGCTCCTCGACAGCGAGCTTCAGAAGGCGAAACGCCTCGTCCTTGCGGTCCGCCAGCAAGCGCATTGCACCGTAGGTGCCGTCGCGGGTCTGGTTGAACCTCATCTCCGCCCCGACTTCGTCCAGCTTGATCTGGAAGGCCTCGCTATCCATATCGCCGGCGCCTTCATCGAACAGGCCGGTCATCAAATTGGCCAGGCCTTCCTTGCCGGCCGGATCCTGGGAACTGCCGCCATCGAAAACGAACTGGATGGCGACGATGGGCACCGAATAGTCTTCCACCAGCCAGGCCGACACGCCGGAATCGGACTTGACCTCCTGAATGGTGACGGCGGCCCGAGCCGTGATTGCCGGCAGCACCAGAAACAGCATCGACAGCAACAATGTCGCGACCGGAACTGCAAGGCGCGCGCGGAACTTCATGAAATAAGCCATCGTTCAGTTCCCCGCCTGCGCCGGCAACAAATAGCCTGTCGTCGCATGGTCCATGCCCAGGTAACGGGCGGCGACGGCCTTGACCTCATCGGTCGTGACCTTGCGTATGCGCTCGGGCCACTGTTCGATGTCCTGCACGCTGCCGCCGGTCGCCAATGTGGCGCCGTATATATTCGCCATGGCCGCCTGCTTGTCGCGCGCGAAAATCATCGAGCGGACGAACCGGTCTTTCGCCTTGTCCAGTTCATCCTGGCTAACCCCGTCCTTGGCGATGCGCGCGACCTCCGCATTCACCGCGGCTTCCACGTCGGCAAGCTTGGCGTCGCCGCGCGGCGCGCCATAGACGGAAAAGCTGGTATCGTCGAGCATCCTGCCCTGGAACGACGCCCCGGCGCTTGCGGCAATGCCCTGCTTGACGACAAGTTGCTGATAGAGGCGGCTGCGAGTGCCGCCGCCGAGGATTTCGGCGAGCAGGTCGAGCGCTTCGGCCTCACCGTGCTTTTGCGAATGGTAGGAAGGCACGACCCATTGCGTGGAAAAGGAAGGCACGCTGACGCGGGCGTCGCGCAGCGTCACCGTCCGCTCGGTGTTCTGATCCGGCTCGACCGGACGGATGCGTGGCGGCAAATCGGGGCCACGCGCCAGCTTGCCGAATGTCTTTTCAGCCAGTTCCTTGACCGTCTCCGGCTCGACATCGCCTGCCACCACCAGCACGGCATTGTTCGGGGTATAGTAATGATCGTAAAAGGCCCTGGCGTCGGTGCGATTGAGTTGCTCCATCTCCTGCTTCCAGCCGATGACCGGGATGCGGTAGGGCTGGTTCTGGTAGAGTGTGGCGTTGACCTCTTCGTCGAGCAGAGCGCTGGGATTATTGTCGATGCGCGAGCGCCGCTCCTCGAGGATGACGTCGCGCTCGGTCGCGATCACGTCGTCGCTCAAAATCAGATTGCGCATCCGGTCGGCTTCAAAGCCCATCATTTCGCCTAGGGCCTGCGGCGTCACCGTCTCATAAAAAGCAGTGTAGTCGTAGGAGGTGAAGGCATTGTTCGAGCCGCCGATGGCGGAGATCGCGGCGTCGAATTCGCCGGCCTTATGATGTGTCGTTGCCTTGAACATCAAATGTTCGAAGAAGTGGGCAATGCCGGATTTTCCCGGCGGCTCGTCGGCGCTGCCGACCTTGTACCAGACCATATGGGTGACGATCGGTGCGCGATGATCGGGAATGACGACGACTTCCATGCCGTTGTCGAGCTGGAAATCCGTCACCTTCCAGCCGTCCGGGGCGGTTTGCGCCAAGGCAGGCCCCATCAGGCAAAACGCGGCTGAGGCAGCCAGGATGGGGAGGCGTAGCCAATCGGCCTTGAATGTCATTGCAACTCCGGAAGTTCGTGCATGAACGATAGGCAGCGTGTTGCCGGGGGAAAAATGAATTATTCGTCATCTGACCGCCAAAAGAGGTGGAAGTCAGGCCGCCTCGATATATCGGATCACGGTTTCGCCGTAGCTTCGTTCGTCCAGAATGACAAAGCCCTCTCCCGGTTCGAAAGAAGCTGCGGCCGCCTCCTCGACCACGCAGAGCGCACCCGCGGCCAGCCAGCCGCCGGCTCTGGCAGAGCGCAGGGCCTGTTCGCCCAGCCCCTTGCCATAGGGTGGGTCGGCGAAGATCAGGCCAAAAGGCGCCAGCGTCCCCGCCTCGCCCAAGGCCACGGCATCGCGCCGAAAAATCTTGGTGCGCCCGGTCAGGCCGAAGGTTTCGACGTTAGTGCGGATCAGGCCGCGCCCTTCCGCCGATTCCTCGATGAACACGCCATAGGATGCACCGCGAGACAGCGCCTCAAGGCCAAGCGCGCCCGTCCCTGCAAACAGGTCGAGTACGCGCGCGCCGTCCAGCCGCTCGGGAAAGCGATGCGCCAGGATGTTGAAGACGGCCTCGCGGGTGCGGTCGGTGGTCGGGCGGATTGCAGCGGTACGGGGCGTCGCCAGCGGACGCCCGCGAAACTCACCGCCGACGATCCGCACTGCTTCCCCCTCGCCGTGGTCCTTTCGGGCCATCGCCGCGCGGCCGATCGTCCTTGCCGCCCTCTCGATTGCCTGCTGGACGGTCATTGCGTGGCTTGCCAAAAGAAGGCTTTCCACCCGCCGGCTTGCCGTACATCGCCGTTTTGCGCGCCTTCTTGGCGTCTACTTCCGCCTTCTCGGCCTCTGCCCTGCCCTTGCCGATCGGGCGTGCGCCCGGCGCCATCCAGACATTGGCCTTGCGCTGCCCCGGCGGCTCTATCGGGCGCTGCTCGCGCTCGGACTTCTTGCCGCCGCGTGCCGGTTTGCCCCCGAATCCAGCCGGCTTTGCGCCGAAGCCACCCGGCTTTGACCCGCGTTCGCCGAAGCTGCCGCGATCTGGCCGTTCACTACGCTCGGGCCGCTCGCCGCGTTCAGGCCGCTCTCCCCGGTCAGATTTGGAACCGTGATCCGAAAAACCACCCTCGGGCCGGGTCGAAAGCTTGCCCAGCGCCTCGTCGCGGCTTCCCTCGCGGCGCTTGCGGTTCTTGATCAGCCCGCCCTCACCGATCGGGCGGCGGTCGCCTTCGCGTGAGGCTGCCGGCCTTGGCGCCTCTTCGACGCGCGGTTCGGTCCGCCGTACCGGCCGGTTGGAGAAAGGTTTTGTGATTTCAGCATCGAAATTCGCGCCGGATTCTTCCACCAGCCGCTCGCCGAGCTGATCGCGCAACACACGCCCATTGATCTCGAGAACATGGCCTTCCCTCAGATCGTCAAGCTGGAACGGTCCGTAGGAAATGCGGATCAGTCGCGTCACGTCCAGGCCAAGCGCGCCGAGAATGTTCCTCACTTCGCGGTTTTTGCCCTCGCGGAGCGCCAGCGTCAGCCATGCGTTGGAGCCCTGCTCGCGGTCCAGCGTGGCTTCTATCGCGCCATAAAACACGCCGTCGACGGCAATGCCTTCGCGCAGGCCGGCAAGCGCGCTTTCCTCAACCTTGCCATGCACGCGGACGCGGTAGCGCCGAAGCCAGCCGGTGGCGGGCAGTTCGAGCACGCGCGACAGGCCGCCGTCATTGGTCAGCAGAAGCAGTCCCTCGGTATTGATATCCAGCCGTCCGATGGTCATCAGGCGTGGCAGCTCGGCCGGCAATACGTCGAAAACGGTCTTGCGCCCTTCCGGGTCCCGGTTGGTCGTGACGACACCGGCCGGTTTATGGAACAAAAACAAGCGTGTACGCTCGATCGGCGGAATTTCCATGCCGTCGAGATGGATGATGTCGCCGAGCATGACATTGAAGGCCGGCGAGGTCAGCACCCTGCCATTGACCTTGACCCTGCCCGCCTCGATCAGTTCCTCGGCATCACGACGCGAGGCAAGGCCGGCGCGTGCCAACCGCTTGGCGATGCGCTCGCCGGCTTCTTCCGTTGCCTCGTCAAGACGTGGGCGCGGCCTGAACCCGCCCGAAGCGGCGGGCTTGCCGGCATCGCGGCCAAAATCGCGCTTGGGGCGATCAAATCGCTTTTCACCGCGTTCGCCTTCAGAAGCCATCGGACGGTCGCCACGCGGTGCATGGGGCTTGCGCGGGCCATCGTGCTTCACGAAAGGCTTGCCTTCGGGGCGTGGTCCCTTGTTGAAGGTCCGTTCGCCACGTGGTGCCTCGCCGGCCTCGCGCGGCTTGTACTCGCGCTTGAAATCGGGACGCCCGCCTTCGCTGGCAGCACCACGCGGCGCGTAATCGCGCTTCGGGCGGTCGCCGTCAGCGGTCATGGGCCGGTCGCCGCGTGGCGCATAGGGCTTGCGCGGCCCGTCATGCTTCACGAAAGGCTTGCCTTCGGGGCGCGGCCCCTTGCTGAAAGGACGATTGTCACGGGGGGCGTCGCCAGCTTCGCGCGGCTTGTACTCACGCTTGAATTCAGAACGTGGGCGTTCTGCCTCACCGGCGCCACGCGGGGCAAAATCCCGCTTGGGACGTTCGCCATCGGCAGCCATCGGACGGTCACCGCGGGGCGCATAAGGCTTGCGCGGCCCATCACGTTTCACGAACGGCTTTTTCTCTCCGAAAGCAGGCTTGCCACCTGTCTTTCGGCCTTGGCCGGCATCGGCAGGGCGACCGCGAGGGCCAGCCGACTTCGGGCCGCTCTTGCGCGGGTATTTCTTGTCGTTGTCGTCCATTGTGGCCTTTGCTCGTTTGCGCGGGTAGATAACAGGAACGCGCCCAAGTGGCGAGGATATAAGTAGAAGGGCAACCGGAATGACAATCGCGTGAAGCGTCCGGACTTCATGGCGCTGGCACTGGCCGAGGCGCAGGCTGCTGCCGGGCGGGGCGAAGTGCCTGTCGGGGCGGTGATCGCCAGAGAGGGCGTCGCCCTATCCGCTGCCGGCAACCGCACCCGTGAACTGGCCGATCCGACGGCGCACGCCGAAATGCTGGCGATAAGGCAGGCTTGCGCAGTCCTATCGGCCGAACGGCTGACCGGCTGCGATCTCTATGTCACGCTGGAGCCCTGCGCCATGTGCGCGGGCGCTATCTCGTTTGCACGCCTGCGCCGACTTTATTTCGGTGCCGTCGACGAAAAAGGCGGGGCCGTGGTCAACGGGGTTCGTTTCTTTGCCTCGCCCACCTGCCACCACGCGCCCGATGTCTATGCGGGCCTGGCGGAAACCGACTCGGCAGCGCTGCTGCGCGGGTTCTTCGACCAGCGGCGCGAACCCTGAACGCGGGCTATCGCCGATTGCGAATGCCTACCAGGGCAGCCAGTCGAACATGCCCTTCTTGCCGCTCTTGGCCGCAGCCTCTTTCTTGAGGCGACGCTCTTTCTTGTACTCGTCTTCGCCGATGTCGCCTTGCGGGGCGGTGCCGGCGGCAACGCGATAGTCCAAAGGCGGTTCACTCAGATATTTCCGGCTTGTCGCGTCGCCCTGCTTGCCCTCGGCAATACGGCGGTTGATTTCGGCACGCCGCTCGGCGCTGCCAAGAGCTGAGTTGCCGGGCCGCGGCGGATGGCTCGATGCCGATTCCGCCAGCGCCTGCTTTCTCGCGACAGGATCGGTCTGAACGTCGTCGATGATCTGGGCCTGGTAATTGGGGTCGTCCTGATGCGCGGTTGCGTCGGCGCGCAGCCGGGCACGGCGCTGTTCGGGCGATTCGGGCCACTCGGCGCTGGCCGTCTGCGTGATGCTGTCCTGCGGCACGGGCAGCGTTTCCTTCTGGCCCTCCGCCGGCGTTACCAAAGCCGGCCGCGGCTTGTATTCGATATGATCCTTGCGCTTCGGCACAAACGAAAACGCGCCGCTGAGATCTTCGGCAAGCTGCTCGCCGGACGTCTTGTCGGTGCCATAGGTGGGCGAACTCATGCACCCAGATAGCGCAAGCCCCGATACCACCAGCGGCACCAGCAGCGCGACACGCGCATGGTGTCTCTCGGTCATGCCAAAAAGTCCCACTTCTCAAACCTCTGATTGCGACCGGGCAAGTCCGGACGGCGCCTTCTGCTCAGTGTACGGAGAATCCGGCGACAATTTGTCTTACGGAGTTTCCCGCTTTTACCTCAACCACCCGTTAAGGGCAACGCGCGGGCCGCCATTCGCCTTGCGCGTTGCATATGTGCATCCATTCAAAGCCGGCCAAGCGCCTTCAATTCATGCAGGACAGCCGCATCGCGCGCCGAAACATCCGAAAACTCCGGATCGCTGCCGACATCGGCGGTGTAGCGCCAGGACCGGGCGCATTTATGCAGTCCGCGATCCTCGGCCTTCTCCACCACCACGGCAACGCCCTTGACGTCATCCAGCGTAAACGCGTCGGCCGGCGCCGCGCCATGCGCGAACTCCAGCCCGCTGGTGATCGCCATTTCGGCCATGTCGACATCGGCGATGGCCGCTTCCAGCGCCGAATCGTCCAGATAGACGACGGGCAGCGCCTCGAGCGAGGAACCGATGACCTTTTGAGCACGGGCGATTTCCAGCGCGCCGGTGACGACGCGGCGCACCTGCCGCACCTTGCGCCACTTTTCCGCCAAGGCCTCGTCGCGCCAATCTGCCGGGATAGCCGGGAACTGCTCCAGATGCACCGAAACGGCATCGGGATGCCTGCCGGACCAAGCCTCCTCCGTGGTGAACGGCAGCATGGGCGCAAGCCATTTCACGATGGCGTCGAACAGATGGCGCACGACCTGGACGGAAGCCTTGCGCTTGAGGCTCGACGGGCCTTCGCAGTAGAGCGCGTCCTTGCGGATGTCGAAATAGAAGGCCGACAATTCCACCACCATGAAATCCAGCAGCGCGCGGGTAACGCGCTTGAACTCGAAGGCGTCGTAGCCGGTGCGCACCAACTCATCCATTTCGGACAACCGATGCAGCATCAGCCGCTCCAGTTCCGGCATGTCTTTCAACGGCACTTCCGCGCCGTCGTCATGGGCGAGCGTGCCGAGCATCCAGCGGATGGTGTTGCGCAGCTTGCGGTAGGCGTCGATATTGGTCTGCAGCACGTTCTTGCCGAGGCGCTGGTCTTCCCAATAGTCGGTCGTCATCACCCAGAGGCGCAGAATATCGGCGCCCGACTGTTTCATCACGTCCTGCGGCACCACCGTGTTGCCGAGCGACTTCGACATCTTGCGGCCTTCCTCATCCATGGTGAAGCCATGGGTGACGACGGTGTCGTAAGGCGCACGACCGCGCGTGCCGCAGCTTTCCAGCAGCGAGGAATGGAACCAGCCGCGATGCTGGTCGGAACCTTCCAGATAGACGTCGGCCGGCGATTTCAGGTCGGGCCGGTCTTCCAGCGTAAAGGCGTGCGTGCAGCCGGAATCGAACCAGACATCGAGAATGTCGGTGACCTTCTTCCACGGTTCGCTGGCACGGCTGCCAAGAAAACGCTCACGTGCGCCTTCGGCGAACCAGGCGTCCGCGCCTTCCTTTTCAAAGGCCTCGGTGATGCGGGCGTTGACCGCTTCGTCTTTCAGAACATTGCCGTCGGCATCGGCGAAAACGACAATCGGCACGCCCCAGGCGCGCTGGCGCGAAAGCACCCAGTCGGGGCGCTCCTCGATCATGGCGCGGATGCGGTTCTGGCCGCCGGCAGGCACGAAACGCGTGTCGTCGATGGCCTTCAGCGCACGGCTGCGCAACGTTGTGTCGTCGCCAAGGTCCTTGTCCATATGGACGAACCATTGCGGCGTGTTGCGGAAAATGACCGGCTTCTTCGAGCGCCACGAATGCGGATAGGAGTGCTTCAGCCGACTGCGCGCGAACAGCGCGTTACGCTTGATGAGTTCGTCGATGACGGCCTGGTTGGCGTTGCCCTTCTTGCCGTTGTCGTCGATGACGCGGGCGGCCCCACCCTCGCGGTCCGGCCCGAAGCCCGGCGCGTCCTTGGTGAGGAAGCCGGCATCGTCCACGGTGAACGGGATCGCCGTATTGATACCACGCTCCCTTAGCAGGGGAGCGGCGTCCATCCAGGCGTCAAAATCCTCGCGGCCATGACCGGGAGCCGTGTGGACGAAACCGGTGCCGGCATCATCGGTGACGTGGTCGCCGGGAATCATCGGCACGGGGAATTCGTAGCCGCCGCCGAGACCATTGAGCGGATGCGAAAGCTTAATACCATCTAGTTCTTGCGCCGAAACGCTGCGAAGGCGATTCAACGTGACTTTGGCTTTCGCAGATGCTTCGTCGGTCAGCGCATCGGCAAAGATCAGCTTTTCACCGGGCTGCGGGCCGAAGGCATTTTCAACCGCCATTACCTCGTAAAGCCCGTAATTGATGCGCGGGGAGAAGTTGACGGCCCGGTTGCCGGGAATGGTCCATGGCGTCGTCGTCCAGATGACCACGAATGCACCGCGCAATTCTTCCATTTCGGCGAAAATCTTTGCTTCGCCGCCAGTAGCTGACCTAACCCATCCTTGGATCGGAAACTTCACGTAGATCGTGTCGCTCTCATAGTCCTGATATTCGACCTCCGCTTCGGCCAGCGCGGTGCGCTCGACCACGCTCCACATCACCGGCTTGGAACCGCGGTAAAGTTGGCCGGACATGGCGAATTTCAGCAATTCGCCGGCGATGCGCGCCTCGGCGTGGAAGGCCATCGTCGTGTAAGGGTGCTTGAAATCGCCGATGACGCCCAAGCGCTGGAATTCCGCGCCCTGCACGCCGATCCAGTGCGCGGCGAATTCGCGGCACTCCTGCCGGAACTCGTTGACCGGCACCTCGTCCTTGTTCTTGCCCTTGGCGCGATACTGTTCCTCGATCTTCCATTCGATCGGCAGGCCATGGCAGTCCCAGCCCGGCACATAATTGGCGTCGTAGCCGCGCATCTGGAACGAGCGGGTGATGACGTCCTTCAGAATCTTGTTCAGCGCGTGGCCGATATGGATGGTGCCGTTGGCATAGGGCGGGCCGTCGTGCAGCACGTATTTCGTGCGCCCCTTGGCGTCCTCGCGCAGCTTTGCGTAGAGGTCCATGTCCTGCCAGCGCTTGACCATCAGCGGCTCCTTTTCAGGCAAGCCGGCGCGCATCGGAAAATCCGTCTGCGGCAGATTGAGCGTCTTGGAATAGTCGATCGTCTCAGCGGTATCGGTCATCGGTCTGCCATATGGATTGCCCGTCGGCAAAAAGCCTCGGGCGTTGAACTATCATGAACTTGAAAAAGCGCGAGGGTTGTTTTTGCGCGCAAAACCCGGCAGTTCCGGTGGCATTAGGCCACCTGGAACACCGGGCCAATAATTCGTATCGCGAAAAAGCGCGTCATGGCCGCGCTTCTAGCGGATAGAGCGGGCGGAATAAAGCTTTTCCTGCCGCCGCTACAGCGTGAAGTCAAAGCGGTAGGTCGTGGACAGGCCGAACATGAACTGGTTCTCGTCACCGCTCTCGCGGACCAGGCTCGAATCCGCCGCCGGCCCCGTGAGGCGTGAATATTCGCCGAACACGCTGGCGTTTATCGGGTCGGTCACTTTCCAGGTAACGGCGCCACCGACACCGACCGATTTCAGGCCGCTTCCCGGATCGTACTGGCTTAAGCCGGACGCAGCCGATTCCTGCGCGTTGACGCCGTAATAGGCATCGAAATACTTGGCCGACGCGAAAGACAGACGCGGACCGCCGGAAATCCTGATGTCGGGCGTTACATCGTAGAAGGCGTCAGCAGTGACATCGGCCACCACGCCGTGGTGAGAGCGAATGCCTTGCCGCACCTCGGCACGCACGCGCAGCCAGTCGGTCGGGTAGAATTCCGCGAAGCCGCCGACTTCGCCGCCCCAGCGCACCGGATCCAGTCCCCTCAAGGCGTCGGAATCGCCGTCGTCTCGCCCGGACAGGAATTTGCCGGTAACGCCCCCGCGCACGCCGCCGCTGTCAAACAGCGCCAGCGAGATATTGTCGTTGCGCGATGAAAAGCGCGTCGCGTTTCCCGCCTTGCCAAGCGACACAAGCGGCGCGACGCTGAACATGTATTTTTTGCTGCCCTCAAAATTGGGCGCCACGATGCCGGAAGCACCTACCGTCAGATACCAGTCGCCCGACAGCCAGCCAAAGGCGCCCTCGCCGGCATTGGCCTCACCGGGACTCCCGATGAGTGCAACGCCCAGCGCCGCCGAAACCAAATTCAAACGCATCGTCACTCCGTACACGCACTACAACTCAAGGTCGATTAGCATTGAGGCGCAGGTGGTAAAATTTGATTTAAACCTGCATCAACCGAACCCCGGGATGCTCGTTGAGAGGCGCGCTGGACCGATGCAACTGTTGCGATTATCGTTTGCAGGATTGTATGGCCAACATCAGGAGGCGGCAATGACCCTCAGTGAGAATGACTTGAACAACGCAATCGGCCAGACCCGCGCCAAATGGGGCTGGTTCGTGGCGCTGGGAGTGCTGCTGCTGATCTTCGGCGGCATCGCCTTCGGCAATCTGTTCATCGCCACGGTAGCCTCGGTCTATGTCGTCGGCTGGCTCATGCTGATGGCCGGCATCGTGGAGATCATCCATGCCTTCGGCGTAAAAACCTGGGGCCGCTTCTTCTACTGGCTGCTCTCTGGCCTGCTTTATGCGGTTGCCGGCTTCTTCGCCTTCGACAATCCGCTGCTTGCCTCGACGGTGTTTACCTTCCTGCTGGCGGTGGCGCTGGTGGCTTCCGGCCTGCTGCGGGTGTGGGTCGGCTATCACCACCGTGCCGAAAAGGGATCGGGCTGGATCATCACGGCAGGCGTCGTCACCGCGCTGGCGGGCCTGATTATCGCCATGGGCTGGCCGGTCAACAGCCTCTGGGTGCTCGGCCTGTTCCTGGCCATCGATCTCGTCTTCCAGGGCTGGACTTTCATCGCCTTCGGGCTGGCGCTGAAGAAGTAGCGGCAGCCGGCACGCCTCAAAAGGCGATTGCGGCGTCCAACTCCGACAAGGGCTTGACGCCGGCGAGCAGCGCCCTCGCCTCTTCGCCGTCGCGCTTCATCTGGGCGACGAGCGCGTCCAGTCCGTCGAATTTTTCTTCGCCGCGCAGATAGCCGAACAGCGACACGTCGCAAACCTGGCCGTAAAGGTCGCCGGAAAAATCGAACAAAAATGTTTCGAGCAACGGCGCGCCATTGTCGTCAACGGTGGGACGGCGGCCGTAACTGGCCACGGCGTCGTGCAGCGTACCGTCGGCTTGCCGGAAGCGCACGGCGTAAATGCCCTCCTTGAGCATGGATTCCGGCGAAAGCCGCATATTGGCGGTCGGAAAGCCCAGCGTCCTGCCTAGTTTCTCGCCGCCGACAACCTCGCCTTCGACGGTGTGGCGGTATCCGAGCAGGCCAGCGGCCTGCGCCGGCTCCCCATCGGCGAGCAAGGTGCGGATGCGGCTTGACGACACCACCTCCGCGCCTTCGTCCCGATAGGCATCCACCAGCGTGACGCCAAAGCCGTGGCGCGCGCCTGCTTCCATCAGATAGGCCGGGCCGCCTTGCCGATCCTTGCCGAAATGGAAATTGAAGCCGGTGACGACATGGCTGATGCCGAGGGTCTTTTCCAGCACGTCCGTCACGAATGTCTCCGCCGACGAGGCGGCGAAGGTGCGCGTGAACGGTTGCTCGACCAGCGCTGAAAAGCCGAGCTTCGACAAGAGCTTCGCCTTCATCGGCGGCGGCGTCAGCACGAAGAGCGGAACATCCGGCCGAAAGACTTTTCGCGGATGCGGCTCGAAGGTCAGCGCCAAGGCGGGCACCTTTCGCCGGCGCGCCTCATCGAGCGCACGCTCCAGAACCGCCTGATGGCCACGATGGACGCCGTCGAAATTGCCGATCGCCACGACGCCGCCGCGCAATTGCGGCGGCAGGGGTATCGAACCGGACAGACGTTCGCACGGCATTCTCATTGCGGGAACTATCGCAGTTTCGGCATGGTCGCGACGGGCCGATAGCCGTGCGTGCCGAGAAAGGACGCCAGCTTTTCGGCATCGGGGTTCAGTGCATCGCCATGTTCGCGCGCATGGATGCCGCCTGAAATATAGAGCGCATCGATGCCGTTGTCGGCCGCACCCTTGATGTCGGTCATCATGCCGTCGCCGATGGCCAGCACTTCGCTGCGCGAAACCTCACGGCCGAGCACGGCGGCAACAGCCGCCAACGCGGCCTCGTAGATCGGGGCATGCGGCTTGCCGGCAATCAGCGTGCGGCCGCCAAGCTGGGCGAAATCGCGCGCCAGGACGCCGGCGCACCAGATCAACCGGTCGCCGCGCTCCACCACCAGATCGGGGTTGGCGCAGATGAACGGCAGGTTTCGGGCACGCAGCCGCGTCAGAAGTTCCGCATAATCCTCCGGCGTTTCCACCTCGTCATCGAAAAGACCCGTGCAGACTACCGCATCGGCCTCGAATTCCTCGGCCATTTCGACGTCCAGCCCCTCGAAAATGGGATAGTCCCGGTCCGGCCCGAGATGGAAAATCCGGCGTGGACCGGCCGCGATCAGGTCGCGGGTGACGTCGCCGGACGTGACCACGCGGTCCCACGCATTGTCTTGCACGCCAAGCGCGCGTATCTGCGCCTCGACATCGGCGTGGGGGCGCGGCGAGTTGGTGAGGAGAACGACCGCAATGCCCTTGTCACGGGCGGCAGCCAGCGCCTGCGAGGCTTCAGCAAAGGCAACTTCGCCGTTGTGGACAACCCCCCATACGTCGCAAAGCACCGCGCTATAGCGACCGTTCATCTGCGATAGCGAGGCGATCTTTTCGGGTAAATGCGGCATGCCGTTCCAGGTTCGGGATTGAGGACGCCAGCCACCACAGCGCCAGCCGGCCCGGATTAGCCGAACTGCATCACCCTGTCACCCGCTTTTGGCCAAGCACGCCAGCAGGCACGCCGTCACATGGGGCGTCGCGGCACCTCGCCCCGCTCGGGAACGACCAGCTTGCGGTAGAGATGCCACGTCGCATGGCCAAGCACCGGCATGACCACGGCGAGCCCGGCGAAAAGCGGGATCGAGCCGATTACCAGTAGTACCGCCACCAGCAAGCCCCATACCGCCATCTGCACAGGGTTCACCATCACAGCGCGGACAGACGTTTCGATTGCCGCGACCACGCCGACATCGCGGTCGAGCAGCAGCGGAAAGGCGACCACCGTCGCTGCCAGCACGACGGCGGCAAAAACGAGGCCCACGAGATTGCCGACCACGATCAGCGTCCAGCCATTGCTCGTCGTCAGCACGTCGCGCAGGAAAGTGCCGACCGATGCGGGCGCCTGATCGCCGAACAGGCCGGTGTAGATCGATTGAGCGACAAACAGCCACAACAGGAACAGGGCGACCAGCATCGCGCCGACCGTCAGGATGGAAGGCAGCGCCGGCGAATGACGCACCGCCAGCGCGTTGCGCCACGCCGTATCCATTCCCAGTTCGCGGCGACGGCTGATCTCATAGAGGCCGATGGCGGCAAGCGGCCCGAGCAGCGCGAAACCCGACATCAGCGGATAGATGAGATGGATCGCGTTGGCGCCACTGGACCAGCGGGTCAGGATCAGCCCGACGATGGGATAGATCAACGCCAGAAAGACATAGTGGGACGGCTTGGCCCAGAAATCGTCGAAGCCGAGGCGCAGCGCGTCTCCTATATCCGCGATTGTAATGCGGCGTATGGCGGGCTGCGCGAGCGTCCCGCGTGCGTCTGCCATGACATGAAAGCTGGTCATAACCTTCCTCCCGTATGTCGGGGACGGTCACCTCCAGGATGGCCGCCCGTGGGCGCCAATTCCAGTAACAGGCAAAATCATAGCGCATCCGGCCCGGCCTGTCGTCGTTTTGTTCTCGTGCTCTCAATCACTTGAACGCCGTACGAGCGGCAAAGCTTCGATTTTTTCGCGGCCCTTCTTCCAAAAAAGCCATGATCCCGGCTATGTCAGGCGGACATGGCACATATCGTTATCGAAAATACCCCCCTGCCCGATGCTGCCTCGTTGAAACTCGACAGGCGCACATTGGTGTTGGGCGGCGGCATGACGGCGCTGCTCGGGCTTGCTGGCTGCGGCACCCTGCGAACAGGCAGCGGCGCCGGAGCATCCGCTTCCGCCAGCAGTGCCTTGGCCGCTGCCCGCAGCGCCAACGGGCTGGACCCGCTGTCTCCCGATTCCCGGCTGGAACAGGCCGCCTTGCAGCAGGCCCGCTACATGGCGAGCGCCAGGCGCATGGCGCACACGACCGGATGGGGCAAGGATTTTGCGTCTCGCATCAAGGAAAACGGCATCGAAGGCGCTGCCGCCGAAAATATCGCGGAGGGCCGCATGGACGTGGCCCGACTGGTCGACATGTGGATGCACTCGCCGCCGCATCGCCGCAACATGCTTGATCCGCGTTTCTCGCGGTTCGGCCTCGCCTATTCGAGCGACGCCAAGAATGGCGAATGGCGCTACTGGGCGCTGGTGCTGGGGAAGTGAGCGAGTAGCGAGTAGCGAGTAGCGAGTAGCGAGTAGCGAGTAGCGAGTAGCGAGTAGCGAGTAGCGAGTAGGATTGACGCGATGTCCGACTTCCGCAACCCTATTCCCTATTCCCTCAATCCATATGAGCGGCAGGTGCGCCGGCGTTCGCTGCCGCACGTTTGGGCTTCCTGAGCAGGAAAACCAGCGGCAGGGCAAACAGCGTAACCACCATCATCAGCTTGAAGTCATTGACGTAGGAAATCATCAGCGACTGGATGTTGACCAGGCCGTCTATCTGCGCCAACGCGGCCGGATCGCCCGCGGCCGCGGCCGGTGAGGCCGCGATCAGATTGGGGTTGAACGGCGTGATGAAGGCCGAAAGCTCCGAATGATTGACCTGCGTATTGCGCACCAGCATCACCGACACGATCGAAATGCCGATCGACGAGCCGATGTTGCGCACCAGCGAAAACAGCGCGGTGGCGTCGGTGCGAAAACGTGCGTCGAGCGTTGCGAAGGCAACCGTCGACAGCGGCACGAACACCAGGCCAAGCCCCAGCCCCTGGACGACGCCCGACGAAATGATGAGCCAGTCGTCCATCTGCGGCGTAAAACCCGACATCGTGTAGAGCGACTGCGACGTCAGCAGCAGGCCCACGACCACCAGCAGCCTGGCGTCGACTCTGTGCATGATCCGTCCGACGACCAGCATGGAAATCATCGTACCGACGCCGCGCGGCGCCATTACGATACCGACGGTGATGGTCGGATAGCCAAAGATGGTCGACAGCATCGGCGGCAGCAGCGCCAGGCTGGCCAGCAGGATGACGCCGATGATGAAGATGAAGACGAGGCCGGTCGCGAAATTGCGGTCGAGGAATATCTTCGGATCGATGAACGGGTTCTCGCTCGTCAAAAGATGGACGATGAATACCCAAAACCCCGTGATGGCCAGGCCGAGTTCAATCCATATTTCCGGTGACGAGAACCAGTCGGCATCGGCGCCGCGGTCCAGCATCAACTGGAGCGCGCCGACGCCGAGCGACAGCATCGCGAAGCCGAAAAAGTCGAAGCCGCGGGCGCGTTTAGCGATGCTGGGCAGATAGGCGGCCATGCCGAGGAAGGCGATGATGCCGATGGGCAGGTTGATGAAGAAAACCCAGCGCCAGTTGAAGCTTTCGGTCAGCCAGCCGCCGAGCGTGGGGCCGATGATCGGCCCGACCATGATGCCGGCGCCCCAGATGGCCATGGCCTGGCCGTGGCGCTCCTTGGGGTTGATGTCGAGCAGGAAGGTCTGGGACAGGGGAACGATCGCCGCGCCGAACACACCCTGCATCAGGCGAAACAGCACCATTTCCTCGAGGCTGGTAGCGATGCCGCACAGCATCGAGAAGATGACGAACCCCACGACCGAACCCAGGAACAGTTCCTTGCGCCCGAAGCGGTCGGCCAGCCAGCCGGTTACGGGCGTCATGATGGCGGCGGCGACGATATAGGATGTCAGCACCCAGTTGATCGTATCGGCCGAGGCGCCGAGATCGCCGACCATGGATGGCAGCGCGACATTGGCGATTGTGGTGTCGAGCACCTGCATGACCGTGGCCAGCATGATCGAGATGGTGATCAGGCCACGATGCGGCACTTCGCGATGGGTTTCGGGCGTGCTCATGGGACGGAACTTCCGCGACGGAATAAAGTCGTATAAGTGCGATGCTGGTTTCCGAGCGGCAAACCCTGCCTAAAGCGAGGCGTTCAACGCGTTGGGACACGAAATCGATGCGGGGGTCACATCGATCGAGCGTCTCGTTTCATCAGGGCTGTTGCCGCCCGGAAACCGGAGTCTCGACGATTTTCGTCAAGATCCGCTTTAGCGGCCTTGATTCCGCAGCCGGAACCAAAGACGAAAGCCTTGACCTTACCGTAAACCCTGTCGGGACAATCTGAAATTTCATCTTCCTCTGGCCCGCTTGACCAGCGAACTGATCTAGTCCGTTTCGCCTGCCGTCGCATGGCCGAACAGCTTGGGAAATCCGCGCGAGACACCCGTGTCGACCGTGACTTCGGCGCTCATGCCGGTCCGCAACGCGATCTTCGCGCTCGGGTCGGTCAACTCCAGCCGAACCGGAATGCGCTGCGTGACCTTGACCCAGTTTCCGGTGGCGTTCTGGGCGGGCAGTAGCGAGAATTCAGCGCCGGTGCCTGCACCTATCGCCAGCACGGTCGCCTCGAAGGTCCTGCCCGGATAGGTGTCGAGTACGACTTCGGCCTTCTGGCCGGCCTTCATGTGCGTAAGCTGGGTTTCCTTGAAATTGGCGTCGATCCAGGTATCGCCCGTCTCCACCAGCGAAAACAGGGCAGCGCCGGAGCCGACAAACTGGCCTATCTTGAACGACGAGGCCTGAGCGATGACGCCGTCGGCCGGGGCGCGAACGGTGCTTTGCGCCAGGTCGTAGGCAGCCTTGTCACGCACGGCCAGCGCCGACATGACGGTCGGGTGCTTGTCCGTTTCGATGTCCGGATTGCCGCCCAGCGCCGCCTTGGCGCTCTCGATGCCCTGCCGGGTCACGGCTACCTCCTGCTTGGCCTTGGCAAGATCGTTGCGCGCTTCATCGAGCGAGGACTTGGCGTTGATGCCTTTCTTCGCCAGATCGGCCGCCCGGTCGTACTGGGACTGGGCATAATCGACTTCGCTGACCGCCGAGCGTTCCTGCGCCATGGCCTGGCTGTAGGCTGCGCGCAGTTGTTCCACATTCAGCCGCGCAACGGCAACCGCGGCGTCGGCCTGAGCGAGCGCGATCCGGTAAGGCTCCGGGTCGATGGCGAACAGCACGTCGCCTTTCTTGACATGCTGGTTTTCGGCGATGTTCACGTTGACGATCCGGCCCGCCGTATCGGAGGCTATCGAAACACGGGCTTGCCTGAGATTGGCATTTTCTGTCTCCTCATAGCGCCCGCCGGTTACCCAGAAATAGCCGCCAACCGCGACAAGGGCCGCCGGTACCGCCAGCATCAGCACAAAACGCCCCGGCCGGCGCGCCTTGCGTTTCGGCGCCGGTTCCGGATTGTGCGGAAGCGCTACCGCAGCCGGCGTGGCCGGTACGGAGGGTTGAGCCGGGCTTTCCATTTCCAGCTTTGTCACGTCGTCGTTCACTTTTACTCGGGCGTTCATTTTGCTGCGCTCTCTGCAGATTTAGTCGTGTTGGCGGATTTGCAAGACGGCGTTTCGTCGTCCGACAAGTTTTCGATGAGTTTCAATATCCCGTTGACGAGGCTACGGCGGTCTTGTGGAGACAGGCCGGCAAGCGCACGTTCATAAACCTCTCCGGCCATTCCCTTGACGCCGGCAAAAGCTTCGCGCGCCTTTTCGGTCGGGAATATCATGCGCACGCGTCTGTCGGCCGCATCCACACGACGTTCAATCCAGCCGCCCTCCTCCATTCTGTCGATAAGGCGCGAAACGCTGATCGGCTCGATTTCGAGAATTTCGGCGAGCCGGGCCTGCGCAATGCCTTCTTCCTTCACGGCCCAGACCAGAAGCCGCCACTGTGCCGCCGAAAGGCCAAGGCCGCTGGCCTTTGCCTCAAAGCGCCGGCGCAACAACCGCGCCGCGTCGTGGATCAGAAATCCCAGTCTTTCCGTGCCGTCCGTAACCATGAGCGCCATATATAATAAGCGTGCTTACCATTCAAGATACTGCAGCGCACAATTCATGAAAAAAATGGCGCGTTGCGGCACGGCCGGCATGGCTCATGGTAATTTATGCGTGATCGTCGATCATCGGACGCCGCAAGCCGGAACATTCTTGACTCTCGCCAGCGTCGGCACTATCTCACGGCTACGTTAGCACTCGCCTCTTATGAGTGCTAACCGAGTACCGGCACAGCCGGACCGAGATTATTTCTCACCATGACCGAGGAAACACAAATGGCAAAATCGAAGTTCCGCCCGCTTCATGACCGCGTGGTCGTTCGCCGGGTCGAATCCGAAGCAAAGACGGCTGGCGGAATCATCATCCCCGACACGGCCAAGGAAAAGCCGCAGGAAGGCGAGATCGTCGCCGTCGGCTCCGGCGCCCGCGACGATAGCGGCAAGATCATTGCGCTCGACGTCAAGGCCGGCGACCGCATCCTGTTCGGCAAGTGGTCGGGCACCGAAGTCAAGCTCAATGGCGAAGACCTTCTGATCATGAAGGAATCCGACATCATGGGCATCATCGGCTAATCACGCCGTTTCCACCCGCACCATCAACTGAATTTCGGGCGCAAAGCCCAGGAGCACAATAATGGCTGCCAAAGACGTAAAATTCTCCCGTGACGCCCGCGAGCGCATGCTGCGCGGCGTCAACATCCTCGCCGACGCGGTGAAGGTGACGCTCGGTCCCAAGGGCCGTAACGTCGTCATCGACAAGTCGTTCGGCGCACCGCGCATCACCAAGGACGGCGTCACCGTCGCCAAGGAAATCGAACTTGAAGACAAGTTCGAGAACATGGGCGCACAGCTGGTCCGCGAAGTCGCTTCGAAGACCAACGACAAGGCCGGCGACGGCACCACGACCGCCACCGTCCTGGCTCAGGCCATCGTTCAGGAAGGCCACAAGTATGTTGCGGCCGGCATCAACCCGATGGACCTGAAGCGCGGCATCGACCTGGCTGTTGCCGACGTCGTCGCCCAGCTGGTCAAGTCGGCCAAGAAGATCAAGACTTCCGAAGAAGTCGCTCAGGTTGGCACCATTTCGGCCAATGGCGACGAGTCGGTTGGCAAGATGATCGCGGAAGCGATGCAGAAGGTCGGCAATGAAGGCGTTATCACGGTTGAAGAAGCCAAGACCGCCGAGACCGAACTCGAAGTCGTCGAAGGCATGCAGTTCGACCGCGGCTACCTGTCGCCCTACTTCGTCACCAATCCCGACAAGATGATCGCCGATCTCGAGGACGTCTACATTCTTCTCCACGAGAAGAAGCTGTCCAACCTGCAGGCGATGCTGCCGATCCTCGAGGCTGTCGTTCAGTCCTCGAAGCCGCTGCTCATCATCTCGGAAGACGTCGAAGGCGAGGCTCTGGCTACGCTTGTCGTCAACAAGCTGCGTGGCGGCCTGAAGATCGCCGCCGTCAAGGCGCCGGGCTTCGGTGATCGCCGCAAGGCAATGCTGGAAGACATCGCCATCCTCACCGGTGGCCAGGTCATCTCCGAAGACCTCGGCATCAAGCTCGAAAACGTTACGCTGGCCATGCTCGGCCGCGCCAAGAAGGTGTCGATCTCCAAGGAGAACACCACCATCATCGACGGCGCTGGCAAGAAGGCCGAGATCCAGGGCCGCGTTGCCCAGATCAAGCAGCAGATCGAGGAGACCACCTCGGACTACGACAAGGAGAAGCTGCAGGAACGTCTGGCCAAGCTGGCCGGCGGTGTTGCCGTGATCCGCGTCGGCGGCTCGACTGAAGTCGAAGTCAAGGAAAAGAAGGACCGCGTTGACGACGCGCTGAACGCAACCCGCGCTGCTGTCGAAGAAGGCATCGTGGCGGGCGGCGGCGTTGCTCTGCTGCGCGCTTCCACCAACATCAAGGCTGTCGGCGCGAACACCGACCAGACTGCCGGTATCTCCATCGTTCGCAAGGCTCTGCAGGCTCCGTGCCGTCAGATCGCCTCGAACGCCGGTGAAGAAGCCTCGATCGTTGTTGGCAAGATCCTCGACAACAAGGGCGTTTCCTTCGGCTACAACGCGGCCAACGACACGTATGGCGACCTGATCGCGCTCGGCATCGTCGACCCGGTCAAGGTCGTTCGCACCGCGCTTCAGGACGCAGCCTCGGTTGCCGGCCTGCTCGTCACCACCGAAGCCATGATTGCCGATGCTCCGAAGAAGGACAATGGCGGCGGCGGCATGCCTGGCGGCATGGGCGGCGGCATGGGCGGCATGGGCGGCATGGATTTCTAATCCAGCCTACCAAAACCTTGCTTACGGAAAGGGCGCCTTCGGGCGCCCTTTTTTGTTGCGTTCACCGCACAAATCGAATGCCGCCCGGAACCTGGATGGCATTCGCCCGTTTCGGTCCGCAAGTCGAAACGAACCCCCAGGAGATGCGATATGGTGAACAAGGATCAGATTGCCGGCGTGGCCAAGCAGGCCAAGGGATCGGTCAAGGAAGCCGCCGGCAAGGTGGCCGGAAGCAAGCAGACCGAGGCCGAAGGCAAGGTCGAAAAGGCAGCAGGCAAAGTGCAAAAGACCTTTGGAGACGCCAAGGAAAAGGTCAAGAAAGCCCTCTGACGCGTCACCACCATTCAATGAAAAAGGCAGCTTCGGCTGCCTTTTTCATTGAATGAGCGCCTTGCTGAAGGCGTTGGTGAATTTCACCTCGCCGCTGTCGCCCGCCGCCTCGCCAAGTACCACGTCCAGCGCGCTGCTTGTTATCCGTGCGAGCGCGAAGCCGCCCATATAGGCCGCTTTCGGCTTGAACAGATCGAGGTCGCCATGTTTGTAGATCATGGGCGTTTCATGCTGGTGTCCATGAAAGATGCCGACGACGTTGTAGCCTTGCAGGATGGCCAGCAATGCGTCCTGTTCCGCCCGGCTCCACCAATGTGCCGGCCCCGTGCCCTGGTCGTCGAAAGTTCGCGCGACCGGATCCCATTTTTCCTGCGAGAACGTATCCCAGCCATAATGCTGGAAAAGGACGATTGGCCGGCCATCCGAGGCATTGTTCGCCAAGTCGTCCTTCAGCCACGACAGGCCGCTTACCGCGCCATGACCGACATCGCCGGCGAAGCGGTGCGTCTGGACAAGATGCAAGCCGCCCCAATCCCAGGAATAGCAATCGGACTCCACATCGTAATTGCCCGCTGGAACCGCCGGCTTGAAGAACACGCTGGGGCGGTGATTGACCTCGACATAGTCGCGCATTTCACGCCGGTACCAGTTTACGTGGCGGCGCGGACCGTTCTGGTCGAGATCATGGTTGCCGAGCCCGACATAGACCGGCACATGGACACGATCCTGCCCGACGCCTTGCTGGTAGCGTTGGCTGAACTGGAGCAGTTGCGTGCCTTCGCTGGGCAGCGTCACCTGCCCGCCGCCGTCGTCGGTCATATCGCCGCCCACGACGATGCCGAGCGGCGTATCGATACGCTGGCCCGCAGAGCGCAAGGCCGTAGGCACGCCGTCGATCTCACTTGGCCATTCCCTGAGGCTTATGGCGTTCAGCGCCGCTACATTGCGCAGCAAAGCGGCGTCGGTCTTGCCCTCCTGCTGGCAATGGGGACTAAGGCCGCTCGCCATGCGGCATGCGTGAACGTCGCTGATGAACAGAAACGTCGCATCCACGGGCGGAATTACCGGTGTCGATTGCGCGCGAGCGCCTGACGGCAGGACGCCCAATGCAGCCACGCCAGCCATCTCCGCGAGGAAGGTGCGCCGCGAGAGGATTGGGAGTCGCTTTTTCATGGCGCAACGATTTGAACATCATCGCCGCCGACAAAGTCAAGCGCTCGCGAAATTGGCCTGCGCGGCACCTTTACCAACTCTTCAAGGAAAAGTCACAGCGGTATGTATCGAAAGAAGTTTGTGGTGGGTGCGACAGGGATCGAACCTGTGACCCGCTGATTAAGAGTCAGCTGCTCTACCAACTGAGCTACGCACCCACGGCGCGCTGGAAAAACCAGCGCTGGCGGGCATATATCCGGCACCATTGGCCATGTCCAGCCCTATGCCGGGATTTCTCTGGAAATCGGGCCACTATGTCCAAAGCATTGCCATGACGCCTTAGAAACAGCCAAAAATCGGTGCCTGGCTCCGCCGGTAGAGCAGATGACTCTTAATCAGCGGGTCACAGGCACGACTCACACATAAAGCGTGCCTTCCGCGACCTTGACCGCATGGCCGCCGATACGCGCTGCCGCTAGCCGGCCTTGGGCTACCTCCAACTCAAGGCGAATCCGCGACGGACGTCCCATTTCCAGGCCCTGCTCCAGCCAGTAGCGTGCGGTACCGTCGCGCGGACCGTCGAAATGCATGATTGCGCCGGCAAAGGCCGCCGCTGCCGAGCCGGTTGCAGGATCTTCGTAGGACGGCGTTCCGGGCACGATCATCCGGACATGAAACGCGCTGTCGTGGCTTACCGTCTCGCGGCAATAGACATAGGGGCTGGCATTGGCCCACTCGCTCTTTGCTGGCGCGAGTTCGGCCCAGGCCTGATTGTCCAGCCTTATCCGCGCAGCCTCCTTGAGGCCGGCCACGGGGATTGTCACATAGGGAACGCCAGCCGACCAGAACGAGACCCGGTGATTTTCGAAGCCGATTTCATGGGGGCTGAGGCCGAGTGCCGCGCCGATCGCGTCCGCGTCAGCCGAAAATTCAAGGCGCTCCGGCAGCTTGGCCAGGTCGAACTCGCCATAGGATGCGCCCTCGCCTGTTTGCACGACACAGCGCACAGGTCCGATATTTTCTTCCAGCACGAAGATGCCGGCGGCCTTTTCACCGGTCAGTTCCGCCAGCGCCACCGCCGCGCCGACTGTCGGATGACCCGCAAACGGCATTTCGTATTCCGGCGTGAAGATGCGGATGCGGGCGCGATGCCGAGCGTTTTCGGGCGGCAGGACGAAGACGGTTTCGGACAGGTTGAATTCTCGCGCAATCGCCTGCATGGCAGCGGTCTCGAGGCCTTCGCTTTGCAAAACGACAGCCAGCGGATTGCCGGCCAACGGCGTCTTGGCGAACACGTCGTAGAGCATGTATTTCCGGCCAGCCATCGGCCCACTCCCCGCATCATCACCCAACATGGGCGAAATTTAATTTGTAATTCCGGCCGTTAAGCCTGATGTGTCCATGCTTAGGGACGACATACGCATTATAGGGGTCTTGCGTGGACCAGCTTGTCAATCCGCCAAATGGCGAATCCGCCGCCACCATCGAGACGGCCCTGGGGTTGGACGGTGGCGACCAGAAAAAGCAGCGTCGCCGCGGCTGGCTTTATGGGCTGGCGGCTCTGGTAATCGTTGCGGCAGCCATTTTCGCCTATCAATGGGTTGCAGGCTCCGCTGTCAAAACCGACTATACGACCGTGCCTGCGGCCAAGGCCGACCTGACCGTGCAGGTTACCGCGACGGGCACGCTGCAACCCCTCACCCAGGTCGACATTTCCAGCGAGCTATCCGGCGTCGTTCGTTCCGTGGCGGTCAACGAAAACCAGCAGGTCAAGAAAGGCGACGTGCTGGCCGCGCTCGACACCTCGCGCCTGCAAGCGCAGGTCGAGCGGGCGCAGGCTTCGGCAAAGGCCGCGCAAGCCAATGTCGAGAATGCCCGGATCACCTTGAAGGAGAACGAGCAGGCGCTGGTGCGTGCGGCCGAACTGGCCAGGCGTGGCCAGACGACCAACCAGGCGCTGGAAGCCGCGACCGCCACGCGCGACCGCGCCAGGGCGGCTCTGGACAGCGCCGAAGCCAATCTTGCCATTGCCCAGGCGGATTTGAAGCTGCAGCAGTCGGACCTCGACAAGAGCACCATCTACGCCCCCATCGACGGCATCGTGCTGACGCGCTCGGTCGATCCCGGCCAGACGGTCGCCTCCTCGCTGCAGGCGCCCGTTCTTTTCGTCATCGCCGCCGACCTGAAAAGCATGGAGTTGAAGGCGACCATCGACGAGGCCGATATCGGCTCGGTCAAGGCGGGTCAGCACGCCCGGTTTACCGTCGATGCTTTTCCAGAGCGGCCGTTCGACGCGGAAATTCGCGACATTTCCTTTGCCTCGCTGACCACGGACGGGGTCGTGACCTACGATGCACGCCTGAATGTCGCCAATGACGAACTGCTCCTGCGCCCCGGCATGACGGCGACCGTTTCCGTTGTCACCAAGCAGGCCAAGGATGTTCTGGCCGTTCCCGCGATCGCGTTCCGCTACAAGCCCGCGCCGACGGCAAGCAACGGCGGCGGCTGGAGCCTGACGAGCCTGTTCACCGGGCGCATGGGTGGACGGCGTGGACGCGGCCGCTCACAGGCTGCCGCGAAGCCCGCAGACGGATCGCGCACGCTTTACGTCCTGAAGGATGGCCGTCCGCATGCGGTCGACGTCAAGACGGGCGCCACCAACGGCGAACTGACCGAAATCCTTTCTGGCCTCTCCGAAGGCGACGCGGTCATCACCGCGTCGCAGCAGCGCGGTTAAGCAATGGCCGCGCCGCTCCTCATCACCTTCGACAAGGTCTGGAAAAGCTACGGCCAAGGCGAAGCGCGTGTAAACGCGCTGGCCGGCGTCGACCTTTCCATCCGGCAAGGGCAATTCGTGGCGATCATGGGCCCTTCCGGTTCCGGCAAATCCACCTCGATGAACATCATCGGCTGCCTCGATACGCCCAGCGCCGGCACCTATTCCTTCATGGGCGTAGATGCCGGCCGGCTCGACCGCACCCGCCGCGCTATCTTGCGCAATCTCTATGTCGGCTTCGTCTTCCAGGGCTATAATCTGCTGCCGCGCACGACGGCTGCCGAGAATGTCGAACTGCCGCTGATCTATCGCGGCGCGCCGAAGGCAGAGCGGCGCGCGCTGGCGATGCAGGCGCTGGCAGAGGTTGGCCTAACCAGCCGCGAGCACCATACGCCCGGCGAGCTTTCAGGCGGCCAGCAGCAGCGCGTGGCGATAGCCCGCGCCATCGTCACACGCCCCACCTTGCTGGTAGCGGACGAACCGACAGGCAATCTCGACACCGCCCGCAGCCACGAAATCATGGAACTCTTGACCCGGCTCAATACGGAGCATGGCCTGACCATCGTCATGGTGACGCACGAAGCCGATGTCGCCGCCTATGCGCAGCGCACAATCCATTTCCTCGACGGCAATGTCGCCGCCGACACACCGCGAATGGTGGCCGCGAAATGATCTGGGAAACGGTTCGCCTCGCGCTCTTGTCCATCCGCCGCAACGTTCTGCGCTCGTTCCTGACGCTGCTTGGCATCGTTATCGGCGTCGCCGCCGTCATCGCCATGCTGACCATCGGCAACGGCACGACCGAGAAGGTCAAGGCGGACATTGCCAAGCTCGGCTCCAACCTGCTTGTCGTGCGTTCAGGCCGGGCCGGCGGCCCCAGCGCCACCGATAATGTCGCGCGTCAGCTCAACGACAAGGATGTCGAAGCCCTTACCAAGCACCTCGTCGGTGCGCGCGCCATCTCGCCCGCGTCCCAAAAACAGGTTCGCGTCATCTACGGTACGGAAAACCTCACCAGCGGCGTGACCGGCACGAATAGCGACTATCTGGTGGCGCGGGACTGGCAGCTTGCTTCGGGCCGGTCCTTTTCGGATTCGGAGGCACGCAGCGGCGCGGGCGTCTGCCTGATCGGCGAGACGGTGCGGCAGCAATTTTTCGGTGCTGCCGATCCTGAAGGCGAGACGATCCGCGTCAACCGCACCTCCTGCAAAATTATCGGCCTGCTGGAATCGAAAGGGTTTACCGGATTCGGGCAGGATCAGGACAATGTCGTGCTGATGCCGCTTGCCGCATACCAGCGTCGTATCGCGGGAAACCGCGATATCGATTCCATCTATGTCGCCGCCGACGACACGACGCCGACCAGCGTGCTCCTGCCCCGCGTCGAGGATATTTTACGCGACACTAGGCGCATCGGCCCCGACCAGGCAGACAATTTCTCCATCCGCGACATGACGCAGATCGCGGACACGATGGCCGCGGCTACAACCACCATGACGGGCATGCTGGGAGCGGTGGCAGGCGTCAGCCTGCTGGTCGGCGGCATCGGCATCATGAACATCATGCTGGTGTCGGTAACGGAGCGGACGCGCGAGATCGGCATCAGGCTGGCCATCGGCGCGCATGAAAAGCACATCCTGATACAGTTTTTGGTCGAGGCAACGGTGTTGTCGTTGATGGGCGGCATCTTCGGCATCCTGCTTGGCCTGTCGCTGGCCGGCATCGCTTCGCTGACGCTCGCCATCCCGTTTGCGCCCAGCCTTGCCACCATTTTGATCGCAGTCGGCTTTTCCGCGCTGATCGGCATGGTGTTCGGCTTCTTCCCGGCGTTGCGCGGCGCGCGGCTCAACCCGATCGACGCGCTACGGCACGAGTAAGCCTCAGAGACCGTTTGATAACTCGCCCAGCCGAGGCATATGGCGTGGTTTTCGAGAACCGGAGCGGAGCGTACACAAGTACGTGAGCACCGGAAGCGCAGAAAATTGCGCCAGATGTCCGGCTGGGTAGAGTTTCCAAACGGACTCTCAGCCCTGCGTCGAGAAATGCCACTCGATCAGCGGTTTCATATGGCCGGCAAGGTCGTCGGGCAGGTCGCCGGCGCTGTGGATGACGACGGGCGCCTCTATTTCCGGATTGGCTTCCGCCGCGACGAAGCCATTGATGCTGGCAATCATGGCATTGGCCGTCAGCGGCATGCGATAACGGCGGAAGATGACCGTGCCGCTGCGCGTCGACAAAAGGTAGTAGCGCTTGGCAGGCGAAGCCTCGCTTATATCGATGCCGGTTTCCTCCTTGACCTCGCGCCGCATGTTGAAGTCGACGTCGACCAGCCCGTCGCGAAAATCCTCCAACTCGAAGGAGCCGGCCGCGAAATACACCCTGCCGGCGTTCAGCGTGTGCTTGCCCATGCGGATGGCCACCAGCGCATTGTCGCTCGAGACGAGCATGGCGTGCGCGAAGACATGGCCGACACCCGGCATCTGGCGGTTCCTGCGCCAGTACATGAAGGTTGCGTAGCGCACGATATGACAGCGTCCGACAAGCCGCTCGCTGGCGTAGGAAAGTTCGGAAAGCAGCGCCACCCGTCCATCGAACAGATGCGGATTGACGGAAATCTCGTAATCCCAGTTGGCATCGATCTCCCGCATATGCGTCCGTTCCAACGGATGCGGGGCGGGTTCGAGCCTTACGTCGATACTTTCGACCGGAAGGACGACGTCTCGCGGGAGATCGAAACTCATGCCAGGCTCCTTAACTCATATCCAGTGTGACGGCGACCGGACAATGGTCCGACGCCTTCGGTCTGTCCCAGCCTGCGCGTGGAAACCGTTCCACTTCCTGCCCCGGCGGGAAGACGGTGCGCCAAGGTTGCCCGTTGCGGACAATATCGGGAATAGCGGCAGCATTTCGCGCGGCAAGCCCCTTGGACAGCAGGATATAGTCTAGCTGGCATAGATGTCGCTCCTGTGGCCCTCTTGTGTGGTAAAATGACCAGCGATCCATTTCCGGCCTCCGCTCGACGACGTTCTCGCAAAAACCGTCGGCCAGAAGGACATCGAGGCAAGACCGGTCTTCGCCCAGCACGTCGAAGCGGTAGCCGCCAAACTGGTCGCCGTCGATTTTCACGCGCTGGCGGTAGTCGTTCATATCGCCGCAGATCGCCCAGTTCCTGGCGGCGTGTTCCTTGCCGAACCTTTCCTCGATGATTTGGCGAACCGCCTGAGCCTCGGCAATTCGAATCGGCATCGAGGCCTGGCGTCCGTCAAGCCCATTGCGCGGCGGCCCCATCGACTTGAAATGCACGAGATAGAGCGTCAGCGGCTTGCCGCCAACCGTGACGTCTATCTCCAGGCAGTCGCGCCTGAAAATACGCTCGTTGGCAGCGTTACCGGTGGCCGCCAGTTCCGGCGTATGCAGGCCGAATTGTTCGTAAGTGACATCGGCATGGCTGGTCATGCGCACAAACTCGATCGGCTCGCCGTCCGCCGTTTCATGGCGCATCATCACCGCGACATCGATACCGCGCGTATCGTTGCCGGCCGTGGTGTATTTCTGGCGGTAGCCCTCGCCGATCATCCTGAACAGATACCCATACTCGAAAGCCTTGAGCGCCTCGATATTGTCGACCTCCTGCAGGCACAGGATGTCGGCGCGGGTCGCCGCGATGGCGAGCGCGGAAAGCTGGCGCGTATCGTCCGATTGCGCGATTGCGCGGGCCTGTTCCAACGCCCGGTACTCGGCTTCGCTGCCAATGTCGAACAGCGAAAGTGTCCGATCCTGGCCATGGTTTTGATAACCGGAGAAATCGAACCTGCTCATCAGGTTTTCGACGTTAAACGTTGCAAGACGCAAGGACATGCAAGACGTTTGCCCGCTGGGGGCCTTGAAAACAAGGGCACATGGGCCAATCCCTTCAGGGCCAGCACCTGGAACTTTCTCGTTCATTCTCCGTTCAGGGTGAAAGGTTCAGCATTGTAGCCATTCTCGGACTCGTGGCGCGGGGCCAATGAATTGCTGGAGAGTGCAAATGAAACCGCTATTTGCCCATTCGATCAAAACAAGCGTGATGGCGCTTGGACTGGTGTTCGGACTGGCGGGTCCAACATTCGCCGGACCCATGCCGCAGCCTGCCCCCTCGGTGCCGTCGAGCACAGCGGCGCCTGAAATCATCCCCGTACGCGACGCGTGGGCCGGCGGGAACAGCCGCGGCGACTATTGGCGCCGTGACCGGCACAACCGTCATTGGCAAGGCAACCGCTGGAACCACAACAACGCGCATCGCCGCTCCTATAATGATCGGCGCTGGCGCGGTCATCGGCGCCACTATGGCGGCTCCGGCTTTTATCTCGGGCTGGGTGGCATGGCGATCGGACCGGCGATTCGGTATTATGAACCGCGTCGTGTCTATCGCGGTTCCAACGCGCACGTCCGCTGGTGCTACAACCGCTACCGCTCCTACCGCGCAGCGGACAATACGTTCCAGCCCTATAACGGTCCGCGCCAGCAATGCTATTCGCCATATCGGTGAGGTAGCAAAGCACAGCCCGCGCTGCGGCTTTATCTAAAACAAAAAGCCGGCGAATCGCTTCGCCGGCTTTTTGATTCCAACCTTGAGTCTTCGGCCTGTGCGCCCCGAAAACCCAGGACGTGCAGGCGAAAAAGGCATGGGATCAGTTCTTGGCCTTGTCCACGAGCTGGTTCTTGGCGATCCACGGCATCATGGCACGCAGCTTCGCACCGACTTCCTCGATCTGGTGGCTGTCGTTGTTGCGGCGGATGCCCTTGAAGCGGGACAGGCCGGCGCGGTACTCCTGCATCCACTCCGACGTGAACTTGCCGGTCTGGATGTCGTTCAGCACGCGCTTCATCTCGGCCTTGGTGTCGGCGGTGATGATGCGGGGACCCGACACGTATTCGCCCCACTCGGCCGTGTTGGAGATCGAGTAGTTCATGTTGGCGATGCCGCCCTCATAGATCAGGTCGACGATCAGCTTCACTTCGTGCAGGCACTCGAAATAGGCCATTTCGGGTGCGTAACCGGCCTCGACCAGCGTCTCGAAGCCGGCACGGATGAGTTCGACCAGACCGCCGCACAGAACCACCTGCTCGCCGAACAGATCGGTTTCGCACTCTTCCTTGAAGTTCGTCTCGATGACGCCCGAGCGGCCGCCGCCGACGCCGCAGGCGTAGGATAGCGCGAGATCGTGGGCATTGCCCGATGCGTCGTGGTTGACCGCAACCAGGCACGGCACGCCGCCGCCCTTCTGGTATTCGCCGCGCACGGTATGGCCGGGCCCCTTTGGCGCGATCATGACTACGTCAATCGTATCCTTCGGCTCGATCAGCCCGAAATGCACGTTGAGCCCGTGCGCGAACGCAATCGCGGCCCCATCGCGGATATTCGGCGCGATCTCGTCGCGGTAGATGTCTGCCTGCAACTCGTCAGGCGTGGCCATCATCATCAGGTCGGCCCACTTGGCGACCTCGGCCACGGTCATGACCTTGAGGCCGTCAGCTTCGACCTTCTTGGCGGTCGCCGAACCGGCCTTGAGGCCGATGGCGATTTCCTTGACGCCGGAATCCTTCAGGTTGAGCGCATGCGCCCGCCCCTGCGAACCGTAGCCGATAATGGCGACCTTCTTGCCCTTGATGAGATTGAGATCGGCGTCGCGATCGTAATAGACACGCATGTTACTTTCCTTCCCGTGCTTGAAAACCGTGGTTTCTATGGATCTTTCCTTGCCCCATAGAGGGCGAGAAACTGTCTTGTGGCGCGCGCCGCGTCATCTTCTATGGCCGCTTCCGTCAGGCCGGGCCAGTCGCCCAGCAGCAGCCTGATCTGCACGTCGCGCGCGACCAGGCCGAAAAAGGTTCTAAACGCCGTTTCGGCATTGTCGAAGACGAGATAACCGGCGCGCTTGCCGGCGTCCAGCACCGGCTTCAGCCGCTTGGCCAGCGCAAACCGCCCATTTTCGAGCACGATGGCGCCGAGATTATCCTTGCCGGACGCCGCATGACTGACGGCAACCCGGTTCAGCGCGATGGACGTGTCGCTGGCGATGACCTTGAGCCAATCGCGCGCATACCCTTCCAGGCTTTCGGTCAGCGAAGCGAGATCGACATTGCCGGGATCGACCGGCGTTACCCGCACTTTCGAAGCCTGCCATTGCACGGTGGCGATCAACAGCCCGTCGCGATCGCCGAACCATTTGTAGAGCGTTTCCTTGGAGCAGCTTGCGCGCCGCGCCACCGCCGTCATGGTCAGATTGTCCCCATCCTCGACTAAAAGGCGCAACGCCGCGTCCAGCACTGTCTGCTGGCGCTCGGTCAGGACCCTTTTGTCCTCGTTGAGAACGGTTTTCTGCAACACGTCGCTTCCGGCCATCTGGCACACATCGCAAGCAATGCGTACCGTACGTTACGGTTCGGCTATAAGTGGCATTGCGCTGAACAGTCAAGCGCTATTCGCAGACGGCTCCATAATCGCAGCTAGATCGCCACCTGCGTACCGATCTCGACGACGCGCCCGGTAGGAATCTGGAAGTACTCCGTGGCATCCGCCGCGGTGCGGGCCAGGCCAATGAACAACCGGTCCTGCCACATCGGCATGCCCGAATTGGGCGATGCCTTGAGCGAGCGCCGCGACAGGAAGAAGGAAGTCGTCATGATGTCAAACTTCCACCCCTGCTTTCGACAGGTGGCGAGCGCGCGCGGGATGTTCGGCTGCTCCATGTAGCCGAAGGTCAGCGTCACCCGCATGAAAAGGTCGTTGACGGCTTCGATCTTCACCCGCTCCTCGCGGGAGGCTATCGGCTGGGGCGCCGTCACCACCGACAGGATCACGTTCTGCTCATGCAGCACCTTGTAGTGCTTGAGGCTGTGCATCAGCGCGGTCGGCGCGCTGAACGGGTCGCTGGTCAGGAAGATCGCCGTACCGGGCACCAGATGCGGCTTTTTCTTCACGAGGTTGGCCGCCAGAAAATCCAGCGGGACTTCGTTCTTCCGGGTCTTGTCGAACAGATAGCGGCTGCCCCGCACCCAGGTCCACATCGTCAAAACCACGGTAAACGCGACGACGAGCGAGGCCCAACCGCCTTCGAAAACCTTGACGATGTTGGAAAAGAAGAAGCCGATGTCGATGAAGCCGAACACGGCGGTCAAGGCTACCGCGCGCCACTGCGGCCAGTTCCAGATACGCGTCATCACAAAATACAGCAGCACGGTGGTCACCAGCATGTTGCCCGTCACGGATATGCCGTAGGCGGAAGCCAGCGCGCTGGACTCCTCGAAGCCCACCACCAGCAGCATGACCACCAGCGCCAGGATCAGGTTGACGCGCGGCATGTAGATCTGCCCCGATTGCTTCTCCGACGTGTGCTGAATCTCGAGACGGGGCAGGATGTTCAACTGCACGGCCTGCCGGGTCAGCGAAAACGCGCCCGAAATAACCGCCTGGCTGGCGATCACGGTCGCGGCTGTCGCCAATGCCACCATCGGAATCAGCATCCAGCCTTCGTTCATCTCGAAAAACGGATGGCCAACCTGCCCGCCTTTGGCCAGCACATAAGCGCCCTGCCCGGCATAATTGAGCAGCAGGCACGGGAAAACGATGGAAAGCCAGGCAAGCACGATGGGCTTGCGGCCGAAATGGCCAAGATCGGCATAAAGCGCTTCGGCACCTGTGACAGCCAGGAAGATGGCGCCAATCGTTATGAAAGCGACTTCCGGTGAGTTCTGGAGGAAGCCGACAATGTAGATCGGATTGATCGCCAGCAAAATCTCAGGATCGTCGACGATATGGATAATTCCCGAATAGCCGATCGCCAGGAACCACAGGGCCATGATCGGCCCGAATATCATCGCCACGCTTCCGGTACCGAAGCGCTGCACTGAAAACAGGATGGCGAGAATGACGAGCGTCATCGGGACGACATAAGGCTCGAACGTTGGCGTGATAACATTGATGCCTTCCACCGCCGAAAGCACGGAAATCGCTGGCGTAATCACCGCATCGCCGTAAAAAAGCGATGCGCCGACCATGCCGATGCCCAAAACGATGGCCGGCCGCTTCTGCAGGGCGTTGCGCACAAGCGCCATCAGCGACAGCACGCCGCCCTCGCCGCGGTTGTTGGCCCGCAAGACGAACATAATGTATTTGATGGTGACGATGATGGTCAGCGACCAGATGATCAGCGACAGAACGCCAAGAATCTGACCCCGCTCGACACCGCCGGGTCCCGTCGCCGCAACAAGCGCTTCACGGAACGCATAGATCGGGCTCGTGCCGATGTCGCCATAGACCACGCCAAGCGCACCGAGCATCAGCACCTTGGTGCCGTGTTGTTCTGTCTCGGGCTGACCTAGCTGATCAATGGACTCTGCCTCACCACCATTGTCGGCAAGGGCCATGGACGGTTCTCCGTTAAGCGCTGGGTGCTCTAGCCTTGCTGCATCGCAATATCAAGGACCAATGCAAGTTGCCTCCCGCGTAATCCCGATGTAGGGGACTTGTCACCATCCACAAGCCTTGAGAAACCGGCCGACCGTCCCCGCCATGCCGTATTCGAGCGCATCCGCTGTCAACCCATGGCCGATGGACACTTCAGCGAGGCTTGGAATGCGCTTTATCAAGGGCGGCAGATTGCCGACGACGAGGTCGTGCCCGGCGTTGACCTGGAGCCCCGCAGCCAGTGCCGCGTCAGCGGTTTTCACCAGCCTTTCCAATTCGTTGGTCGCATTACCTGGATTCGAATGGAAGCTGCCATAAGGCCCCGTATAAAGTTCGATCCGGTCGCATCCGGTTGCCTTTGCCTGCCCCACATCATCGGGATTGGGATCGCAAAACAAGGAAACGCGAAAGCCGCCCTTTTTCAACCGACGGACGATCGGCGCGAGGAATTCGGCCTTTTCCGCAAAATTCCAGCCATGGTCGGACGTCGCCTGGGCCGGGTCGTCGGGCACCAGCGTCACCTGCTCCGGCTGGTTCTTTTCCACAAGCGCCAGGAATTCCTCCGTCGGATACCCCTCGATATTGAATTCGGCGCCGGGGAACTCGTCATCGATCAGGGCGCGGATTTCCGGCAGGTCGCTGAGGCGTGTATGGCGCTCGTCCGGGCGCGGATGAACCGTCAGACCGTGTGCGCCAGCCGCAAGGGCAATGCGTCCCAGCCCCGTAACGCTCGGCCATGGCAGGTCGCGCCGATTGCGCAGCATGGCGACGGCATTAAGATTGACGGATAGTTTTGTGGGCATGATCGGCCTCTGAAATCGCTTGGCGCGCCACCTATAGAGGCTTTGAAGGGAACACGCAGGGGTATTTCGGTGTTCCACAACCAGGAATGACAATCCCGGACGAGGAAAAATCATGAATTCTCTTGAGTCCGTGCCCGCTATCCGACGTATCGACACCGACCGAGACGATCTGCTCGCAGTCGATATCGTCGGCCATGTTTCGGCCGCCGATGCGGAAAACCTGTTCGGGCTGCTGGAGGCCGCCTATGCGCTTCATCCAAAAATCGATGTGCTGGTGCGCCTCATCGAGCATGACGGCGTCGATTGGGCGGAACTGTCCAGACAGACACTCGAACGTGGAAAGGCCAATGCCATCGAGCACGTCCAGCGATGTGCAACGGTCGGTGAGCCGAACTGGACCGGCCAGGTGCAAGGCCTGTTCACGACGCTGCCGACCGACCTTCGTCATTTCGACACGGAAGACGAGCCCGACGCATGGGCATGGCTCGGCGCCAAGCCGCTCCCGGCATGACTACCGCACGATGGTCAGCCGCTCTGCCGCCCGCGTGATCGCCGTGTAGAGCCAGCGCTGGCGGGTTTCCTTAAAGGCATAGCTTTCGTCGAACAGTACGATCTCGTTCCACTGCGAGCCCTGCGCCTTGTGCACCGTCAGCGCGTAGCCATAATCGAAATCGTCGAACCGCTTCTTCTGCTGCCAGGGAATGTCGGCGTCCGGATCTTCAAACACGGCTTTCAGGAGCTTGATCTTGGCGACGCCGCGATCGGGATCGTCCTCCTCCGGCGAAACCAGAAGGTTGATGCCGGGTTTGACGGTTTCCCGCGACGAGGTCATCACCTTCCACAGCGAGCCGTTGAGCAGTCCCTTGGCGGGATCGTTGCGCAGGCAGACCAACTTGTCGCCGGCCTGCGGGTAGTCGGCGGAAAAGCCCTTCAACTCGCGCAGGCGCTGGTTGTAGCGCCGGCGGGTGCGGTTGGTGCCGACCAGAACCTGATCGGCCTTCAGCACCAGTTCCTGCGTTACCTCTTCCTTGCCGATCACCTGCGCGGTGCCATAGTCGCCACGCGGGAACTCGCGCCCCTCCCGCACGTCAAGCGCCAGCCGGATGATGGGATTGTCACGTGCCTGCCGATGGATTTCGGTGAGCAAAAAATCCGGCTCGTGCTCAGTGAAGAACCCGCCGCCGGAAATCGGGGGCAACTGGCCGGGATCGCCCAGCACGAGGATCGGCGTGCCGAAACTTTGCAGATCGCGCCCGAGTTGTTCGTCCACCATCGAGCATTCGTCGATGATGACCAGCGCCGCTTTCGAAATCGGGCTTTGCCGGTTGAGCGAAAAAGTTGGCGACATCGAGGTCTTGCCCGTCACCTCGTCTTCCACCGATTCCTCGCCCTTGGGCCGATAGATCAGCGAATGAATGGTGCGGGCATTGGTCGCCCCCTTGGAGCGCAGCACTTGGGCTGCCTTGCCGGTGAAGGCGGCGAACTGCACCTGCCCGTCGACATGCTCGGCGAAATAGCGCGCAAGCGTCGTCTTGCCGGTGCCCGCATAACCGAACAGCCGGAACACCTGCGGGCGGCTCGCCTTGAGCCAGCGCGCGACGGCCTTCAGGGCCTCATCTTGTTGGGGTGAAAATTCCATGTCCTTGAGAGACAGGATTCGGCGGCTCAGGGCAAGGCGTTTGCAGCTCCCGTCGCCGCCTGCTGCCGGCAAACAGTCGCACCGGCCTATTTTCTGGCGTTGTGGCGGATGAAGTGTTCGAACGCCTTGCCGAACGCAACCAGATACTCCTTCGTCGAGTCGTTGGTCAGCCCGCCGGTTTCGGCAAACAGGCTGGCGGAATTGCCGATATAGGCTTCCGGTTGGGCAAGCACCGGCATGTTGAGGAAGGCCAGCGACTGGCGCAGATTCCTTGCGCAGGCTGCCGATGAGAACTGCTACGGTCGTCGTCTGGAACTCCTTGTTTGCTTCGGGAAGCCAGGGCCAATCGACATTTAGCGATCAGAGCGTGAGGCCACCGAGTTGTGATGCGCCCAGACAAAAAGCCAAAGCGGGCGCATCGTCCACGCAAGTAGCCAGTCTCAACGCAGCATCGGCCACAGCGTCGCGGCGAGCAGCAGGCCCATGGCGATGTTGAACCATTTCAACCGCACCGGGTCGGCCAGAAAGCCGCGCAAGGCCGTGCCAAAACCAGCCCAGACCGAGACGCTGGGCAGATTCACCGCGCCGAACGCGCCGGCCACCAGCAGCACCGATAAAAACGGGCGTTCGGGAACCGTGTAGACTGCCATTGCGGTGATCGCCATCACCCAGGCCTTGGGGTTCACCCACTGGAACGCGGCGGCGTCGAGAAAGGTCAGCGGGCGGGCATCGTTCCCAGCCTTGCTGTTCATGGATCGCGCCATGGCGATCTTCCACGCCAGATAGAGCAGATAGGCGGCACCGGCGATTTTCAGCGCGGTATGCAACGCCGGAAAAGCCGTCAGTACAGCGCCCAGGCCCAGGCCGACCGCCAGCAGAAGCACGACGAAGCCGATGCCGATCCCCAACATATGGGGAATAGAGCGGGCGAACCCGAAATTAACGCCCGAAGCCAGCAACATGAGGTTGTTGGGTCCGGGCGTGATCGACGTCACGAAGGCATAGACGAGCAATGCGAACAGCATGTCGTAGGACATCTGGCTTATCCAAGGTTCGATAGATGGCGTCTTCCCGGCGCAAAGGCCGGGAGTTTTGGCTACATGCCTTGTGCGCCGCGATTCATCGCCGCCACGCCGGTCCGGCAGATCTCGACCAGGCCGAGCGGCCGCATGATGGCGATGAACTGGTCGATCTTCGAGCTTTTGCCCGTAAGCTGGAAAATGAAATGCTCGGTATTGGCGTCCGTCACATGGGCGCGGAAGGCGTCGGCAAGACGAAGCGCCTCGACGCGGTTGACGCCTGTGCCGGCCACCTTCACCAGCGCAAGCTCGCGCTCGAGCGGCCGTTCCTGCCCCAACTCCTGCGAGCGCACGGTCAGGTCGACGACGCGGTGCACCGGAACAATGCGTTCAAGCTGATGCTTGATCTGCTCCAGCACATGCGGCGTGCCGCTGGTGACGATGGTGATGCGAGACAGATGCGTCTCGTGCTCGGTCTCGGAAACCGTCAGGCTTTCGATATTGTAGCCGCGGCCGGAAAACAGGCCGATGACCCGCGCGAGCACGCCCGGCTCGTTATCGACCAGCACGGAAAGCGTGTGTTTTTCCGGCTTTTCGGTTTCCTTGGCGATGAAATAGGCCGATCCGGTCGGTTGAAGCTGTGCGTTCATGTTGCGATCTCGATCTTAAAAACTTGAGCTACCACTTTGTTTCCGCACGATTATCGCGACAGGAAACAATCGGAAATCGACTAAACCAGTTCCCTGCCCTTGGCGTCGATGGCGTTGGCCACGGCTTCGTCCGTGGCCTCGTCGGGCAACAGCATCTCGTTATGCGCTTTGCCGGATGGGATCATCGGGAAGCAATTGGCGAGCGCCGCCACGCGGCAGTCGAACAGCACCGGCTTCTTCACCGAGATCATTTCCCGGATGGCATCGTCCAGTTCGTCGGGCTTGTCGCAGCGAATTCCGTGACCGCCATAGGCTTCGGCAAGCTTGACGAAATCGGGCATCGCCTCGGTGTAGGAATGCGACAGCCGGTTGCCGTGAAGCAATTGCTGCCACTGGCGCACCATGCCCATATACTGGTTGTTCAGTATGAAGATCTTGATCGGCGCATTGTGCTGCACCGCTGCCGACATTTCCTGCATCGTCATCTGCACGGAAGCGTCGCCGGCGATATCGATGACCAGCGCATCGGGATGCGCGATCTGCGCGCCAAGTGCCGCCGGCAGGCCGTAGCCCATCGTGCCCAGCCCGCCCGAGGTCATCCAGCGGTTCGGCTTTTCGAAATGATAGTGCTGCGCCGCCCACATCTGGTGCTGGCCGACCTCGGTGGTGATGTAGGTGTCCATGTCCTTGGTCAGTTCATAAAGCCGCTCGATGGCATATTGCGGCATGATGACGTCCGGGTTCGGCTTGTAGGCGAGCGAATCGCGCGCGCGCCAGCGGGCGATCTGCTCCCACCACGGGTACAGCGCCTTCTTGTCGGGCTTCACGGTCGCGCGCCACAGCCGCACCATATCTTCCAGCACGCGACCGGCGTCGCCGATGATGCCGATGTCGGCGCGCACGTTCTTGTTGATGGACGAAGCGTCGACGTCGATATGGATCTTCTTCGAATTCGGAGAAAAGGCATTCAGCCGTCCGGTGATGCGGTCGTCGAAGCGCGCGCCGATACACACCATCACGTCGCAATCGTGCATGGCCAGATTGGCTTCATAAGTGCCGTGCATGCCCAGCATGCCGAGCCAGTTCTTTCCCGACGCCGGATAGGCACCGAGGCCCATCAGCGTGGAGGTGATCGGAAAGCCGGTCAGTTCGACCAATTCGCGCAACAGATGGCTGGCCTCCGGGCCGGCGTTGATGACGCCGCCGCCAGTGTAGAGAACGGGCTTTTTCGCGCCCGCCATCAAGGCGACAGCCGCCTTGATCTTCTCCAGGTCGCCCTGGACCTGCGGCTGATAGCTGGTGCGGGGTGCTGTCTGTGGCGACACATAGATGCCGCGCGCGAACTGCACGTCCTTGGGGATGTCGACCACCACGGGGCCGGGACGCCCGGTCGTTGCGACGTGGAACGCTTCGTGGATCGTCTTGGCCAGATCGTTGACGTCCTTCACCAGCCAGTTGTGCTTGGTGCAGGGCCGGGTGATACCGACCGTGTCGCATTCCTGAAAACCGTCCGAGCCGATCAGCGAGGTCGGCACCTGCCCGGTCAGGCAGACCAGCGGGATGGAATCCATCAGCGCATCCTGCAGCGGCGTCACCGCATTGGTGGCGCCCGGACCGGAAGTGACCAGCATGACGCCCGCCTTGCCGGTCGAGCGCGCATAGCCCTCGGCAGCGTGCCCGGCCCCCTGTTCGTGGCGCACCAGGATATGTTCGAGTTGGTCCTGCTGGAAAAGCTCGTCATAGATCGGAAGGACAGCACCGCCCGGATAGCCGAAAACATGCTTGACGCCGTTGTCTATCAGCGCCTGCACCACCATTTCGGCGCCCGTCATTTCGCGCCGCTCGTTTTGTCCGTTGCTCATCGGTCTGGCTTCCGTTTTCTTTTCGCTTTTCCAGCGGTTTAGTCTGGTTTTCGGCAATAAAAAAGGCCCCCGAGGGAGCCTGTGTCTTGCGCATGGGAGGATTTCGCCCGGCGGTTACACCGCCTTGCCCACACGCCTTCCTACTACGAGAATGATCTTCTTGTTCATGGGCGCGGACAATAAGGGCGAAAACGTGCCCCCGTCAATGGGGTGAAAACAGATTGTTGCTTGGCTCGCCGCCGGCTCGTGCCAGCGCTAGACTGAGCCCCCCTGCCGCATAGCTGCCGGCGGCAAGCATGCATCAAATACTCGAACGCGCGTTAAGGAGCACGAAACCATCCGGCAACACTTCGCTTTAACGCGCGTCCTGTAGGTTCGGGTCTTCTGGGGTACTGGATAAGTATATATGTTCGTTGAACGCGAAGCTTCCGCCGGAGAAGCGACCTCGCAAGAGCGTCGTGCGGCCGCACAGGCCGACCGCCGCATTCTCGGCAATGTGGTGCAATGCGACGGTGCGCGAGCCGTGATATCGGCCTTTGCCGACGAAAGCGGCGACCTGGACACCGGCCGCTGGACCGTCGGCAAGATGATTTCGATCAATCTCGGCGCCATTCGCACAGTGGGCCTGGTCTATTCCATCGACAAGGCCGACCGCGCATGGGACAACGAGGCCCAAAACGCCATCGAAGTCAGCGTGGAGCTTGTCGGCGAGGTTCGCGATGGTTCCGAGCCGAACGCAAAGCCGTTCTTCGATCGCGGCATTACCGAATATCCGCATATCGGCGCGCTGGCCCATCGCATTCGCAGCCGCGACCTGCAGGCCGTTTACGACCTGGCTGGACGCCATGCGATCACCATCGGCTCGCTGTCCCAGGACGAGGCTATCGACGCCAAAATTGCCATCGACGACACGCTGGCCCGCCATTTCGCCGTGGTCGGCACCACTGGCGTCGGAAAATCCACCGCGGTTGCGCTGCTTTTGCGCAAATCGATCGCCGCATGCCCTGATCTCCGCGTGCTGATCCTCGACCCGCATAACGAGTTCGCGGCGTCTCTTCCCGAATATTGTGTCAGGATCGATTCGACGACGCTCGACCTGCCCTTCTGGATGTTCAGGCTGGAAGAATTTGCCGAAGTGCTGTTTCGCGGCCGCGAGACGATACAAGAAGAGGTCGACCTGCTTCGCGAGCTTATTCCCGTTGCCAAGAACATCTATCGCACGGGCAATTCCGGCAGTTATGTTCGGCGGGGTTCGGAGACGATGACGGCCGATACGCCGGTGCCCTATCGCATCGCCGACCTCATCCGGCAGATCGATGAGCGCGTCGGCATGCTGGACAGCAAGAACGACCGGCCGATCCTCAAATCGCTGAGGGCGCGCATCGATTCCGCCGCCGCTGACCCGCGCTACCGTTTTATGTTCAATTCCCGCATGGTCGAGGATTCCATCCACGAAACGATCGGCCATATCTTCCGCGTTCCGCACCAGGGACGCCCGGTAACGTGTTTTGAAATGGCCGGCATGCCGGCCGAGGTGGTCAATTCCGTCTGCTCCGTGCTTGCGCGCCTTGCCTTCGACCTCGCGCTATGGAGCGAGGGGCGGTTGAAACTGCTTTTGATGTGCGAGGAAGCCCACCGCTATATGCCGTCCGATCCCCGCCTCGGCTTCGCGCCGACGCGGCACGCTTTGTCCCGCATCGCCAAGGAAGGCCGCAAATATGGCTGCTACCTCGGCGTCGTCACGCAGCGGCCCGGAGAACTCGATCCGACGATCCTGTCGCAGTGCTCGACCTTCTTTGCCATGCGCCTAGCCAACGAGAAGGATCAGGCGATCATCCGGTCGGCCATCGCCGACTCTTCGGCCTCGACATTGTCGTTCCTGTCCTCGATGGGCCAGCGCGAAGCCATCGCCTTCGGCGAAGGGGTTGCCACCACGATGCGGATGAAGTTCGCCAAACTGGATCAGGCTCTGTTGCCAGGCGCGGCCAAACAGACCGTTACGGATGCCGACGGAGACAACGGCGATGTCGACCTTGCGGCAATCGTCGACCGGTTGCGCAATGTGACGAAACCTCAGCCCGCCATGAGCCTGATTCAGCCAGTGGATACAGCGCGGCAAGCCGGCGATCCAGACTACAGGAAGCCCGCTGCACTGCGTATCCAGGCGAGTGACGATCTCGATCTTCGCTACGGCTTGAAACCGGCCACTTTCGGGATGCGGCCGCAGAACGACTGATTGCCACCGGACCGGAAGCCGGGCGGAAACACCAGCGGCAGTGCGGCTTGCCTTCGACCTCAGGCGCAGATCCGGTTGCGGCCCGTTCGCTTTGCCTCGTACAATTGGCGGTCGGCGCGGCGGTAAAATTCCTCGGCGGTTTCCTTCCTGTCCCAGACAGCCAGGCCGACGCTGGTGGTAACCCGTAGCCGCACGTTTCCCGACATGATCGAGAGGTTCGCAATTGCCTTGCGGATACGCTCGGCGAACGTCGCCAGAAGCTCGGCATCCATGTTCGGCGTGACGACCGCGAACTCTTCACCACCCAGACGGGCAACCACGTCGTGGTGCCGGGTCAAGTCCTTCAGGCAGTTAGCGACGGCTTTCAGCACCTCGTCGCCAATGTCGTGGCCATGCGTATCGTTGACCTGCTTGAAGTGGTCGAGATCGAGGATCATCAAGCTTATCGGCCGCTCGACGCGCCGGAACTCCACGAGATATTCGCGTAATGCGTCGTCAAAATAGCGGCGGTTCTGCATCCCGGTAAGACCGTCGGTCAGCGCCGCATGCGCCAGTGTCTCGGAGCGGGCGCTGAGTGAAACGGTCATGGCGCGCAATTTGTCTTCTTCCTTCACCTGACCGCGGATGAGCGGGTAGATGAAGAAAACGCCGAAGAACAAGGCCGTCGCCAGAAGCACGCCGGTCAGGAAAAGCAGCGTGTTCAGATAAGCGAGGGTCTCGCCCGCAGAAGGACGCCAGAAGTCGGTGGCGTTGGCTTGCACGAAATCATAGGCGTGCGCCATCACCAGGCCTGCGGCGAGGATCACGGCTATAAAGACGAAAAAGGCTGATTCCGCCTTGTGGAAGCGCATATTTTCTCCGGCCAGATCGGTGAAGTGGGTTATGCCACCCACCGGCTTACAGAGCGTTAATCTCCACAACAAAAACGTGTATTTTGTTGCGCCCTTCGCTTTTGGCGATACTCGAAAAATTTAGATATCCAGGCGCTTGCCGCCGCTTAATCTCGTCCAGGTGGCGTCCAACTGATGCCTGAACCACGTCGTTTGCCGTTTGGCATATTGCCGCGTTGCAATCTTTGCGCGCTCGATTGCGTCAGGAAATGTCATCTCTCCGGACATCGCCGCCTGCAATTCCCGTACGCCGATGGCTTTCATCGCCGGCAGCGCCGGGTCGAGATCAAGCGCGAGAAGTTCCGCCACTTCGTCCAGAGCACCTGATCCGATCATGGCGTCGAAACGCGCGTCGATGCGCGCAACCAGTTCGGACCGGTCCGGCTCGATTGCGAAAAGCCGGGCGCTGTTCCTGTCGACAAGAGGCGTTCCGCGCAATGCCTGCCAGTCGAGGATGGACCGGCCGGACGCCTGCAGCACTTCCAGCGCCCGCACGATGCGCTGGCCGTCGCTGGCCTTCAGTGCCATCGCCGCGCCAGCGTCCTCCTTCATGAGAATTTGATGCAGCCGCGCCGCCCCCTGTTCATGCAACTCGGTGCGCCAGCGGTCGCGAATCGGGGTCGGGATGTCGGGCATTTCGGAAATACCGTCGATCAGCGCGCGAAAATAAAGCCCGGTGCCGCCGACGAAGATCGTCGGACCAGCCGACAACGCCCCGTCGTCGATCAGTTTCGTCACATCGCGCATCCACTCACCGGTCGAGTAGGCGACGGACGGATGAACGTGCCCGTAGAGGTGATGCGGCACGCGCGCCAGTTCCGCCATACCGGGCCGGGCCGTCAGGACGTTCAGGATCGAATAACCCTGCATGGAATCGGTGTTGACGATAACGCCCCCGTGACGCTCTGCGAGGTCGAGCGCAAAGGCCGACTTGCCGCTGGCGGTCGGCCCGGCTATCAGGATAGCGTTTTTCACCCGCCCCTCGCCCGCACCGGAACCTGTCATGTCGCTTGTTGCCACGCTTGTTTCTCACCCCGCCGCCCGCGCACTGTCGCCGGCGATTGCGAATATGGCGGCAAAGGCGGTCGAGGCAAGCACCGTTCTCTGGCTGGCCGACGAAATTGCCTGCGATATCGCCTTGCCGGGCAGCGCCGTCCATGCGGATATGCTGAAAACCCTGCGAGCCGCGCTGGCCCCGCACCCGATCGACGTTGCGGTACAGGACACGCAAGGCAGGCGCAAAAAAATCCTGATCGCCGATATGGATTCGACCATGATCGACCAGGAGTGCATCGACGAACTGGCCGACGAGATCGGCCTGAAAACCCATGTCGCGGCCATAACCGCGCGCTCCATGAATGGCGAGATCGCCTTCGAACCGGCGCTGCGCGAGCGCGTGGCCTTGCTGAAGGGTCTTGAGGCGGCGGTGGTGGACCGTATCGTCGCCAACCGGCTGACGCTGGCCTCGGGCGGCCGGACACTGGTTGCGACCATGCGCGCAAACGGCGCCTGGACGGCGCTGGTTTCCGGCGGTTTCGACGTGTTCACGACCCGCATCGCGGAAAAACTCGGCTTCGACGAACACCGCGCCAACCACCTGATCGCGCAGGGCGACCGGTTCACGGGCGAGGTAGCCGAACCCATTCTCGGGCGTGCCGCCAAGGCCGACGCGCTCGTCCAGATTTCCGCCCGTCTCGGCCTGACGCCGGCCGATGCCATCGCGGTAGGCGACGGCGCCAACGATCTCGACATGATCCATCTTGCCGGATGCGGCGTGGCCCTGCACGCCAAGGCCTCCGTGGCTGCGGAAGCGGGCGTGCGTATCGACCATGGCGACCTGACCGCCCTGCTCTATCTGCAAGGCTATGCAAGCGCTGAGTTTTCAGCATGACCCCGATCCACACCAAGCGTCTTACCCTGCGCAATTGGGAAGAGCGGGACCGCGCGCTGTTTCATCGCATCAATTCCGATGAACGGGTCATGGAATTCTTTCCGTTCCGCCGCGATCGAGCGCTGGCGGACGTCAAGATGGACGAGTTCCGGCAGCGAATCGACACGCATGGCATTGGCTGGACGGCTGCTGAAATCACCGCCACCGGGGAATGCATCGGCTTCGTCGGCATCACGGATGCCGATCACATGCCGTTCCTGCCCGAAGGCACGGTCGAGATCGGCTGGCGGGTCGCGCCGGAATTCTGGGGCCACGGCTATGTCACGGAGGCCGCGCGGGCTTGGCTCGCCTTTGGCTTCGACACGCTTGGACTTGACGAGATCGTTTCCTTTGCGGTCGCAGCCAATCGCCGTTCCACGGCCGTCATGGAACGCATCGGCATGAAGGCCGACCCGTCAAGCGACTTCGATCATCCCGGCGTGTCCGACAGCCACCCGCACCTGAAGCACCACCTCTTTTACAGGCTGAAGCGCGCCGATTGGGAGATAGCAAAAAGGGCGACTCTGTAGCCGCCCTTTCTTCATTATAAAGCAATCGCTTCTGGCGTTTCCCTCAATCCATTCGGATCGTCACGAAGCGCAATTCTCCCGTTTTCGATGCCAGCATCAGCAGCGCATTCTTGCGTCCCTGCTCTTTAAGGGAACCGATCCGGTCCATCACGTCCTTGGGTGTCGCGACCGATTCCTGCGCGACTTCGGTGATGACCTCACCGGGCTTAATGCCGCGTTCGGCCGCTGCCGAATCCTTGGCAACTTCGGTAATCACGACGCCTGAAATGTCCGCCGCAATGCCGAACTTCGCCCGCGCGTCGTCGTCCAGTTCGCCTACGGTCATGCCGAGAACCGAGGCGGTCGCAACCGGTGCGCTGTCTTCCTCCCCCTGATCCTCCCCGGCAGTGCCCTCTTCTTCGGTCACCGCCTTCTCGCCATCCTCGAGCCGCCCGAGCGTCACCTTGACGGTCTGTTCCTTGCCCTTGCGCACAATCACCACGTCGACGGCCTTGCCGACAGGGCTTTCGGCCACGACGCGCGGCAGGTCGCGCATTTCGTGAACGTCCTTGTCGTCGAACTTGACGATGACGTCGCCGGGTTGAATCGAACCGTTGTCGACCGGCCCGCCCTTGATGATACCGGCAACCAGCGCGCCCTTGGCCGTCGCCATGCCGAGGCTTTCGGCAATATCGTCCGTTACCGGCTGGATACGCACGCCCAACCACCCGCGCCGTGTTTCGCCGAATTCGCGCAACTGGCCGACCACGCCCGAGGCGAGTTGCGAGGGGATCGAAAACCCGATGCCGATCGACCCGCCCGACGGCGAGATGATCGCGGTATTGATGCCGATAACCTCGCCATCCATGTTGAACAGCGGTCCACCGGAATTGCCGCGATTGATCGCGGCATCGGTCTGGATGAAATCGTCATAGGGGCCGGAATTGATGTCGCGGTTACGCGCCGATACGATGCCCAGGGTGACCGATCCGCCAAGACCGAACGGGTTGCCGACCGCCATTACCCAATCGCCGATCCGCATCTTGTTGGAATCGCCGAACTTTACCGCCGTCAACTTGTGGCCTTTCGGGTCGACCTTGAGCACGGCGATGTCGGTCTTGGTGTCGGTGCCGACCAATGTCGCCTTCAGTGTTACGCCATCCGAGAAATTCACCTCTATATCGTCGGCGTCGGCAATGACGTGATTGTTGGTGACGACGATGCCCTGGTCGGCATCCACGACGAAACCCGAGCCGAGCGACTGTACCTTCTGCGAACCGCCGCCCTTTTCGCCTTCGCGATTCTTGAAGAAGTCATCGAAAAAGTCCTGGAAGGGCGAGCCTTCCGGCAGCTGCGGCATCGGCACCGCGCCGGGGCCTTCCGTCCCCTTGACGGTCTGCGAGGTCGAGATGTTGACCACCGCCCCGAGCAGGCCTTGCGCCAGGTCCGCCACGGATTCCGGACCATGCCCGGTAACGGGGGCGGTATAGGCGGGCGTTGCCGCAGCGCCAAGCAGCGCCACGGCCACGATGGCGGCGTGCGTGCTGGCAAGTGCGCGCAAAAGGGTTCTGGACGTCATATGAACTCCCGGCATTGAAGAAAGCTGGCTCGGCGACCCACATGCCGCCTCGCCTCATCTTGGCAAGGAATACGGCACGTTTGCGACCTTGACCATGCCGGAAAGATAAATCCTGCGTTATCCTGTCTGAACGCTGCGAAGCCGAAAGCGTGCGCAATCAGGCCAACACGCAGGGCCGGCTTATCTGCCCGATGAAATGTCGGTGTGAACGAGAAGCTTCGGGTCGATATGGCCGTCAAAGAAATCAAACACGTTTTGAACGCTGGAAATCGCCATTCGCTCTGCGCATTCCTCTGTCAACCCGGCGATGTGCGGCGTAAGCACCCCTTGCTCAAGCCGCCATGGCCGATCCGACCCGCACGCCGATCGTCATGATCGGCGATGGTACCTACATGACGATGAATTCCGATATCTATTCCTCAGTGCTCGCCGGCCACAAGATGATCCTGATCGTCTGTGACAATGGCGGCTACGCGGTCATCAACCGGCTGCAGAACGCCAATGGTGGCGCATCGTTTCCGACGCCTTCACCTGGACGCCGGGCGACGTCTGGTGGAATGTCGGCGTACCGGCCGTCAGCGCCCGCAAGGAAGTGCGCGAGGCGCATGAGGCGCAGGCCGAGGCCCGCAAGGGCATTCGGCCGGCCGGTCATGGCTATGAAGGCTGGCTCGCGGTCGAGGCGGAGCAGGATTCGGTGAAGAATCCACGGCTCGAAATGATCGCAGCCGGATACGCAGTGGAGGCTTGAGAATGAACCGCATGGATGAAAAGATTTGCGTCGTAACAGGCTCGACGCAAGGACTGGGCGCGGCGATCGCGCATCGCTTGGCAAAGGCCGGCGCTGCGGGCATCGTGACGCTTGGACGTAACGAAACGAAAGGACGCGCCGTCGCCAAGGCCGTAACCGCGGCCACCAATGTTCCGGTCCATTTTGTCCGGGCCGATATGGAGAGTGTTGACGATTGCCGAAACGTGCTGGCCGAAACGGACCAAACTTTCGGTAAGGTGCACGTCCTGGTAAACGCCGCCGGACTGACCGATCGCGGCACGATACTCGACACCGCACCGGAGCTTTTCGACAGGCTTTTCGCCGTCAATGTACGGGCGCCGTTCTTCCTGATGCAGGAGGCGATCCGTTTGATGATCCGCGACGGCATCGAGGGCTCGATCGTCAACATCGGATCGATCTCGGCGCATGCGGGACAACCCTTCATCAGTCCCTATTGCGCCTCCAAGGGCGCGTTGACGACCCTGACGCGGAATACCGCATTCGCCGTCATGAAGAACCGTATCCGGGTCAACCAGCTGAATGTCGGCTGGATGGCTTCCGACAACGAACGGACGCTGCAGGAAAAATCTTCGGGCGGTGCGGATTGGGAGACCAAGGCCGCCGCCGCCCTGCCCTTCGGCCGGCTGATCGATCCGGAGGAAGCCGCGCGCGCGGTGAATTTCATGGCGTCTGACGATTCCGGCATGATGACCGGCGCGATCATCAACTACGACCAGTCCGTTTGGGGCGGCGCGATGCAGATGCCCGTTCCGGATGCGCCCATGACGTTGGCGCGTTGACTCGCCATACGCGAGACAGAACATACGTTCCATAAATAGAAAACTGAAATGAATAGTGGATTTCCGTCGTAGGACCGTAACTGTTCGGGAGGAACTTATGCGTCGCCGCCTGCCCCAAATTCTTTCTGTGAGCCAGCCGGTTTCCTCCCTCGAACGACAAAGACCCCAGACCGGCAACGAAGGATTGGACGATGGCGACAGATGCACCGAAGCCGGAGTTTCCCCGCCCATCGCGGCGGCTTCGACTCGGCTTTGTCGGCGGCGGACAGGGAGCCTTGATCGGCGAAATCCATGCCAACGGAGCACGCCTTTCCAACCGCTGGGAGGTGGTCGCCGGTGCATTGTCGTCCGATCCGGAACGTTCGAGGCGCTCCGGCGAGCAATGGATGCTGCCGCCAGATCGCATCTACTCCGATTTCCGCGAAATGGCCGCGCGTGAGTCAGCACGCGCCGATGGCATCGAAGCCGTCGTGATCGCCACGCCGAACCACCTCCATTACGCTGTCGCCACCACGTTCCTGGATGCAGGGATCGACATCATTTCCGACAAGCCGCTGACCACAAATGCCGACGCACTCGACCTGGTGCGCCGGCAGAGCCAAACCGGCCTGGGTGTTCGTGGTCAGCTACGCCTACGCTTCGCATGCCATGGTTCGCCAAGCGCGCGAAATGATCGGCGCCGGAATGCTGGGCGATATTCGGCAGGTCCATGTCGAGTATTTCCAGGAATGGGCGCTGAACGTTACCGACGAGGAAGACGGCGCACCCTGGCGTCTCGATCCCACAAAAGGTGGTCCGGTTTTCACGGTCGGCGACATCGGCACGCATGCTTATCATCTGGCTTGTTTCGCGACCGGGCGCGATGTCGATCAGGTTCGGGCGCAGTTCCACGTTTCCGGCAAGCCGAAGGCACTGGAGGACACAGCTTTCATGCATCTGCGCTTCGAGGGCAACGTGCCCGGCACCTTGATGGTGTCGCAGGCGGCGGCCGGAACTCAGTGCGGCTTGCGCTTGCGCGTGTTCGGTACTCTGGCCGGGCTGGAGTGGGACCAAGAAAACCCCGACTTCGTTCGCTTCACTTCACTGGACTCGCCAACCCAGATCATCGGGCGCGGCTATGGTGCGGGCATGCTGGAACCCGCGGTCCGTTTTGTCCGCATGCCGCGCGGCCACCCCGAAGCGCTGACCGACGCCTGGGCCAATCTTTATACTGAAGCAGCGGTGGCCATCGATGCCCGCCGGTCCGGCCGGACCTTGCCGGAAGGGCTGCTCACCTTTCCGAACGTCATCGACGGCGCAAAAGGCGTGAAATTCATCGAGGCGGCAATCCAGTCCAACGCATCAGGCGACTGGGCGGATTGCCGTTTATCGCTCTGATTGTTGCCGCATGCCCTGAAGGAAAGTGCCCGTGTCCTTGACGCCAAGCCGCTGATCCTGATTGCCGACCCGGAACCCCGCACGCTCGACATGATCTTCGAGCCGGAAGTCATGGCGCGCCTGCAAGGGTTGGCTAAGGTCGTCGTCTATGCCGACGCGCCGGGATCGTCGATTCGATGCCCTGCAAAGGCTGTATGCAGCAAGCATATCCGGGCCGGCGTCGCCGCCGCAAATCTGCAAACACGCCGAGCGCGAGACCATAGCCCGGATGCGTAGCCGCCCCGTCGCGGTCTCCTGACCAATCAGGACACGGGCGCACGCACGGCGAAGTCTTGACGCGCCTTGCATGTGAATCCGCCGCGTAACAGCGTGGACGCGGTCGGAGATTGGGGGCTGTCAGGTATTGACGCCCAACTCCACCAGCCGCTCAACACAGGACTCTTCGGCCTGGTCGAGTTCGGCGAGTGTTTCTTCCAGGTCGCGACGCTTCTGCCGCAAACTCTCACGCTTTTCCTCGATGCGCCGGATCATCAGCTTAAGCTGGCCGACCTCGCCGGGCGGCGTCTTGTACATCTGGATGATCTCGCGAATCTCGTTGATCGAGAAGCCGAGACGCTTGCCCCGCATGATCTGCCGCACCAGATGGCGGTCCGAGGGGCGAAACAACCGCGTGCGCCCCCTGCGTACAGGCTGGACCAGCCCTTCGTCTTCGTAGAACCGAAGCGTACGGGTCGAAATTTCGAACTCGCGGGTCAGTTCAGTAATCGAGTAATACTCGCGCATCGATGCTCCATACCCGGCACGGCAAAACATCGAAGTATGCCGGCGTCTTGCGCTGCCAACCTTGCCGGAATCAAGCGACGATTCATCCCATAATCAGCACAAGCTTCGCACGGGCATTACGTAAAAGTCAATTAAAGGCATGCCCGACCGCTGTGCCAGTTTCCGGCGCGCACGCCGGACCCAGGTCGCGAAAGCGTCGAGCCCTTCAGGAAACGCCGAACCACCAGGTGGCAAGGCCCAGAAAGGCGAAAAAGCCGACGACATCGGTCACGGTGGTGACAAAGACCGCGGAGGCTACGGCCGGATCGATCTTGTACCGGTCCAGCAACAGCGGGATCAGGATACCGGCCAATGCCGCGACGAACATGTTGATGATCATCGCCGCCGCGATGATGCCGCCAAGATTGGGATCGCGAAACCAGGATGCGGCAACGATCCCGATCAGGACGGCAAAGATAATGCCGTTGATGAAGCCGACGCCCATCTCACGGCGAATGATGCGCCAGGCATTGTAGATGTCGAGATCCTTGGTCGCCAGCGCGCGGACCGTAACCGTCATGGTCTGCGAACCGGCATTGCCGCCCATGCCCGCCACGATCGGCATCAGCACGGCAAGCGCCACGATATGCTCGATCGTGCGGTCGAACAGGGCGATGACCGAGGCGGCCAGGAATGCCGTGAACAGATTGACCAGCAGCCACGGCACGCGTGAGCGCGACGTCGCTAATATGCTGTCGGACAGTTCCTCGTCGCCGACGCCGCCCATGCGCAGCAAGTCCTCTTCGGCTTCCTGCTGGATGACGTCGACGACGTCGTCGATGGTAAGCACGCCCACCAGCCGCTCGTTCTCATCGACGACGGCCGCCGACAGAAGATCGTATTGCTCGAATTCGCGCGAGGCCTCTTCCTGGTCCATGGTGGCTGGAATGGCATGCCGCGTTTCGTGCATGACGTCCTCGACCTTGGTGCCGCGCTTGGTACGCAGGATCTGGTCGAGATCGATCGCGCCGAGCAGCTTGAAGTTCGGGTCGATGACGAAAATCTGGCTGAAGCGCTCGGGGAGATTATTATCCTCGCGCATGTAGTCGATGGTCTGGCCGATCGTCCAGAATGGCGGCACCGCGACGAATTCGGTCTGCATGCGCCGACCGGCGGTTTCCTCCGGATAATCCAGCGAGCGCCGCAGCCGGATGCGTTCCGTGAAGGGCAACTGGGACAGGATCTCGTCCTGATCCTCCTGGTCGAGATCTTCCAGAATGTAGACCGCATCGTCCGAATCGAGTTCCTGTACCGCCTGTGCGATCCGGGCGTTCGGCAGGCTGTCCACGATATCAAGACGAATCGCCTCATCGACTTCGGTCAGCGAGGAGAAATCGAAATCGGAGCCGAGAAGTTCCACCAGCGAGCGGCGTTGCTCGGGCTGCAACGCTTCGAGCAGATCGCCCAGTTCAGACTGGTGCAGGTCGTCGACATATCGCTTTAGCGCCGGCGTATCGCGATCGGCGATCGCCGCCCCGACCTGCGCCAGGAAAGAGCCAAGCATGACCCCATCCTCGCCATAGATGTCGGCGCGGGTGGTATCGACCGCCTTGGCGCCGGTATGCTGTTCGTTCTGACTTTCCATCGGCTCGTCCCGCTACCAGAATCCGGGCAAGGATGCGCGTCACGTCTAGAGCATCGGACCGAAAAGTGAAATCGGTTTTCGGATTATTCCGATGCTCAATCAAAATGTTAGAGCGTCCTTTGTGCGTCCAATGGGACGCACGACGCTCTGGCGCGCAAAACACGGGAGTATCAAACGAAATGCGCTGCCTTTGGCCCCATCCACCTTTGGCGAATGTCGGCTGCGCATCCGAATTGCGATAGAAGAAAAAATGGTGCGGTCGAGAAGACTCGAACTTCCACGGGTTGCCCCACAGCGACCTCAACGCTGCGCGTCTACCAATTCCGCCACGACCGCACGTGGTAGAGCCGGCAACAACCGGCTCGCGGCGTGTAGCAAATCGTTCCGGGCGAAACAAGGGTGCGCGCTGCAATATTCGCAGGGCTGATCGATCCTAATTTGCCATGACGACCGTGAGCCATCCGTCAGTCTCAAAACTGGACGTTTGATCAAGTAATTGCCATATGGAATAGAGCTAGAGCATTGGACCGAAAAGTGGTTGCCGGTTTTCGGAAAATCCAATGTTCAATCAAAGTATTAGAGCGTCCTTTGTGCGACCAATTGGACGCACGGCGCTCTAGAGACACACCATGCCTGAACGCAGCCAACTTGCCACCTCGTTTCTACCCCTGCCCGGCTCCGCACCGGTAGAATGGCTGGTCGAACCGGGCCTCACCCCCTATCCGCACGCCATCGCCGTCATGGAGGCGCGGGCCGAGGCGATCCGGGCAGGCCGCGCTTGCGAGCTGGTCTGGCTGGTGGAACACCCGCCACTCTATACGGCGGGCACCAGCGCACATGCACAAGACCTGATCGACCCAAATCGATTCCCGGTCTTTGCGGCGGGACGCGGCGGCGAATATACCTATCACGGCCCCGGCCAGCGCGTTGCCTATGTCATGCTCGACCTGAAGCAACGACGCGAGGACGTTCGGGCCTTCGTCGCGGCGCTCGAGCAGTGGATCATCGCCACCCTCGCCGCCTTCAACGTTCGGGGCGAACGGCGCGAGGATCGCGTCGGCGTATGGGTGGTACGGCCAGACCGCCCGCCCATGCCGGACGGCTCGGCCACAGAAGACAAGATCGCCGCCATCGGCATAAGGCTGCGCCGCTGGGTCAGTTTCCACGGCATCGCGATCAACGTCGAACCCGACCTTGGCCATTTCGGCGGCATCGTGCCCTGCGGCGTGCAGGACCATGGCGTCACCAGCCTTGTCGACCTTGGCCTGCCAGTTACGATGGCCGATCTCGATGCCGCATTGAAAAGTGCCTTCGTGGGCGTTTTCGGCGCGGCGGAAATTCCATCACCCGCCGAGCTGACGGCCTGACGCATTTCGGCGCCGATCAGCCGGCAGCAGCCTGCTGCCTTGGAACGGGCGTGGCAGAAGCCCGCAACCCGCAAGTCGGCTCCTCACATCGCGCCGATCCAGATGGCCATCGAAACGAGAAACGTACTCATGCACACCAGCGAGACGACATCCTGAACCAGATCGCTCATAACTCTCTCCTGTTGTTGTTATGTTTTCACTTTGTTCTAGTTTTGTTCAAATGTCAAGCACTTTGAACACGGTCGGGCACCGCGCGCGCAGAGCCGGAGGCCATGGTAAAGAAAGCGTAAGTTGAAGCCTTGATGCGGTGAATTGCGGGAGAATCAAAAACCGGGTGGGAGAGCCTGAGCCGGGCATGACCGCCAAAGGTCGGCTTGCGGGTCGTCCGGCGCGATCGGCCGCAGCCGGATTTTAGCGGTCGCGATGCCAGCGGCTAAAAAATCGAACCGAAAAGGGGAATCGGTTTTTTGGATTATTCCGATGCTCAATCAAACCGTCAGAGCGCGGTGCGTCCGATTGGACGCACGGGGTTCTATGTTCAGCAGGAATAATTATCCGCACCGTTTATAGCGGCACGACTTTTCCGTCGGCAAGGGTAACGCGGCGGTCCATGCGCTCGGCCAGGGCAAGGTTATGTGTGGCGATCAAGGCAGCGAGGCCGGATTGCCGGACCAGAGCCTCCAGCGCCTCGAACACATAGGACGCCGTCACCGGGTCGAGATTGCCGGTCGGCTCATCCGCCAGCAGCACCAGCGGCGCATTGGCGACGGCACGTGCAATCGCCACCCGTTGCTGTTCGCCGCCCGAAAGCTCAGACGGCCTGTGGGCGGCGCGCTTGCCGATCTGCATATAGTCGAGCAGTTGCGCCGCCCTTTCGGCGGCCACGGGGCGCGTAAGCCCCTTGATCAACTGCGGCATCATGATGTTTTCAAGCGCCGAGAATTCCGGCAGCAGATGATGGAACTGGTAGACGAAACCGATATCGTTGCGGCGGATCGCCGTGCGCTGCTCGTCGTTCAGCCGGCCGCAGGCACGCCCGGCCAGCATGACATCACCGGCGTCCGGCCGTTCCAGCAGGCCCGCCGTATGCAGCAGTGTCGATTTTCCGACGCCGGAGGGCGCCACCAGCGCGACGATCTCGCCACGATGCAGCGAGAAATCAGCGCCGTTCAGGATGGTAAGCTTGCGCGCGCCCTGCACGTAATGGCGTTCGACCGCCTTCAACTCGATAATGGCTTCTGCCATCATTCGTACCTCAGCGCTTCGACCGGATCGAGTCTAGCTGCGCGCCAGGCGGGGAAAAGCGTTGCCAGGAAGGACAGCCCCAACGCCATCAGCACCACCGAGAACGTTTCGGAAAAATCCATCTTGGCCGGCAACTGGCTCAGGAAATACAGCTCGGGATTGAACAACACCGTGCCCGAAACCCAGGAAAAGAACTCCCGTATCCGCTCGACATTAAGGCAGATCACGACGCCCAGCGCGACGCCCGCCAGCGTTCCGGTCACGCCGATCGCCGCCCCGGTCATCATGAAGATGCGCAGAATAGCGCCGCGCGAAGCGCCCATGGTGCGCAGGATGGCGATGTCGTGTCCCTTGTCCTTCACCAGCATGATCAAGCCCGAAATGATGTTCAACGCCGCCACCAGCACGATCAACGTCAAGATCATGAACATGACATTGCGCTCGACCTGAAGCGCGGAGAAAAAGGTCTGGTTGCGCTGGCGCCAGTCGGTCAAAAATATCTGGCGCTGCGCCGCCTCCTCCACCTTCGGTTTCAACGCATCTATGTCGTCGGGATCGTCGACGTAAATCTCGATGGTCTGCGCCTTGTTCTCCATGTTGAAATAGAGCTGCGCTTCCGAAAACGGCATGTAGATAATGGAACTGTCATATTCCGACATGCCGACCTCGAAGATCGCGGTGACCGGATAGCCCTTCATGCGCGGCGTGGTGCCGAGCGGCGTCACATCGCCGTCCGGCGAGATCAGCGTGATCATGTCGCCGAGCACCAAGCCGAGGCTTTCCGCCATGCGGCTGCCAATGGCAACGCCCTCGCCGCCATCGAAACCGACAATCGAACCCTGCTTGATGTTGTTGGCGACGATGGCGATCTTGCCGAGATCCTCACCGCGGATGCCGCGCACCAGGGCGCCGGTGCCGCTGCCGACATTGCCCTGCGCCAATACCTGCCCATCGATCAGCGGAATGGCGTATTTTACGCCGGGAACACCGTTGATACGGGTTGCGACGGCAGCATAATCGTCCAGCGGCATGTCGATTGGCGTGACAATCAGATGACCGTTTACGCCAAGAATGCGAGACAGCAATTCGGCGCGAAAACCATTCATGACCGCCATCACGACGATCAGCGTGGCGACACCCAGCATGATGCCGAGAAACGAAATCGAGGCGATGACCGAGATCACCGTCTCCTTGCGCCGCGAACGCAGATAGCGCCAGGCCACCATGCGCTCGAATACCGAAAACGGGCCTGCCGCCGCCTGTTTCGCCACAGCCGCTTCGCTCATGCGATTGCACCGAAACGCTTGGCCACGGCTGCGATAGGCAGCGTCTCGCGCTCGCCCGTCTTGCGGTTCTTGATCTCGACTTCACCGGCCGCCACACCGCGCGGACCGACGATGACCTGCCATGGCAGGCCGATCAGGTCAGCGGTCGCGAACTTGCCGCCCGGCCGTTGATCGGTGTCGTCGTAAAGCACTTCCTTGCCGGCGGCGACCAACGCGGCATGGAGTTCGCTTGAAACCCGGTCGCATTCGGCATCGCCCGCCTTCATGTTGATGAGGCCGATGTCAAACGGCGCGATCGATTCCGGCCAGATGATGCCGTTGTCGTCGTGGCTGGCCTCGATGATCGCGGCAATCAGCCGCGAAGGCCCGATGCCGTAAGAACCCATCGACACGAAATGATCCTTGCCGTCCGGGCCGGTCACCTTGGCGCCCATGGCCTTCGAATATTTGTCGCCGAAGTGGAAGATGTGACCGACCTCGATGCCACGCGCCGAAAGCCGATCGCCTTCCGCCACCTTGGCCCACGCCGCTTCGTCGTGCATCTCGTCGGTCGCGGCGTAAGGGGTCGTCCATTTCGTGACGATGTCGCCGATCGAGGCGTCGTTCGAGAAGTCGGTGTCCTCGCCTGGGACGGGAAGGCCGAGATAGTCGCGATGGCAATAAACCTGGCTCTCGCCGGTGTCGGCCAGAATGATGAATTCATGGCTGAGATCGCCGCCGATAGGCCCGGTGTCGGCGCGCATCGGAATTGCCTGCAATCCCAGACGGGTAAAGGTGCGCAGGTAGGAAACGAACATCCGGTTATAGGCTGCCTTCGCGCCCTCGAAATCGAGGTCGAAACTATAGGCATCCTTCATCAGGAACTCGCGCGAGCGCATCACGCCGAAACGCGGCCGCACTTCGTCGCGGAACTTCCACTGGATATGGTAAAGATTGAGCGGTAGATCCTTGTAGGATCGGACGTAGGAACGGAAGATTTCCGTCACCATTTCCTCATTGGTCGGGCCAAAGAGCATGTCGCGCTCGTGCCGGTCCTTAAGCCGCAGCATCTCCTTGCCATAGTCGTCGTAACGTCCGCTTTCGCGCCACAGATCGGCCGACTGGATGGTCGGCATCAGGATTTCCAGCGCGCCGGCCCTGTTCTGCTCCTCGCGCACGATCGCACAGACCTTGTCCAGCACCCGCTTGCCCAGCGGCAGCCAGGAAAAACTGCCCGCCGCCTGCTGACGAATCATGCCGGCGCGCAACATCAACCGATGCGAGATGATCTCGGCTTCACGCGGATTTTCTTTGAGGATGGGCAGGAAATAGCGCGACAAACGCATGATATCGTCCGTGACTGAGGATGGCGGCGCAGGAATCGGGCCACCGAAGCTTGCTTGCATGGGCTTCATAGCCATTTCATGGCGGGATGGGAACCCGCACCGGGCGCGGCAATGTCGCCGGCTTCGCCCATCCTATGGTCGAAGCGCCGAGGACGATTCATTGTGCGATGCAGCACATAAAAGCTTGTTTCAAAGCAATATTTTTCGTGACTCCGGCGCTCGGGTTAGTTTAGTGTGCCGCGATAACCGAGAGGGCAGAGACAAATCTGCTCTCCTACGCGGTCAAAGTCTTGGGAGGATGCGATCTAGGCGCGGTAATTCGCAGCCGCCGTTTGTGGAAACAGATCGGACGCGTTTATTTGCAAGGCTTCGTGCCTTGCTTTTTTTTGGCGGCTATATCCAGTTCAGAGCGCCGTGCATCCAAAAGGACGCCCGAATATTTCGGGATGCTCTAATGCTTTGATTGAGTGGTGGAACAATCCGAAAGCCGGCAACTAACCGCTTTTCGGTCCGATGCTCTGGCGCAGTGGATTACTTCAGACCGGTACGACGCGCGGAATATCGTCGAAGCCCAATCCAAGCCCGTGCGTCACCCACCAGAAAATGCCCATGATGACGCCGGCGATAAGGGTCGTCCGCACAATCGCACGCCGCATATGCGGCCCGCGCGGCGCACTCGACACGGTACCGAGCGTCACGTTCTGGTCGTCGTCCTGCGTTGTTACGCTGAAGGGCAGGACCGCGAACAACACGGTCCACCAGGTGATGAAATACAGGGCCGCGAAAGAAATCCAGCTCATGCCTGCTCCAATTCGACCAGTGTACCGAAAAGATCCTTCGGATGAAGGAAAAGCACCGGCTTGCCATGCGCGCCGAACTTCGGATTGCCGTCGCCCATAACCCGCGCTCCACCGGCTTTAAGGCGGTCGCGCGCAGCCAGTATATCGTCTACTTCATAGCAGATATGGTGCATGCCGCCTGATGGATTCTTTTCCAGGAATGCAGAAATCGGCGACCCTTCGCCCAGCGGCGACAGCAATTCGATCTTGGTGTTGCCGACATCGACGAAAGCCACCGTCACGCCATGTTCGGGCAAGTCCTGCGGCACGGTCACGCTGGCGCCCAGCGTATCTCGATAGAGTGCAATTGCCGCCGAAAGGTCCGGTACGGCAATCGCCACGTGATTCAGGGGTCCAAGCATTTTTTCGCCTTTACGGCCTTGTCCTCGCCGGCAGTTTTTACCTCGTGACGAACACCGTCACCACCGGCTTCTTACCCCAGGCTTCGTTGGCAGCACTACGCACCGCGCGCCGAACGGCTTCTTGTATCATGTCCAGGTCTTTTCGGCGCTGCCGGGGTATGGAGTCCACGGCGCCGATTGCCGCATCGAGCATCAAATCTTCTAGCGCCTCGCCGCGCCGGTCGACTTCCGCCACGCCGATCGAGACCAGATCCGGGTCGCCGGCCAGTTCGTATTTCTCGTCCAGCACGACATTGACCACGACATGGCCGGCAAAGGAAAGCTTGCGCCGGTCCTTGATGCCCATTGCCTGCTCGGAGCCGATCAGCCGCCCGTCCTTGTAGATGCGCCCGAAAGGCACCTTGTCGATAATAGCTGCCGGTCCGGGCGCCAGCCGCAGCATATCGCCGTCGCGCACCTGCGCCACCTGGCCGATACCGGACATCGCCATCAGCGAGCCCTGTGCGGCCAGGTGCGCCGCCTCGCCATGCACCGGCACGCCGATTTGCGGGCGCACCCATGAATACATCTGCTTCAGTTCGCTGCGGCGCGGGTGGCCGGAAACATGCACCAGCGCATCGCCATCCTCGATGATCTTCATGCCGAGATCGATCAGGCCGTTCTGGATCGCCAGGATCGCCTTCTCGTTGCCCGGAATCGTGCGCGACGAGAACACCACCGTATCGCCGGCCGTCAGCGCCACCGCCTTCATTTCGCCGCGCGACAGTTTTGCCAGCGCAGCCAGCGGCTCACCCTGGCTGCCGGTGCAGATGATGACGAGATTTTCGCGCGGGATGAACCCGAAATCTTCCTCGCTGATGAATTCCGGCAGACCGTCCAGATAGCCGAGTTCACCGGCCACATCGATGACGCGTTTCAACGAACGGCCAAGCACCAGGCACTGGCGCCCGGCATCGCGCGCCGCCCTGGCGATGGAAACGATACGCCCGACATTGGAAGAAAAGGTGGTAACGGCAACTCGCCCCACGGCCTTCTGGATCACACCCTTGATGCCCTCGCCCACCGCCTGCTCGGAGGGCGAGTCGCCTTCCCGCATCGCATTGGTGGAATCGCAGATCAACGCCAGCACGCCCTTGTCGCCATAGGCGCGGAAGCGCGCCTCGTCGGTCTTTGGCCCGACGGTGGGTGCCGGATCGATCTTCCAGTCGCCCGTGTGGATGACGGTCCCCAACGGCGTTGTGATCGCCAGCGACATCGGCTCGGGAATGGAGTGCGCGACAGGGATCGCCTCGATCTCGAACGGACCGACGGTGAATTTTTCGCCGGCCCGGAAAATCGTCACGGGAATTTTCGGCGCGTTGTGCTCCCCCTGCCGCTTGGCGTCGAGCAGACCGGCCGAGAACGGCGTCATCCAGACCGGCGCCTTCAGCTTCGGCCAGAGGTCGAGCAGCGCGCCATAGTGGTCCTCGTGCGCGTGCGTGATGACGATGCCGCGCAACTTGTCGAGATGCCGCTCGATGAATTGCGTATCGGGCAGCACCAGGTCGACGCCGGGCAGCGTTGCATCCGGGAAGGTCACGCCGACGTCGATGACGATCCATTCGCGGGCATTGGCCGGACCGTAGCCATAAATAGCGAAGTTCATGCCGATCTCGCCGACGCCACCAAGCGGCACGAATACGAGATCGGTTGTGGTTGCTTTCGCCATTGTCTTTCCTTTTCTGGCCGGCCGGACCGAGGGGCTTGGCACTGGCCTATAAATCTGGGGCCGATAATTCTCGCCGTTCAGGCGTGGGCCGAGGCAACTGCTCCGAAATGCACGTCGCCCGCCGCGATCGTCAGAACCGAACCCTGGTCGTCGCGGATCACGAACCGGCAGTCTTCGTCAATCGTCTCAAAAATCCCGCGCACTACCTTGCCATCCAGTCTAACGGCAACCTGTCCGCCAAGCCCCGCTGCCCGCGCCAGCCAGCGCTCGCGAATGGCACCGAGACCACGCCCGTCATTCCAGAGGCGCGCATTGGCGCTCCAGGCATCCGACAACGCCAGGAACAACGTTTCCGCATCGCACTCGGCACCAAGCGCATGAAGCGAAGTTGCCGGATAAGGCAAATCCGGCGGATAAGCCACCACATTGACACCGATCCCGACGGCAACCGCCAATCGCCCGCCATCGAGCATCGATGATTCCAGCAATATTCCGGCAAGCTTGGCGCCCGAAGCCAGAACGTCGTTCGGCCATTTCAGTTCGAAGCGGTTTTTTCCAGCGCTCGCCCCGTCAAGGCCGATAGCGATGCGGCCCTTGGGAACCACCGCGTCGAGCGCATCGGCCAGCGCCAGCCCGGCGACGAAGCCCAGCGTCGCGGCAAGCCGGAGATCGCCTTCGAGGCGAAGCAACAGCGTCGCGGCCAGATTGCCGTGCGGCGTAGCCCATACGCGGCCGCGCCGCCCCCGACCGCTTTCCTGCTGCTTGGAAACGACCCAGAGTTTTCCGGGGTCGCCTGCGCGGGCATGCTCGAGCGCCAGCGCATTGGTCGACCCTACCGTTTCATGGGCTTCAAGGCGGAACCCTTCCGCCTCGCAGGGTGGGGCCAGGCGAAATGCCATGCCGTCCGTCAGAAGAAGCTCTTGGCCGCAGCCTGCGCCAAGGTGCCTATAGGCCCGCCGATCAGCACGTAAAACAGAACGAAAGCACCCGAAAGACCAAGAACCACCCGCAATTCGCCGGCCATCGGCACGAAGCCGCCGACGGGCTCATCGAACCACATGATCTTGATGATCCGCAGATAGTAGAACGCGGCAACCACCGAGGTCAGCACGCCGATGATCGCAAGGGCATAGAGGCCGGCATTGATAGCGGCGAGGAACACGTACCATTTTGCCCAGAACCCGGCGAGCGGCGGAATGCCGGCCAGCGAGAACAGGAGGATCGTCAGCATCGTGGCCATGACAGGATTGGTGCTCGACAGGCCGGCAAGGTCGTCGATCTTTTCCACCGGCCCTTCCTTGCGGCGCATGGCGATGATGAACGCGAAAGTGCCCAGCGTCATCGCCACGTAGATCAGCATGTAGATGACGACGCCGCGCACGCCGTCCTGGCTGTTGGCCGAAAGGCCGACCAGCGCAAAACCCATATGACCGATCGAGGAATAGGCCATCAGGCGCTTGAAGTTGCGTTGCCCGATGGCGGCAAACGAGCCGACCGCCATCGAGGCGATGGACACGAAGACGATGATCTGCTGCCAGTCGGCGGCGGCGGGCTCGAAGGGAGCCATGACGAGGCGCAGGATGAGCGCCATGGTCGCCACCTTGGGCGCCACCGCGAAAAAGGCGGTCACCGGCGTCGGCGAGCCTTCATAGACGTCCGGCGTCCACATGTGGAACGGGGCGGCGGAAATCTTGAACACCAGGCCGGCCAGGATGAACACCAGGCCAAACAGCACGCCGACCTGCCGCTCCGCACCGACCGCATCGCGGATCGTGGCGAACTCGACCGAGCCGGTGTAGCCATAAATCAGCGAGATGCCGTAGAGCATCATGCCGGTGGCAAGCGCGCCGAGCACGAAATACTTCAGGCCGGCTTCGCTCGAACGCAGGCTTTCGCGGTTGATCGCGGCGACGATATAAAGCGCCAGCGACTGCAACTCGAAGCAGATGTAAAGCGCAATCAGATTGTTGGCCGACGCCATCAGCATCATGCCCAGCGTCGAAAGCATGACCAGCACGGGATATTCGAACGTGTCGAATTTCTCCGCCTTGGCGAAGCCGATGGACATGATGAGTGTCACGCTCGAGCCGATCAGCGTCAGCACCTGCATGAACCTGGCAAACGGATCGCTGACGAACGCGTTGTTGAAGGCGTAGCCGTCGCCCGTGAACAACACGATCCAGGCACCGGCGGCAGCCATCACAAGGACCGCCAGCGTGGTGACAAGCGTACTGGTATTGCCGCGCGCATAGACGCCGACCATCAGCAGCGCCAGCGCGCCGACGGCGACGATCAGTTCGGGCGTGGTGAGCGAAAGACTGAAATAAAGGTCCGGCGTCATAGTTCCCCCGGTCAGTTCGCCGCCGCAGTCTGCGCGGCTTCGATGGATGCAGTAACGTTGGTGACGAGGTTGTTGACCGATTGGGCCGTCGCATCGAGCACCGGCGCCGGATAGACGCCGAAGAAGATGATGAGGATCACCAGCGGGTAGAGGATCGCCTTTTCACGGAGCGACAGGTCCAGCATGCCCTTCAGGCTTTCCTTGGTCAGCGCGCCGTAAATGATGCGCCGATAAAGCCACAGCGCATAAGACGCTGAGAGGATGACGCCGATGGCCGCCAGAACCGCAACCCACGTATTGACGCGGAAGGCGCCGAGCATCGTCAGGAACTCGCCGACGAAGCCGGAGGTGCCGGGCAGGCCGACATTGGCCATGGTGAAGATCAGGAACGCGACCGCATATTTCGGCATGGTGTTGACCAGCCCGCCATAAGCGTCGATTTCGCGTGTATGCATCCGGTCGTAGATGACGCCGACACACAGGAACAGCGCGCTGGAAACCAGGCCATGCGACAGCATCTGGAAGATCGCGCCCTGCACACCCTGCTGGTTGGCGGCGAAGATGCCCATGGTGACGAAGCCCATATGCGCCACCGACGAATAGGCGATCAGCTTCTTCATGTCGTCCTGCATCAGCGCGACCAGCGAGGTGTAGAGGATGGCGACGACCGAAAGCGTGAAGACCAGCGGCGCGAACATGTCCGAGGCAAGCGGGAACATCGGCAGCGAGAAGCGGATGAGACCGTACCCGCCAAGCTTCAGCATGATGCCGGCAAGGATCACCGACCCCGCCGTCGGCGCCTCGACGTGGGCGTCGGGCAACCAGGTATGCACCGGCCACATCGGGATTTTCACCGCGAACGAGGCGAGGAAGGCCAGCCACAGCCAGGTCTGCATCGATGCCGGGAAATTATGCGTCAACAGCGTCGGAATATCGGTCGTGCCGGACTGGAAGAACATCGCCATGATGGCGAGCAGCATCAGCACCGATCCGAGCAGCGTATAGAGGAAGAACTTGAACGAGGCATAGACGCGCCGCTTGCCGCCCCACACGCCGATGATGATGAACATCGGGATCAGGCTGCCTTCGAAGAACACGTAGAACAGCACGATGTCGAGCGCACAGAACACGCCGACCATCAGCGTTTCCAGTAGCAGGAACGAAATCATGTAGGCTTTGACGTTCTTCTGGATCGTCTCCCACGAAGCCAGGATGCACAGCGGCATCAGGAACGTCGTCAGGATCACGAACAGCATCGAGATGCCGTCGACGCCCATATGGTAGGAGATGCCGGAATCCAGCCAGGCGTGCTTCTCCACCATCTGGAAGCCGGCCTGCGAATTGTCGAAGCCGATCCAGACGAACAGCGAAACGATGAAAGTGACGGCGGTGGTCAGCAGCGTGATGGCGCGCACGTTGCGGCGCGCGTTCTCGCTATCGTCGCGAATGAGCAGCACCAAAAGCACGCCCACCAGCGGCAGGAACGTCACCGTCGATAGAATTGGCCAGTCGGTCATCAGAGCATCATCCAGGTGACGAGAGCCGCAACGCCGATCAGCATGGCGAAGGCGTAGTGATAGAGGTAGCCGGTCTGCAGCTTGACCACGCGGTTGGTGACGTCGATGACACGCGCCGAAATACCGTCAGGCCCGAGCCCGTCGATGATCCTGCCGTCGCCTGTCTTCCACAGGAAGGTGCTGAGGCGCTTTGCCGGCCGCACGAACAGGAAGTCGTACAGTTCGTCGAAATACCATTTGTTGAGCAGGAAGGCGTAAAGGCCGCGATGCTGCGCCGCGAGGTTCTTCGGCATTTGCGGATCGCGGATATAGAACTGGTACGCCAAGAGGAAGCCGATGACGGTGACGACGATCGGCGCCAATTGCACCCACAACGGCACTTCATGCATGGCATGCAGCACGTGGTTGTCCGGCAGCGTGAACAGCGACGCCTTCCAGAACTCGGCATAGCCCTCGCCAATGAAATAGTGGGCAAAGAGCACACCGGCAAACAGCGAGCCTGCGGCCAGGATGTACAGCGGCACCAGCATCACCGGCGGCGATTCGTGCACATGGTGCATGACCTCGTGGCTGGCGCGCGGTTCGCCGTGGAAGGTCATGAAAATCACCCGCCACGAATAGAAACTGGTGAAGCCGGCCGCGATGACCAGAAGCAGGAAGGCAAAGCCGGCCATCGAGTTCTGACCAACGAAAGAGGCCTCGATGATGGCGTCCTTGGAGAAGAAGCCGGCGGTGCCGATGATCGTCGCCGGAATGCCGACGCCGGTCAGCGCCAGCGTGCCGATGATCATGGTCCAGTAGGTGGATGGGATCAGCTTGCGCAGGCCGCCCATCTTGCGCATGTCCTGCTCGTCCGACACCGCATGGATGACCGAGCCGGAGCCAAGGAACAAAAGCGCCTTGAAGAAGGCGTGCGTGAACAGGTGGAAGATGGCGACGCCATAGGCGCCGACGCCCAGCGCCACGAACATGTAGCCGAGCTGCGAGCAGGTCGAATAGGCGATGACGCGCTTGATGTCGTTTTGCACCAGGCCGACCGTCGCCGCGAAGAAGGCGGTAATCGCGCCGATAAAGGTCACGATCAGGAGCGCCGTGTGCGAAAGCTCGAACAGCGGCGACAGGCGCGCCAGCATGAACACGCCGGCGGTAACCATGGTTGCCGCATGGATAAGCGCCGAAACCGGCGTCGGGCCTTCCATGGCGTCCGGCAGCCAGGTGTGCAGCGGCACCTGCGCCGACTTGCCCATCGCGCCCATGAACAGGAGCAGACAAACGATGGTAATGGCCGCCTGCTTATCGAGCATGTAGCCGAGGAAATTCAGCACCGCAGCCCCCTCCGGCGCACCCTCGGCCGGCAGATACGTCGCGGCATTGGCGAAGATGGTGCCGAGGTTGAGCGAGCCGAACAGCACGAACACGCCGAAAATACCGAGGATGAAGCCGAAATCGCCAACACGGTTGACGACGAACGCCTTGATGGCGGCGGCATTGGCGGTCGGCTTCTTGTACCAGAAACCGATCAGCAGATAGGAGGCGAGGCCGACGCCCTCCCAGCCGAAGAACATCTGGATCAGATTGTCGGAGGTCACCAGCATCAGCATGGCGAAGGTGAACAGCGACAGATAGGCGAAGAAGCGCGGCCGGTTCGGATCGTGGTGCATGTAGCCGATCGAATAGATGTGAACCAGCGCCGACACGGTGTTGACCACCACCATCATGACCACGGTCAGCGTGTCGATGCGCAGCGCCCATGCCGCGTCGATGCCGCCGGACTGGATCCAGCGCAGCACCGGCACGGTGAATACTTCCGTATTCGAAAAACCGATGGAGAAGAAGGCGACCCACGACAGCACCGCCGAGATCACCAGCAGGCCGGAGGTGATATATTCCGACGCCTTGGCGCCAAGCGGCGTGCCAAACAGGCCGACGACCAGAAAGCCGATAAGGGGAAGAAAGACTATGGCCTGATACATTCCTCAGCCCTTCATCATGTTGACGTCTTCGACCGCGATCGAGCCGCGATTGCGGAAGAATACGACGAGAATGGCAAGCCCGATCGCGGCTTCCGCCGCAGCGACCGTCAGTACGAACAGGGTGAACACCTGCCCGACGAGATCACCCAGCACCGAGGCGAACGCCACGAAATTGAGATTTGCGGCCAGCAACAGAAGCTCGATCGACATCAAGATGACGATGACGTTCTTGCGGTTGAGAAAGATGCCGAAGATGCCGAGCGTGAACAGCACGGCCGAAAGGGTCAGGTAGTGTCCGATGCCGACGCTCATGTCAGATACCCTTCCCCGTCACAACCTTCTTGATTTCGATTGCCGTTTCCGGCGTGCGGGCGTTCTGCGTCGGAATATGCTGGCGCTTGACGTTCGGCTTGTGACGCAGCGTGAGCACAATGGCGCCGATCATGGCGACGAGCAGAACCATGCCCGCGATCTGGAAGAAAACGAGATAGTCCGTGTAGATGATGTCGCCGAGCGCCGCCGTATTCGAGCGCACCGCGAGGTCTGGAATGGGGTGGGAGGCGACGGCGTCGATCTTCGGCGAAAACACATAGCCGCCGGTCACCACGATCAATTCCACGGCCAGGATGAGGCCGACCAGCGCGCCAATGGGCGCATATTGCAGCGCTCCGCTCTTGAACTCGGCAAAGTCCACATCCAGCATCATGATGACGAACAAAAACAGCACCATGACCGCGCCGACATAGACGATGAGCAGGATCATCGCCAGGAATTCAGCGCCCGCCAGCATGAACAGCCCGGCCGCGTTGAAGAAGGTGAGGATGAGGAACAGCACGGAATGCACGGGATTGCGCGAGGCGATGACCATAAAGGCCGACGCCACCGCGACAAAGGCGAAGAGGTAGAAGAAGGCCGCCTCTAGTCCGTTCAGCATGGGTTCCCCCGGGTTCCTGTCCGGCAAAGCGCCAGCGCCCTGCCCGTCTACAATGCCTCGTACCGCCTCCGGTAGCGAAGCCGCGTGTTCCTAGCGCATGTTCCGATCCGGTTCAAAGACCTGAGCCGAAAGAAACATGCACAACTCAAAATTCAGGGGATGGGCGTGTCCGAAAGGTTCGCAAACTCTTCGGCTTCATCTTCCAGCCATGTCCCCTGTTCGTCCGATTTGTCAGCGATACGGAGCGTCCAACTCCATATTGCGCGCCAGTTCGCGCTCCCAGCGGTCACCGTTCGCCAGAAGCTTGTCCTTGTCGTAATAAAGTTCCTCGCGCGTTTCCGTCGCGAATTCGAAGTTCGGCCCCTCGACGATCGCGTCCACCGGGCAGGCTTCCTGGCAGAAGCCACAATAAATGCACTTCACCATGTCGATGTCGTAGCGCACGGTGCGGCGCGTGCCGTCGTTGCGGCGCGGTCCGGCCTCGATGGTGATCGCCTGCGCCGGGCAGATTGCCTCGCACAGCTTGCAGGCGATGCAGCGTTCTTCACCGTTCGGATAGCGGCGCAAGGCGTGTTCGCCACGAAAACGCGGGCTGATCGGCCCCTTCTCGTGCGGATAGTTGATCGTTTCCTTGGGCGCAAAGAACTGGCGCAAGCCGAGTACGTAGCCGGCGACAATATCCTTGAGAAGCAGCGATACCGCCGCCTGGCTGAACCCGGACATCAGGCAAATCCCGTCAATTTGAGAAACGCGGCCGTTGCCACGACCATGAACAGCGAGATCGGCAGGAACACCTTCCAGCCGAGCCGCATCAACTGATCGTAGCGGTAGCGCGGCAGCACCGCCTTGGCCATCGAGAAGATGAAGAAGACGAAGCACACCTTCAGCACGAACCAGATCACGCCCGGAACCCAGGTGAACGGCGCGAAGTCGAAGGGCGGCAGCCATCCGCCGAGGAACAGGATGGTGGTCAGCGCGCACATCAGCACGATGGCGACATATTCACCGAGGAAGAACAGCAGGAACGGCGTCGAGGAATACTCGACCATGTGACCTGCCACCAGTTCCGATTCCGCCTCCACGAGGTCGAAGGGCGGCCTGTTCGTCTCGGCCATCGCCGAGATCATGAAGATGATGAACATCGGAAACAGCGACAGCCAATGCCAGTCGAGCAGCGTATTGGGCAGGCCAAGGCGCGTTCCGAGCCCATCCTGCTGCGACAACACGATATCCGACAGGTTGAGCGACCCCACGCAGAGCAGCACGGTGACGATGACGAAGCCGATCGAGACTTCATAGGACACCATCTGCGCCGCCGAGCGCAGCGCGCCGAGGAACGGATATTTCGAGTTGGACGCCCAGCCGCCCATGATTACGCCATAGACTTCGAGCGAGGAGATGGCGAGCACGAACAGGATGCCGACATTGATGTTGGCAATGGCCCAGCCGGCATCGACCGGAATGACGGCCCATGCCGAGATCGCCAGCACCGCCGATACCAGCGGGGCCAGCAGGAACACGCCCTTGTTGGCACCGGAGGGAATGATCGGTTCCTTGAAAACGAACTTCAAAAGGTCAGCGAAAGCCTGCAGCGTGCCCCAGGGGCCGACGACGTTGGGACCACGACGCAACTGCACCGCCGCCCAGATCTTGCGGTCGGCGTAGAGAATATAGGCCACGAAGATCAAAAGCACGACGATCAGCACGACCGACTTCAACAGGATGATCAGCGCCGGCAGTACGTAGAAGGAGAAGAAGGTGTCCATGCTTATTCCGCCGCCTGCTTGAAGCCGTTATGGGCCAGAGCGGAGCACTCCGCCATTACCGCCGAAGCGCGCGCAATCGGGTTGGTGAGGTAAAAATCCCTGATCGGCGAGGTGAAAGCACCTTTGCCCAGCGTCCCGCCCAGCTTCGCCACGTTGGCGATATCGGCCTCGTCTCCTGCGGCGATCTGGTCGATGCGGGCGAAATGCGGATATTCCGCATAAAGCTTGGCGCGAAGCTGCGGCAGCGAATCAAACGGCAGTTTATGGCCGAGCACATCCGACAGCGCCCGCAAAATCGCCCAGTCCTCGCGCGCGTCGCCGGGTGCGAAACCGGCGCGGCTTGCCTGCTGCACGCGGCCTTCCGTGTTGACATAGGTGCCCGACTTTTCCGTATAGGCCGCGCCCGGTAGGATGACGTTGGCGCGATGCGCGCCGGCATCGCCATGCGTGCCGATATAGACGACGAATGCGCCGCCGGTCCGGGCCATGTCGAGTTCGTCAGCACCAAGCAGAAACAGGACTTCGGTGCCGCCGAGCATGGCGGCAACGTCCTTGCCGCCCTCGCCCGGGACAAAGCCCAGATCGAGACCGCCGACGCGCGCCGCAGCCGTATGCAGCACGGCAAAGCCATTCCAGTCCGCACGGTTTGCCTTGACGGCAGCCGCAAGCCTGGCCGCCTGGCCCAGCACCGCCGCACCGTCGGCACGCGCCAACGCGCCTTGTCCAACGATAATCAGCGGATGGCTGGCCTTCTTGAGCGTCTGGAAGAACTTGCCGTTTCCATCGGCCAGATCCTTCAGCGATTCGGGGCCGGCGCCCAGTTGTTCGTAGTCATAGCGCGTGTCGCCGATATCGCCGATGACACCGACCGGCAGCGGGCCGGCGCGGAAGCGCTTGCGAATTCGCGTGTTGAGCACGGAAGCCTCGAAACGAGGATTAGCGCCGATGATCAGCACGGCATCAGCTTGCTCGATGCCCTCGATGGTCGAGTTGAAGATGTAGCTTGCCCGGCCAAGCGCTGGATCGAGCGCCGCACCGTCCTGCCGGCAATCAAGGTTCGCCGATCCCAGCGACGCCATCAACTGCTTCAGCGCATACATTTCCTCGACGGCGGCCAGATCGCCGGCAATCGCACCGATCTTGTCTGGCGAAGTTTTTGAGACGGCGTCCTTGATCGCGGCAAAGGCTTCGGCCCAGCTAGCCGGCACCAGTTTGCCGTCCTTGCGCACATAGGGCCGGTCAAGGCGCTGCGTGCGAAGGCCGTCCCAGATGAAGCGGGTCTTGTCGGAAATCCATTCCTCGTTCACCTGCTCGTTGATGCGCGGAAGGATGCGCATCACTTCGCGGCCACGAGAATCGACACGAATAGCCGAACCCACCGCATCCATCACGTCGATGGATTCGGTCTTGGTCAATTCCCACGGACGAGCCTGGAACGCATAGGGTTTCGAGGTCAGCGCGCCGACCGGGCACAGGTCGATGACGTTGCCCTGCAACTCGGAAGTCATCGCGCTTTCGAGATAGGTGGTGATCTCGGCATCCTCGCCACGGCCGATCAGGCCAAGCTCGGAAATGCCGGCCACTTCCGTGGTGAAGCGGACGCAGCGCGTGCAGTGGATGCAGCGCGTCATGATCGTCTTGACCAGCGGGCCGATATATTTGTCCTCGACCGCGCGTTTGTTTTCCTTGTAGCGCGAGCCGTCGGTACCGAACGCCATCGCCTGGTCCTGCAGGTCGCACTCGCCGCCCTGGTCGCAGATCGGGCAATCGAGCGGATGGTTGATCAGCAGGAATTCCATCACGCCTTCGCGGGCCTTCTTGACCATCGGCGTATTGGTAAAGACTTCCGGCGGCTCGCCATTCGGGCCAGGGCGCAGATCGCGCACGCCCATGGCGCAGGAAGCCTGCGGCTTGGGCGGCCCGCCCTTCACTTCGACCAGGCACATGCGGCAGTTGCCGGCAATCGACAACCGCTCGTGGAAGCAGAAGCGCGGCACTTCCGCACCCGCCTCTTCCGCCGCCTGCAACAGCGTGTAGTGGTCGGGTACCTCGATCTCTTTCCCGTCGACCTTGAGCTTAGTCATGTCGCCTCAAACCTCTGCGGACATTCCGCAATTCTTCTTCTCCGCAGCCACCGAAGCGGCCAGCGGCAGCAATTCAATGTTTCGTTCCAGCCAACGCCGCAGCCTGACCGATCCAATCGTCACGAACGATTCGACCGTTGAAGCCAAGTGTCTCTTCCGTCGCCTCGATCTCGTCGGGTGTCCACGCGGCAATCTGCCCGTAAGACCGGATGCCGAGCCCGTTCAGAACCTGCTCCAGCTTCGGCCCGACACCCGAAATCGCCTTCAAATCATCGGCTGCACCCAGTTTGTCGGCCGGTATCGACTGACGAACATCCTCGGCCAGAACGTCCGCTTTGACGCGCTTGGACTTGGCCACGACTTTCGACGGCTTCGCCACCTCAGTTGGCTGCCCAGCAACTTCCGGGTCGAAAAACTGCTTGGACACGCCTGCCGCGCCCGTCATAGCACCCACCCAGACGCCGAAGGCATGGCTGGCAAGCCCGATGCCGAACGCCGACATCGCCACAGCACCCGCAACAGGATTCGCGAGCAGGTCGACAGCGTTAGCGACCTCCTTCGGCAAAATGTCTTTCGTGTCCTTCGTCATCGTCACTCCGCCGCCACCAGCACCGGCTCGGCCTGGTGCGCATTGCGCGAAAATTCGTCGATGCGCCGTTCCACTTCGCCACGGAAATGCCGCATCAGGCCCTGGATCGGCCACGCCGCCGCATCGCCAAGCGCGCAGATCGTATGGCCTTCCACCTGCTTGGTGACGTCGAGCAGCATGTCGATCTCGCGCTTTTGCGCCTGACCGACCACCAGCCGTTCCATCACCCGCCACATCCAGCCGGTGCCTTCGCGGCACGGCGTGCACTGGCCGCAGCTTTCGTGCTTGTAGAAATAGGATAGCCGCGCGATCGCCTTCACGATGTCGGTCGACTTGTCCATGACGATGACGGCAGCCGTGCCGAGACCCGACTTGAGATCGCGCAGGGCGTCGAAATCCATCGGCGTATCGATGATCTGCTCGGCCGGCACCAGCGGCACCGAGGCTCCGCCCGGGATAACCGCCAGCAGATTGTCCCAGCCGCCGCGAATGCCGCCGCAATGCGTCTCGATCAGTTCGCGGAACGGGATCGACATCGCTTCTTCGACCGTGCACGGATTGTTGACGTGGCCGGAGATGCAGAAAAGCTTGGTGCCGGCATTGTTGGGGCGGCCGAACGAAGAGAACCAGGCCGCGCCACGCCGCAGGATGGTCGGAGCAACGGCAATGGATTCGACATTGTTGACCGTCGTCGGGCAACCATAGAGACCGACATTGGCCGGGAATGGCGGCTTCAGCCGCGGCTGGCCTTTTTTGCCCTCAAGGCTTTCCAGCAGCGCCGTCTCTTCGCCGCAAATATAAGCACCGGCGCCGTGGTGCATGTAGATATCGAAGTCGTAGCCGGATGTGTTGCCCTTGCCGATCAGCTTGGCCGCATAGGCCTCGTCGATGGCGCGCTGCAACGCCTCGCGCTCGCGGATGAACTCGCCGCGCACATAAATGTAGGCGGCAACCGCGCCCATCGCGAAACCGGCGAGCAGGCAGCCTTCGACCAGCGTGTGCGGATCGTGGCGCAATATATCGCGGTCCTTGCAGGTGCCGGGTTCGGATTCGTCGGCATTGACGACAAGGTAGCTCGGGCGGCCGTCGCTCTGCTTGGGCATGAACGACCATTTGAGACCGGTCGGAAAGCCCGCCCCGCCGCGCCCGCGCAGGCCGGACGCCTTCATCTCGTTGACGATCCACTCGCGGCCCTTGGCGATGATGCCGGGGGTATTGTCCCATGCGCCACGCGCCATCGCGCCGGCCAGCGACTTGTCGAACCGGCCGTAGATATTGGTGAAGATGCGGTCTTTGTCCTGAAGCATTTTTCGTCCCTCAGACCGGCTTCTTGCCGAAGACGCGGATGTATTCGGCGACGCCGCCCTTGGCGAGCGCCTTGGCCTGCTTCACCCAATCCTCGCGCTCGACCCGGCCATGGAAATTGAGATAGCCGTCGACCCAGTCGCGTTCGGCCTTCTTCCAAGAAGCGACCTGCGCGAAAGTGAAGATACCAAGCGAATGCAAGATGCCCTCGTTCTTCGGCCCGATACCTGAAATCAGCTTGAGATCGTCCACCGCGGCAGGCTTGGCGATGGCGGCAGGGCGATCCTTGTGTTCCAACGAAGGCTTAGCCGCTGCGGCGACCTTTTTGCCGCCGGCTCCGACCGGCTCGCCCTTGAGCAACTGTGGCGATTGATACGCGCCCTTCGGCGCCGCAGTCACCTTCAGCCCGGTACGCTGCTTGCCTTCGACGGCCTCGACAGCCGGCTCGGCCTTGTTGGCCTGCTTGGCGCTGAAAGTCGGCGAAGGCGACTTCGTCTCAGCGGCGGGTGCGGGCTTGGCCGGCGTTTTCAATGCGGGATTGGTCTCCGCCTTGTCGGTCGCGGGCTTGGCGGCATCGGAAGGTGGAATTTTCGCGGCCTTGGAAGCAGCCTTTGCTTCCCGGTCGCGCGTCGACTTCAGAATGGCCTTCTCGTCGGTCAACGAGGTGAGTCCGCCAAACGGCTCCGAATTCATGCGGCCGTTCTGCGGACCGGGCTTCACCGTGTCGCCCTTGCCCGCTTCAAACGCATCGATGATTTCGGCCAGCCGCTCCGGCGTCAAATCCTCATAGGCATCCTTGAAAATCATCACCATCGGCGCGTTGACGCAAGCGCCGGGGCATTCGACCTCTTCCCACGACAGCGTGCCGCCATCGTTGGTGTGGAACTGGTCATGGTGGATTTTGGAGCGACACACATCCATCAGATCGCCTGAGCCGCGCAGCATGCAGGGCGTGGTGCCGCAGACCTGCACATGGGCGCGGGTGCCGACAGGATTCAGCTGGAACTGCGTGTAGAAGGTCGCGACTTCCAGCCCGCGGATAAAGGGCATGTCCAGCATGGTACAGACCGACTCGATGGCCGCCTTCGTGACCCAGCCTTCCTGCTCCTGCGCGATCATCAAAAGCGGAATGATCGCAGACTGCTCGCGGCCCTTCGGATACTTCTTGATCCACTGCTTCACGGCCGCCGTATTCGCCTGGTCGAAGGCGAAGCTTGCTGGCTGGACGCTGGCTTCTGCTAGACGGCGCACACTCATTAGCGATCGACCTCACCAAACACGATATCGAGGGAGCCGAGGATCGCGGTGACGTCCGCCAGCATGTGGCCGCGGCAGAGGAAATCCATGGCCTGCAAATGGGCAAACCCCGGCGCGCGCAGCTTGCAGCGATAAGGCTTGTTGGTGCCGTCCGAGACAAGATAGACGCCAAACTCGCCCTTCGGCGCCTCGACGGCCGCATAGACCTCGCCCGCCGGCACCTTGTAGCCCTCGGTGTAAAGCTTGAAGTGATGGATGAGCGCTTCCATCGAGCGCTTCATCGCGGCCCGCTTCGGCGGCACCACCTTGCCGTCGAGATTGGATACCGGCCCGGTGCCGTCCTTGCCAAGCAGCCGGTCCACGCACTGGCGCATGATCCGCGCCGACTGGCGCATTTCTTCCATGCGGATCAGGTAACGGTCGAAACAGTCGCCGTTCTTGCCGACGGGGATGTCGAATTCCATCTCGTCATAGCATTCGTAGGGCTGCGACTTGCGTAAATCCCATGCGGCGCCCGAGCCGCGCACCATGACGCCGGAAAAGCCCCAGGCCCAGGCATCTTCCAGCGAAACGACACCGATGTCGGCATTGCGCTGCTTGAAGATACGGTTCGGCGTCAAAAGCACGTCAAGATCGTCGACCGACTTCAGGAACGGATCGATCCAGCGGCCGATGTCCTCGATCAGTTGTTCAGGCAGGTCCTGATGCACGCCGCCTGGCCGGAAATACGCGGCATGCATGCGCGAGCCGGAAGCGCGCTCGTAGAAAACCATCAGCTTTTCGCGCTCGACGAAGCCCCACAGCGGCGGCGTCAGCGCACCGACGTCCATGGCCTGCGTCGTCACGTTGAGCAGGTGCGACATGATGCGGCCGATCTCGGAAAAGAGAACCCGGATCAGTTGCCCGCGCTTCGGCACCTCGATGCCGAGCAGGCGCTCGACGGCGAGCGCGAACGCATGCTCCTGGTTCATCGGCGCGCAATAATCGAGCCGGTCGAGATAGGGCACAGCCTGGAGATAGGTCTTGTGCTCCATCAGCTTTTCGGTGCCGCGATGCAGCAGTCCGATATGCGGATCGACACGGTCCACGACCTCGCCGTCCAGTTCCAGCACAAGGCGCAAGACGCCATGTGCCGCCGGATGCTGCGGACCGAAATTGATGTTGAAATTACGTACCGACGTTTCGGCCATAGTTTGCCTCAGTTCGCCTTGGCTTTTTCATCGCCCGGCAGCACGTAGTCGGTGCCTTCCCACGGCGAGAGAAAATCAAAATTGCGGAATTCCTGCTTCAATTCCACCGGCTCGTAGATGACGCGCTTGGCCTCGTCGTCATAGCGCACCTCGACAAAGCCGGTCAGCGGAAAATCCTTGCGCAGCGGATGCCCTTCGAAACCGTAATCGGTGAGGATGCGCCGCAAGTCCGGGTGACCGGAAAACAGGATGCCGTAAAGATCGTAAGTCTCGCGCTCGAACCAGTCGGCGCCAACAAAGACGCCGGTAATCGACGGCACCAGCGTATCCTCATTCGCCAAAACCTTGATGCGAATACGATGGTTCAAATGCGGCGACAGGAAGTGATAAACCACCTCGAAACGGTCAGGGCGCGACGGGTAATCCGCCCCGCAAACATCGATGATGGAGATGAACCGGCATTTCGGATCGTCCCGCAGGAAAGTCGCCACATGGACGATGTCGGCGGCCTTCACCGTCAGCGTCAGGTCGCCATAGGCGACGACGCTTTCGAGGACGTCCGCACCGACGGTTGCCGCGATATGATCCGCGAGGTCGTGAAGTAGGTCGCTCATGCGCTCACCGCTCGATCGTGCCGGTGCGGCGGATTTTCTTCTGCAACAGAAGAAGGCCGTACATCAACGCTTCCGCGCTGGGCGGACAGCCGGGCACATAAATATCCACAGGCACGATGCGGTCGCATCCGCGCACCACCGAATAGGAATAATGGTAATAGCCGCCGCCATTGGCGCAGGAACCCATGGAGATGACGTAGCGCGGCTCCGGCATCTGGTCGTAGACCTTGCGCAGCGCCGGCGCCATCTTGTTGGTCAGTGTGCCCGCCACAATCATCACGTCCGACTGGCGCGGAGAAGCGCGCGGCGCAATGCCGAAACGCTCGCTGTCATAGCGCGGCATGGCGGAGTGGATCATTTCCACAGCGCAGCAGGCCAGGCCGAAGGTCATGTACATCAGCGAGCCAGTACGCGCCCACGTAATCAACGCCTCGGTCGAGGTGACCAGAAATCCCTTGTCGGAAAGCTCGTCGTTGATGCCCAGGAAAAACGGATCGTCCGCGCCGACCGGCTTGCCGGTGTTCGGATCGAGAATACCCTTGGGACGCGGCGCGACCAGCGTGCCGGAACTGTCGTTCAATCCCATTCCAGCGCTCCCTTTTTCCACTCATAGGCGAAGCCGATGGTCAGCACGCCCAAAAACACCATCATCGACCAGAAGCCGAGCATGCCAATCTCGCTAAAGGAGACCGCCCACGGAAACAGGAAGGCCACCTCAAGATCGAAGATGATGAACAGGATCGACACCAGGTAAAAGCGGACGTCGAACTTCATGCGGGCATCGTCGAACGAATTGAAGCCGCATTCATAGGCCGAAAGCTTTTCCGGATCGGGGCTGCGGAAGGCCACCATGAACGGTACGGCCAGCAAGGCCAGACCGACAACCAGCGCCACGCCGATGAAAATGACGATGGGCAGGTATGAACTGATAAGGGCGTTCATGCTCCAACTTCCCGATGCGGCCAATCCGCCTTGATCTATAGCACCATTCTCGAACACGGAAACGCGACGCGCGTGCTGAACCGGTTTAGAGCCTATGCTGCAACGCGGCGAGGGTTAGCGCAGCACTCAGGGCGAAGCAAGTCAAACCTTGTTCAAAATACGGTATCGGAATGGCGTCGGTGGGTAAACTGGCCCGATTGGCGCGCGTTTGATTTCCTTCTTTTCTTACTCCACTTTTATCTCCTGACATTCCTGTACCGGATGCCTGTTACCATGCGTGGAATCACCGCCCCCAAGCTCAAGGATTGCCCGGAACCGGCATGAAGGAAAACATATCGCTCCGGCTCGCGCGCCGCATAGCGCTTGCTGCACAAGGCTTCTGTGACACGCGGCCAGCCGGCACGCCGGACCGCCGGCATTTTTCGCGCGTTTTGTCGCGGACCGGCCTGTTGCAGATCGATTCCGTCAGCGCCGTGATCCGCGCGCACTACATGCCGCTTTATTCCAGGCTCGGCCCCTACCCGCTTTCGCTGCTCGACAATGCTGCCATTTCACGAAAACGTGCAGTCTTCGAGTATTGGGCGCACGAAGCTTCCTACCTTCCGGTCGAAACCTGGCCATTGATGCGCTGGCGCATGGCGCGGGCGGAGCGCGGCGACGGCATGTATGGCGGCCTCGCCAAATTCGGCCGCGAACGCGCCGCCTATATAGAAGACATTTTTCGCGAAATCGTGGCGCGCGGGCCGATTGCCGCATCCGAGCTTGACGGCCAGAAAGGTTCCGGCGGCTGGTGGGGTTGGAGCGAGGCTAAGCACGCCTTCGAATGGCTGTTCTGGGCCGGCCGCATCACCACCGCCTATCGGCGCGGCTTCAAGCGATTTTACGACCTGCCCGAACGCGTGCTGCCGCAGGCGGTTCTGGATCTGCCCACGCCTTCGCCCGCCGACGCCCACCGCGAACTGCTGCGCATATCGGCCCGCGCGCACGGCATCGCCACCGCCAACTGTTTACGCGATTATTTTCGCCTTTCTCCCGCCGACATGAAGGGCAGGCTGGAAGAACTGGTCGATGAAGGCGAAATTCTGCCCGTCCGCGTCGAAGGCTGGAACAAGCCGGCTTTTCTGCACAAGGACGCCCGCATGCCGCGCCGAGTCGAGGCGCGCGCCATGCTCGCGCCTTTCGATCCGCTGGTGTTCGAGCGCTCGCGCGCCGAAAGCCTGTTCGACTTCCGCTACCGGATCGAAATCTACACGCCGGCCGAAAAGCGCCAATATGGCTACTATGTGCTGCCTTTCCTGCTCGGCGATAAAATCGCTGCCCGCGTCGACCTCAAGGCCGACCGCCCGGCAAGCGTGCTGCGCGTCCACGCCGCCTACGCCGAAGCGACCGCACCCACAGACGCCGCCGCCCATCTTTTCGAGGAACTGAAGCAGATGCAGGGCTGGCTCGGCCTTGAACATATCGAAATCACGCCGGCCGGCGATCTCGGACCGGCGCTGGCCGACATCGCGCTGTCGCATCGACACGTTGACACGGCCTCTCACTAACGCCTAAATCCGCTCCAGACGGTCTCCTCTTTTCACAGGGAGGAGCGAAGAGGGAATGCGGTGCGCGACGAAAGTCGCAAATCCGCGGCTGTCCCCGCAACTGTAAGCGACGAGCCAAGGCCGAATGCCACTGGGATTTTCCTGGGAAGGCGGCCAAGGCGATGACCCGCGAGCCAGGAGACCTGCCGTCTGCGAGAAATAATCCGATAGCCTGGCGGGTTTCCGGGCATGGAGCAGGTCTTGAACCAGAACGGCAATTTTCCGGCTGAGTCCGCCGATATTCTATCCGGTATCGAGGCGACGATCATCGTCTGTTCATCGTGCCGCGACGAAACCGGCTCGGATGCCCGTCCCAGCGCAGGCGAGACGTTGGCGGAAAATACACGCCGCGCCGCTATCGACGAAAACATCCATATCCGCACCGTCGAATGCCTTGGCAACTGCAAGCGCCGCCTCAGCGCAGCCATCCTGCGCGACGGCTGCTGGAGCTATGTTTTCGGCGACCTGACCGTAACCAGCGGCCCCGATCTCGTCGCCGGCGCAAAACTCTTCGCCACGTCCAGCGACGGTCTCATCCCCTGGCGCGGCCGCCCCGATTCGCTGAAGCGCGGCCTTGTCGCGCGCATCCCTCCCCTTGCCACGCTGAAGGACTGACCATGACCGCATCCCGTGTTCCCTGCACCGTCATCACCGGCTTTCTCGGTTCGGGAAAAACCACGCTGGTTCGCCATTTGCTGGAGAACTCCAGCGGCAAGCGGCTGGCCCTCATCGTCAACGAATTTGGAGACATCGGCGTCGACGGCGAAATTCTTAAAGGCTGCGGCATCGACACCTGTCCGGAAGAAAACATCGTCGAACTCGCGAATGGCTGCATCTGCTGCACCGTCGCCGACGACTTCGTGCCCGCGCTCGACCGTATCCTGTCACTCCAACCTCCTGTCGATCACATCCTGATCGAAACGTCCGGCCTTGCCCTGCCCAAACCGCTGGTCCAGGCGTTCCAGTGGCCGGCGGTCAAAAGCCGCGTCACGGTCGATGGCGTCATCGCCGTGGTCGACGGAGCGGCCCTTGCCGCCGGTCAGGTCGCTTCCGACATGGATGCGCTGGCCGCCCAGCGCGCCGCCGACCCGACGCTCGACCATGACGATCCGGTCGAGGAAGTGTTCGAGGATCAGGTCGCCTGCGCCGATCTCATCATCCTGTCCAAGAGCGATCTCATGGACGATGCCGCCATGGCGCGCGCCAACGACATCATCGCCAAGAGCCGTGCCCGCGCCGTCAAAACCCTGCCGGTCTCGCAAGGCAAGGTCGATCCGTCGGTGCTGCTCGGCCTCGGCCTCGCCGTCGAAGACGACATCGAAAACCGCTGGAGCCATCACGACGGCATGGGCGGCCATGAGCACGACGATTTCGATTCGATCATCATCGACATCCCCTCGATCGCGAACCCCGACGACCTCGCCAAGCGCGTCGCCGCCACCGCCGAACAGGAAAACGTGCTGCGTGTGAAGGGCTTCGTTGAAGTGTCGGCCAAGCCGATGCGGCTTTTGCTGCAAGCGGTCGGCCCCCGCGTCACCCACTATTACGACCGCGCCTGGACGGCCGAAGACGACCGCCGCTCGCGCCTGGTAGTCATCGGCCTGAAGGGGCTCAATCGTCCGGCCATTGAGAAAATATTGATCGGCTGACCGCAACACTGGCTCACGATGCACATCCTGACCACCACTTCCGCCTCGCTCGACGATCTCGCCGAGCCTGTCGATCTGCGGCAGACGCCGGCGGATGTGGTGGCGCTGTCCTTCACCGATAGTGATCTGGCCGGTCTGGCGGCTGCATGGCAGGCCGACGCGCAGCGCTTGCCGTCGATGCGGCTCGCGCCCTTGCGCGATTTGCGCCATCCCATGTCCGTCGATTTGTGGATCGACAGCGTTGCGCAGCATGCAAAAGTCATCCTTGTCCGTATTCTTGGCGGCTATGACTGGTGGCGCTACGGCTGCGACCAGCTTGCCTCCATCGCGCGCGCTCGCGGCATTAAACTGGCGCTGCTGCCCGGCGAATGCCGCGACGAGGACTTGCGGCTGATCGAGGCCTCCACCCTGCCCCGCACCGAGCTCGACGCGCTGCTCGACTATTTTCGCGAAGGCGGCTCCGCCAACATGGCAGCCCTGGTGCATCGCCTAGCGCAACTGGCCGGAACAGACATTTCCGCCGCCGACCCGGTCACCGTGCCTAAGGCAGGCTATTACGAGCCGGGCAGAGGCGTCGTCGAAGCGCCTTGCATCGAGAACAAAACGGCCGCCGTCGTTCCCATTCTCTTCTATCGCTCCATGCTGCAAGCGGCCGATATCGCCCCCATCGATTCCTTGACCGAAGCGCTCCGGCAGCGCGGCATGACGCCTGTTCCCATCTTCGTCTCCAGCCTGAAGGACCCGGCCTCGCTTGCCGTCGTCGAAACCGCTCTTACCACGCTGAACCCCTCTGCCATCGTCGCCGCCACGGCCTTCGCCTCGGGTGCTGAACCGGGCAGCCAGACGCTGTTCGACCGCGCCGGCGTGCCGGTATTCCAGGTAATCGTGGCAACGACGCGCCGCGATATCTGGCAAGAAAACCAGCGCGGCCTCGCCCCCGCCGATCTCGCCATGCACGTGGTCCTGCCCGAACTTGACGGCCGTATCCTGGCCGGCGCGATCTCGTTCAAGGGCGAGATGGACACCGATCCGGCGCTCGGGCTGCGCGCGCTCGCCAATCGTCCCGAACCGGATCGCGTCACGCAGGTTGCGGAGCGCATAAAAACCTTCATCCGCCTGCAACGCACACCGCGAGTTGAACGCAAACTTGCGATCCTCATCCCCGACTATCCAAGCGCGCCCGGCCGCACCGGCTACGCGGTCGGCCTCGATGTGCCTTCCAGCGTTCTAGCCATGCTGCACGACATGAAAGACCACGGCTATGCCGTTGAAGCGATTCCGCAATCGCCTCGCGCGCTGCTGGAACTGCTGGTGCGCGACAGCCACGGTTTGAGCACCTCCGACTATTTTGCCTTGTCCGAAGAACTGCCCGCCGCCGCATGCGAGGCCGTCGAGGCAGCTTGGGGAAAACTGAACACGACCCACCCCCAAATACCCTTCCGCGCCGCCACCTTCGGCAATGTCACCGTAACACTGGCTCCCGATCGTGGACGCTCCGCCGACCGCCGCGCCGACTATCACGACCCGACGCTGCCGCCGCGCCATGAACTGCTCGCCTTCGGCCTGTGGCTGCGAAGGGTGCTTGGCGTCCATGCCATCGTCCATGTCGGTGCGCATGGCACGCTGGAATGGCTACCCGGCAAGACGGTCGCCATGAGCGAAAATTGCTTTCCCGAGATCGTCACCGGCTCGCTCCCCGTCGTCTATCCCTTCATCGTTTCCAATCCGGGCGAGGCAGCACAGGCCAAGCGCCGCATCTCGGCCGTGACGCTCGGGCACCTGCCGCCGCCGCTGATGGAAGCCGGACTGGACGAAAACCAGCAGAAGCTCGAGCGCTTGGTGGACGAGTATGCGCAAGCCGACGGCCTCGACCGCCGCCGCCGCGACCTGCTGGCCAAGCTGATCGTCGAAACCGCCGCGCAAACCAACCTCGCCAAGGAAGCGGGCGTCGCGAAAACCGATGCGCCCGACGAAGCCCTGCGCCGCATCGATGCCTGGCTGTGCGACCTGAAGGATTTCGCCATCAAAGACGGGTTGCATATTTACGGCCGCTCGCCCGAAGACGAGGCCGATCCCTTGCGCCGCCAGAGCACTGCCTCCGAGAAAGACGCGCTGATCGCCACGCTCGACGGCAAGCACATCGCCGCCGGCCCGGCGGGTGCGCCGGCGCGTGGCCGTACCGACGTGCTGCCGACCGGGCGCAATCTGTTCACCGCCGACCCGCGCACCATGCCGACGCCCACGGCGTTCGACATCGGCAAGGCGGAGAGCGACGAAATCGTGCTCAGCTACATGCAGGCGCATGGCGATTACCCGCGCTCGCTGGTCATCGACCTGTGGGGCTCGGCGTCGCTGCGCACCGGCGGCGAGGAAATCGCGCAAGGCCTGGCGCTGATGGGATGCCGCCCGCAATGGGATGCCGCCACCGGCCGCGTCACCGGCATCGAGGTGTTGCCGCCCGCTTTGCTTGGACGTCCGCGCATCGACGTTACCTGGCGAATTTCCGGCCTGTTCCGCGACATGTTCCCGATGCAGATCGCGCTGATCGACGCTGCCGCTAATGCCGTCGCCACCCGCGACGAGGACGATTCGGAAAACCCGCTCGCCGCCGAAACCCGCGCCGCCGGAAGAATCAGCCCGCGCATTTTCGGTTCGTCGCCCGGCACCTATGGCGCGGGCGTCGAAGACCTTCTGTCCAGCGGCGACTGGAGCACCCGCGAAGAAATCGGCCAGGCCTATCTCGCAGCCGCGTCGCACGCCTATGGCGGCGCAAACGGCGAAGGTATTTCCATGCCGGGCGCGTTCGCTGAACGCATCGCCGAGGCCGACCTCCTCGTCCACACCGGCGACGACCCCGGCCGCGACATTCTGGAAGGTTCCGCCGACGTCGCCTTCATCGGCGGCTTTTCGGCGGCGCTGGCAGCACTTGGCAAAAATGCCGACGTCATCGTGCTAGACACCACCGACCCGCAACGCCCCCGCCCCCGCTCGATTTCTCAAGCCGTTTCGCGTGTCGTGCGAGCACGCGCCGTCAACAAGCGCTTCATCGACGGTCAGATGCGGCACGGTCCGCGCGGCGCTTCCGAATTCGCCGAAACGGTCGACCGCCTCGTCGGCTTTGCCGAGACGACGAACGCCATTCAAGGCGAACTCATCGAGGCCTTGCATGACGCCTATGTCGGCGACCGGGAGGTGCGGGCCTTCATCCTGCGCGAAAACCCGGCGACCGCGAAATTCATTGCCGAGCGTTTCCTGTCGGCCCGGCGGCGCGGCCTGTGGCACCCGCTGCGCAATTCCATCGACGACGACCTCGCCGCCCTCATTGCCGAAGCGACAACGCCCAACGAAGTGGAGGCGGTGGAATGAACGCCTTCACCCGGCGCGGCGCATGCCCGGCCCTGTCCGCACCAATGAAGACTGGCGACGGTTTGCTGGTTCGCCTCAATCCCGCAACCGACGGGCTCGCCCCGAATGAATTGATCGACCTGTGTGAAGCGGCACAGCGCCACGGCAACGGCATCATGGAAATCACCGCGCGCGGCAGCCTTCAGATACGCGGCCTGACGGAGGAAAGCGCCCAGCAATTGGAGTTGGAAGTGGACGCGCTCGGTATCCCGGTCCGCACCGGCGTACCGGTGGAAACCGGCCCGCTGGCCGGGCTTGATCCGGACGAGATCGCCGACCCGCGCCCCCTGGCGCAAGCGATCCGCAAAACGATTGCGGATACCGGCCTCTCCTCGCGTCTAGGGCCGAAAGTCTCCGTCGTGATCGACGGCGGCGGCCGGTTGACGATGGATGACATCCTTGCCGATATACGACTGACCGCGCAGCGCCAAGACGGCGAGGTCATGTGGCGCCTCGCCATCGCCGGCAGCGCGATGACTGCCAAGCTGATCCGTTCGATGAACACCCCCGAAGCGCCGAGCGCCGTCCTTTCCATCCTGCAAGCGATTGCCACATTGGGCCTCGAAGGCCGCGCCAAGGATTTGCTGGACATCACGCCCGCCGCTCTAGCGGTCCTTCGCGAAAACCGTTCACCCGTCGCCATCTTTCCTCTCGCCGATGACGCTTTTGCCGTCGGCATTGGCCTGCCCTTCGGATCGATGATCGCAAAAAAAATCATCGCGCTTGCCCGCGAGGCCAGCGCCCTCGGCGCAACGGAAATCCGCCTTGCGCCGCAGCGTGCGCTGCTTTTTCCAAAGCTTTCCAAAGATGCCTACCAAAAGCTGCAAGCGCGCGCCGCCGAACTCGGCTTCGTCACCAGTTCCACCGACCCGCGCGCGAAAATCGCGGCATGCCCCGGTGCGCCAGCCTGCGCCTCGGGCCTGATCGCCACGCGCGAAATCGCCGATGAAATCGCGGGAAAACTTGCCGAATTGTTCGACCCGTCCTTTACGCTGCACATCTCCGGCTGCGCCAAGGGATGCGCGCACCCTGCCCCTGCGACCCTGACCCTGGTCGGCGATGAAAAGGGAGCCGGCCTTGTCGTGGACGGAACGGCAAAAAGCCTTCCTGTCGGTTACAGGCCACGCTATGACGCGGCACATGGCATCGGCCGCGTTGCAATGGTAATGCGCGCTGCTCACCAACCGGGCGAATCCGTAGCCGCCGGCCTTGCACGGCTCGGCATTTCGGGCATCGCTCAAGCATACCGACAGGATTGAAAATGGCCGCCTACGACTATATCCACGACGGCACGGCGATCTATGAGCGCTCCTTCGCCATCATCCGTTCCGAGGCCGATCTTTCGCGCTTTTCGGAAGCCGAGGCCGATGTTGCCGTCCGCATGATCCACGCCTGCGGCCTGGTCGAGGCGGCTCAACACTTCGTATTCTCGGAAAATTTCGTCGCCGCTGCCCGTGCCGCCTTGCTGGCCGGCGCGCCGATCTTTTGCGATGCCGAGATGGTCGCGCGCGGCGTCACCGCTGCCCGCCTGCCCGCTGGAAACGAGGTGATCTGCACTCTACGCCACCCGAGCACGGCGCAACTGGCCAAGGAAATCGGCAATACCCGCTCCGCCGCCGCAATCGACCTGTGGGGCGAGCGCATGGAGGGGGCGGTCGTCGCCATCGGCAACGCGCCGACCGCGCTGTTTTACCTGCTGGAGAAACGGCGCGACGGCGCGCCGAAACCCGCCGCCATCATCGGCATGCCGGTCGGCTTCGTCGGTGCCGCCGAATCCAAGGATGCGTTGGCCGAAAATTCCTATGGCGTTCCCTACGCCATCGTTCGCGGCCGGCTTGGCGGCAGCGCCATGACCGCCGCCGCCCTCAACGCACTGGCGAGGCCCGGCCTATGACCACATCAGCACAAGGCCGCCTGATCGGCGTCGGCACCGGCCCCGGCGATCCCGAACTGCTGACGCTGAAGGCGGTGCGCGCGCTGGCCGAGGCCGATGTCGTAGCCCACTTCGCCAAGCGCAACGCCAATGGCAATGCCCGCGCCATCGTCCATGGCCATATGAAGCCCGGAATTGTCGAACTGCCGCTCTACTATCCGGTCACCACCGAGATCGACAAGGATCACGACGACTACAAGGCGCAGATCCTGGCCTTCTACGAGCAGTCGGCCGCCGCCGTCGCGGCCCATCTCGATGCCGGCCGCACCGTTGCCGTGCTGTCCGAGGGCGACCCGCTTTTCTATGGCTCCTACATGCACCTGCATGTGCGGCTGGCACACCGTTTCCCGACCGAGGTCATCCCCGGCGTGACCGCCATGTCCGGCTGCTGGTCGGCGACCAGCCAGCCCATCGTGCAAGGCGACGACGTGCTGACGGTGCTGCCCGGCACGATGAGCGAAGCCGAACTGACTCGCCGCCTGTCCGACACCGACGCCGCCGTCATCATGAAGGTCGGCCGTAATCTGCCGAAAATCAGGCGCGCGCTGCGAGCATCCGGCAAGCTGGAAAAGGCCGTCTATGTCGAGCGCGGCACCATGGCCAACGGCGCTTCCATGAAGATGACCGACAAGACCGACGACAAGGCCCCCTATTTCACCATCATATTGGTGGCCGGCTGGGTGAATCGTCCGGGCGAACTCGCTTCTGGGATGGTGCTATGAGCGGGCGTCTCACCGTCATCGGCCTTGGACCGGGCAACGCCAGCCAGATCACGCCCGAGGCCACGCAGGCTGTCGCTGAGGCCGAGTTCTTCTATGGCTACACGCCCTATGTCGACCGGCTAGACCTGCGCGCCGACCAGACCCGTGTCGCTTCCGACAACCGGGAGGAACTGGCCCGCGCCAAGGACGCGCTGGTCAAGGCATCGCAGGGCCACCGCGTCGCCGTCGTTTCCGGCGGCGATCCCGGCGTGTTCGCCATGTCGGCGGCGATATGCGAGGCGATCGAGGCCGGCCCGGCCGAATGGCGCGCCATCGAGCTTTCCTTCATCCCGGGCATCACTGCCATGCTGGCCGTCGCTGCGCGCATCGGCGCGCCGCTCGGCCATGATTTCTGCGCGATTTCGCTGTCCGATAATCTGAAGCCGTGGGACTTGATCGAACTGCGCCTGCTGGCGGCGGCGGGCGCGGGCTTCGTCATCGCGCTCTATAACCCGATCAGCAAGGCGCGCCCTTGGCAGCTTGGCCGAGCCTTCGAATGCCTGACCGCGATCCTGCCCGGAACCACGCCCGTCATCTTCGGCCGCGCCGCCGGCCGCCCCGACGAGCGCATCGAGACCTTTCTGCTGGCGGATGCCGACGCTGCCAAAGCCGACATGGCGACCTGCATCATCATCGGCTCGCCGGAAACCCGCATCATCAAGCGCGGCGACAAGCCGGCTTTGGTCTACACACCGCGCTCGGCCACCGGGGCGAGGCAATGATCGATCATTCCGATCAGCGCCTCGACGGTTTCAGCCGAAGGGACCACCGGCAGGGTCGGCCGTCGAACCATGATCACCTCGATGCCCAGCGCCCGCGCGGCCGCGATCTTGCCATAGGTGGCGAGCCCGCCGCTATTCTTGGAAACCATGACATCGATCCGGTGATCGACCAGCAGCGCGCGTTCCTCCGCTTCAGGAAACGGCCCGCGCGCCAGAACATAGGCAGCACTGGGAACAGCCAGCGGCGGCGTTACCGGATCGACGCTGCGCACAAGATAATGGTGCTGGGGTGCGGCCTCGAAAGCCGCAACTTCCTGCCGGCCAAGCGCGAGAAAAACTCTTTTGGGCTCCGTGCCCAACGCAGCGACTGCGCCGGCAACGTCGTCCGCAAGAATCCAGCGGTCGCCCGCGCCCTGTTCCCAACCGGGACGGCGCAGTGCCAGGATCGGCACGCCGGCCTTGTGCGCGGCGTCAGCGGCATTGGCCGAAATGCACGCCGCGTAAGGATGCGTGGCATCGACCAGCAGGTCGATTTTTTCTCCGGCCAGATAGGCGACCAGCCCGTCTACCCCGCCAAAACCGCCGACGCGCGTCGGCGCGCCCTGCGCGACGGGATTTTCAGTGCGGCCGGCCAAGGACAGCGTCACGGAGTAGCTGGCAGCAAGCTTGGCGGCCAGTTGCCTTGCTTCCGTGGTTCCGCCGAGGATCAGAATGCGGTGGGTCATCATGCCTGCTGAACATCAATCACGCGCCGCCTGGCTAAGCATCATCGGCATCGGCGAGGACGGTGTAGCGGGTCTGGGCGATGAGGCCAAGCGGCGGATCGCTGAAGCCGAATTCGTCTTCGGCGGCAAGCGCCACCTCGAACTGACCCACTCCCTTGCCAAGGGAGTGCTCACCCCGTGGCTGACCCCTTTCGATGCGGAAATGCGCGATGTGCTGGCGCTTGCCGGGAATAAGGTCTGCGTGCTGGCGTCCGGCGATCCGTTCCTGCATGGCGTCGGCGTCACGCTGGCGCGCAAGGTGCCGGTCAGCGAAATGCATGTCATTCCCGCACCGTCGAGCTTTTCGCTTGCCGCAGCACGGCTTGGCTGGGCGCTACAAGACGTCGAGACCATTTCACTGCACGGCAAGCCGATCGACCTGATCCGCCCACTGCTTCACGCTAAAACCCGCATTCTCGCGCTGACCTCCGATGCCGATGCGCCGAAGGCAATCGCGAAACTTCTGACCGAAACAGGTTTCGGCCCCTCGAAGCTGACGGTGCTTGAGGCACTCGGAAGCCCGGAAGAGCGCATCAGCACCGCGCGCGCCGATTCCTTAACCATCGAAAATATCAATCCGCTCAATATCTTGGCACTCGAACTTGAATCAGAATTAGACGCGAGAATCCTGCCGCTGACAGTCGGCCTGGCCGATCATCTGTTCGAGCATGACGGCCAGATCACCAAGCGCGAAATCCGCACCGTCACGCTTTCCGCCCTTGCACCGCGTCGCGGCGAATTGCTGTGGGATATCGGCGCGGGTTCCGGCTCGATCTCCATCGAATGGATGCTGGCGCACCCGTCGATGCGCGCCATCGCCATCGAGGCCGATACCGACCGCGCCGCCCGCATCCGCCGCAATGCCGCTGCCTGCGGCGTTCCCGGCCTCGCGATTATCGAGGGCACTGCCCCGCAAGCGCTTACCGGCCTGGAACAGCCCGACACGATTTTCATCGGCGGCGGCGGGACCGACACCGAGGTTCTGGACACGGCCATTCGCGCCCTAACCACCGGCGGGCGTCTGGTCGCCAACGGAGTAACGCTGGAAATGGAAGCGCTACTGCTGGCCCGCCGTGCCAGCCTTGGCGGCGAGCTGACGCGCCTTTCCATTTCGCGCGCGTCGCCCGTCGGCAGCATGCTGGCTTGGCGGCCCGCCATGCCCGTCACGCAATGGAGTTGGGTCAAGCCATGATCGTTGCAGGCATCGGCTGCAAAAAGGGCGTCGGCGCGAATGACGTGCGCGCCGCCATCGACGCGGCCCTCGCGGAACACGGCCTATCGACGGCAGACCTTTCCGCACTTGCCACCGCCCATTTCAAGCAGGCCGAGGTCGCCATCACGGCGGTTGGGCAAGCGCTTCGCTTGCCTGTTCTTCTGGTTGACAGAGCCGCATTACGGGCCGTGTCGCTGCGCGCGCTCACCCGCTCGGAGCATTCTCTCGCAGCCACAGGCTCGCCATCCGTGTCGGAAACCGCAGCCCTTGCCGCCGCAGGGCAACACGCGGAACTGCTCGGATCGCGCGTGGCGGTGGGCGGCGTAACCTGCGCCATAGCGACGAACGGAGCCCACGCATGACTGTCCATTTCATCGGTGCCGGCCCGGGCGCTCCCGACCTCATAACCCTGCGCGGGGCAAGGCTGCTCGCCGATTGTCCGGTCTGCCTCTATGCGGGTTCGATCGTATCGCCCGAACTGCTCCAGCATTGTTCGCCGGGCACCAAACTTATCGACACCGCACCGCTATCCCTCGATGAGATCGAGGCAGCCTATCTGGCCGCACATGAACAAGGCCACGATGTCGCGCGGCTACATTCCGGAGATCTTTCGGTGTGGAGCGCCGTTGCCGAGCAAATCCGCCGGCTGGAAAAACACGGCATCGCCTACACGCTGACGCCGGGCGTCCCTGCTTTCGCCGCCGCTGCCGCCGCCCTTCGCCGCGAACTGACCATTCCCGAACTGGCGCAGAGCCTGGTGCTCACCCGTGTTTCCGGCCGCGCCTCGAAAATGCCGCCGGGCGAGACGCTGGCCGCGTTCGGCCGCACGGGTGCTACCCTGGCCATACATCTGGCCATCCATGCCATCGACCGTGTCGTCGCCGAACTCAGCCCGCTTTACGGTGCGGATTGCCCCGTCGCCATCGTGTTTCGCGCCTCCTGGCCCGACGAGCGCGTGCTGACCGGCACGCTGGAGACAATCGAAGCGCAACTGGCGGCCGACCCGATGGAGCGCACCGCGGTCATCTTCGTCGGGCGCGCTCTGGCCGCGCAGGAATTTGCGGAAAGCTCACTCTACGACGCTTTCTACCAGCGCCGCTTTCGCGGACGGGACGGATTATGAGCGCAACCACAGCCCTTGCCGGTGCTCTCGCCCGCCTCAACGCTCCGCTTCGCACACTGGAGCCGGGCCATGTCTGGCTGGCCGGTGCCGGTCCGGGTGACCCGAGCCTTTTGACGCTAGACGTGCTGAGCGCGCTTGCGCAAACCGATGCGCTGGTGCACGACGCGCTGGTGTCGCCCGAAATCGTCGCGGTGGCTGAACAGGCCGAGAAATTCCATGTCGGCAAGCGTGGCGGCCGGCTGTCGATCCCGCAACGCGACATCAACGCCCTGCTGGTCAAGCTGGCGAAGGAAGGCCGCAAGGTGGTGCGCCTCAAGGGAGGGCACCCTTACGTCTTCGGGCGCGGCGGCGAAGAGGCGCTGGCGCTGGTTGAAAACGACATTCCCTACCGCGTGCTGCCCGGCATCACGTCCGCCTTCGGGGGGCTTACATCCGCCGGCATTCCCGCCACCATGCGTGGCGTCAACGGCGCGGTGATCCTGGCAACCGGCTTCGCCGCCGTGTCCGACGACCGGCCCGATTGGGCAGCCCTTGCCGGCACCGGCCACCCGCTCATCATCTATATGGGCCTGACCCACATGGCAGCGACAATCGCAGATCTGCGCGCCGGCGGGCTGGCGGCAGACACACCGGCGGCCCTGATCGAAAACGCCACCCTGCCCGGCGAACGCACAATCGTCGCCACGCTAGGCACGCTGGCGGAAGCGGCGGAGCGGGAAAACGTGGTTTCCCCCGCCTTGATCGTCGTCGGCGGCATTGTCGCGATGCGGGCCGAACTGGCGCAAAAATCATGACCGCAAAAGCGATCATCATCGGCGCGCCGCGCTCCGGCTCCGGAAAAACCAGCGTCACCATCGGCATATTGCGCGCGCTTTCGCGGCGCGGCATCCGCGTGCGCGGCGCGAAATCCGGCCCGGACTACATTGACCCCGGCTTCCATGCTGCCGCGACCGGCCTTCCCGGTGTCAATCTGGACAGTTGGGCGATGACGCCGAGCCTGCTCAACGGGCTTGCGTCGCAGGCGTCCGACGATGCGGAATTCATCGTGCTCGAAAGCGCCATGGGCCTGTTCGACGGCATCCCGTCAACGCCCGGCCGCACCGGCGCGGCTGCCGATCTCGCTGCCCTTTACGGCGTCCCGGTGCTGCTGGTTCTGGACGTATCGGGCCAGTCCACGACGGTCGCCGCCGTCGCAAAAGGCTTCGCGACCTACCATCCGGACGTGCGGATGGCGGGCGTAGTGCTCAACCGACTTGGCAGCGAACGCCACAAAAAGCTTTGCACCGACGCCGTCGAGGCGCTTGGCCTGCCGGTGGTCGGCGCGATCCTGCGCGACCCGACGCTTTCCATGCCGGAACGGCATCTCGGGCTCGTTCAGGCCAGCGAGCATACCGACCTGGTGAACTTCATCGACCGCATGGCGGATATGGTCGAGGCTTCCATCGATCTCGACGCGGTGATGCGCCTGGCGGCTCCGCTCGCGCCTGTCGAAGGCGGCTTTGACGATGCCCTGCAGCCGCCCGGCCAGCGCATCGCATTGGCGCAGGACGCCGCGTTCACTTTCCTCTACCCGCATGTCGCCGCGCATTGGCGCGCGGCCGGTGTCGAAGTCGTGCCGTTCTCGCCGCTGGCCGATGAAGCGCCGCGCATGGATTGCGACGTCTGCTGGATACCGGGCGGCTATCCCGAGCTTCATGCCGAAAAACTGGCCGCCGCGCATAATTTCCGCGCCGGCATGCAAAAATTCGCTGAAGCAAAACCCGTCCATGGCGAGTGCGGCGGCTTCATGGTTCTGGGCGAGACGCTGGAAGATGCGGCCGGCGAGAACCACCGGATGCTCGGCCTGCTCAGCCATTCCACTAGTTTCTCCAAGCGCAAGATGAACCTCGGCTATCGGCAGGCTCGGTTGCTCGCCGACTGCCCGCTGGGCGTTCGAGGCACGCAGGTGCGCGGCCATGAATTCCACTATGCGCGCATGATTCCCCCCGGCAATGACGACCCGCTCGCCGACCTTTCCGATGGACAGGGCAACCCGCTCGGCACCTCCGGCTACCGGCGCGGCCATGTCAGCGGCGCATTCTTCCACGCCATCGCGAAGGCCTGAACGATGAACCAGCCAAGCCCCCGCCAAGCACTTGCCGACATCGCGCTCAGCCTTGTCTTCTTCACGCGCCTGCCCTTGCCCATCATCAATTTTCGCGGCCGCACGCTGGCGCAGGCGATCTGGGCGGCCCCCATTGCCGGTTTGGCGGTCGCGCTCATCGGTGGCGCGATCTACACTGTTGCGACTTATTGCGGCCTCGCTGCCGCGCCGTCCGCCGCTCTGACGCTGGCCTCGATGGCGCTCGCCACCGGCTGCCTGCATGAAGACGGCCTGTCGGATGTTGCCGACGGGTTCGGCGGCGGGAAGTCGCGGGAACAAAAGCTGGAGATCATGCGCGACAGCCGCATCGGCGCGTATGGCGCGGTGGCGCTCGGCCTCTCGCTGCTGATCCGCTGGAGCGCGCTCTCGGAATTCGGCAGTGTCACGGCTGTTGTTTGCTCCCTCATAGCCGCGCATATGGCCTCGCGCGGGTTGGCCGGCGCGTTCATGCACCTGCTGCCGCCTGCCCGCGCCGATGGCTTGTCGGCCGGTGCGGGAACGGTCTCGCTCAAGGTCGCCGGCGTTGGCGCAGTTCTCGGTGCGGCAGCGCTTTTCTTTCTGGGCATAAGCGGCGCGATCACCGCCCTTGTCCTGTTAATCGCGCTCTCCTTCGGCTTTCGCCTGATCTGCCTGAAACAGGTCGGCGGCCACACCGGCGATACGGTCGGCGCACTTCAGCAACTGAGCGAGATCGTCATCCTGCTTGTCGCTTCCATTTTTCTTTCCTGACTCATTGTTGGAGATTTTTGTCCCATGCCCTTCAAATCGCTCGAAGAATTGCGCACGGCCTGCCTCGACCTCCCGGCTGGCGACGAGAAAATGGCGGCTTCCGCCAGAAGCCGCCAGGACACATTGACCAAGCCGCAAGGCAGCCTTGGCAGACTGGAAGAGATCGCTTCATGGCTGGCGCGCTGGCAGGGCCGGGCCATACCGAAACTGGACCGCGTCAAGGTATTCGTGTTCGCCGGCAACCATGGCGTCACCGCGCAAGGTGTTTCGGCCTTTCCGTCGGAAGTGACGGTGCAGATGGTCGCGAATTTTGCAGGCGGCGGGGCCGCCATCAACCAGTTGGCCCGGATCGCCGGCGCGGAACTTGCCGTCATCCCGCTCGATCTTGACCACCCGACCGGCGATTTCACGCAAACCCCGGCAATGGAAACCGATGCATTCCTTGCTGCCGTATCGGTCGGCTATGACGCGGTGAACGCGGATCTCGATCTGGTCTGTTTCGGCGAGATGGGCATCGGCAACACGACGCCCGCCGCCGCGATTTCAGCCGCCCTGTTCGGCGGCGGCGCGCAGCAATGGACCGGGCGCGGCACCGGCGTCGACGACGCAGGCCTCAACCGGAAGGTTTCGGCCATTGAGACCGGGCTGAAGCGCCATGCCGGAGCGCTTTCCGATCCACTGGCGGTTGCCGCGGCACTGGGTGGGCGCGAACTTGCCGCCATTTTGGGCGCGACGCTTGCCGCGCGCCATCACGGCATCCCGGTATTGCTCGACGGCTTCGTCTGTTCGGCAGCCGTCGCACCGCTGGCCAAGTTGCATCCTTCCGGCCTTGCCCATACGCTGGCCGCGCATGTATCGGCGGAAGCCGGCCACCGCCGCCTGCTTGAAGTGCTCAACCTGCCGCCGCTGCTCGATCTCGGCATGCGGCTTGGTGAAGGCTCGGGAGCCTGCCTGGCCGTCAACATCGTGCGCTCGGCGCTGGAATGCCATGCGCGCATGGCGAGTTTCGCCGAGGCTGGTGTGTCGGAGAAGTAGTTACGCCAGCGCTTCGGCGAAAAAGCCGGTGAGCCGCTTCCAATGGCGCTCCGCGCCGGCCTCGTCATAGACGCTGTGGTCCGGCACGCACCAGCCATGCGCCATGCCGACATAGTTCTCGATGATGTGGTCGACTTCCGCCGTTCGAAATGCTTCGGCCAGACGTGCGGATTGCTCGGGCGGGAAGCTCTTGTCGATGCCAGCGCTGCCGACATAGACCCGCGCCTTGATCCGTGCGGCATTGTGATAGGGGCTGTCACCCGGGTCGCTGGCGAGATTGCCGCCATGAAAACTGGCGGCGGCCCCGATACGATCCGGAAAGGCGGCGGCGGCGTTCAGCGCACGCGCCCCGCCCATGCAGTAGCCGACCGCGCCGATGGGGCCGGTCGCGCCTTCCCGATCCAGTGCGTCTAGAAACGCCCCGGTGTCGGCCTGTGTCATCGCCTGCGTTGTGCCGGCCAGCATGCCGCGAAGCTGTGTAGCGGTCGGATCTACGGCAAATGCAGTCCTGGCGTCGAAGGGGCCATAGGGCGCATTGCGATAGAAGAGATCCGGCACCAGCACGACATAGCCTTCTCCGGCCAGCCGCTCCGCCATCCCGTCGAGCGCCGGGCGCGGGCCGAAGGCATCCATGTAGAAAATAACACCCGCGCCGGCGGAAACATCGTTGGCAGGCCGAAAGAGGCCGGCCTTGGCCATGCCGTCGTCCGTCTTGATCTCGATTTCTTTCTTCGGCATGCCGCCCTCCGCTGTTTCAGGCGATAGATACCCGTGTATTGGCCCGGTGCAAGCCAGTCCGGGAGGCTGCGCTTCAACATTTCGTGCGGGATGTTACCGTGAGAAAGCCGCCATGTGAAATGCCTGCATGTCCGCCGGATAGCGATACGCGGTGCCATAGGGGCAGGCATTGCGGTCGAGGCATCCGCCCGTGCGGCAGGCGTGACCGTTTGCGCCACGTACAAGCGACAGGCATCGTTCATAGGCGAAGCCGCCCACCGAATATGCATCGACAGGACAGGCTTTCAGGCAAGGTTTTCCGACACATGCGTCGCAAAGATGATTCGCGCTCTTAACAGGAAAATCGAACGCGATATCGAACAGCAACGCGCCGCGATAGGCATGCCACAGCCCGTATTCGGGGTGCATGAGGATACCAAGTGGCGAGGGTTTCAGGCCCTCGGCCCGCATCGCCCATTGCTGGAACGGGAGATAGGGCTGGTCATTGGGGCCGACCGCCCGCGCGCCCGTCTCCGTCGCGACGGCCCCGATCACCTCGCGCGACCACCTATCGAGAGGATTTTTCAGGTCGGGAGACTGTCCCTCGCGCCAGCGCGAAAAATGAGGCCAGGACGAGCCGCCCGCCTGCCCAACCAGCAGGACGGACTTTGCCGGCGAGCCGGAAGGACCGGGCGGCGGCTCGTCGTTGGCGTCAAAAACAAAGCCGCCGCGAGCGATCAGCCCATTTTCAGCAAGGCCGGCCGCAATTTCGGCAAGGAGAGCGCGGCCGGGGCTCATGGCGTCAAGGTCAACGCTGCTTCTTGTCGGGGTCGGAGAACGCGCTCCGCCAGACTTCCTTGTGAATGATGTTGGCCACTTTAGCCCGGCCTGTATCGGGCTCCTTTCAAGTGAAGGCGTCGGGCATGGACTCCTTCTTCCTTGCGATGAAGTCCTTCAAGCCGTCGTCGATGCCCGGATCGAGGAACGGCGCTTCGTATGTCTCCAGCCAATGGCGAGCCAGGATGTTGGCGCGCTGCGGCGCGGTCTTTTCGCCCTCGGCCAGCCATTGCTCGAACGAATTGTTGTCGGCAATGGACGAGCGGTAGAAGGCTGTCTGGAAGTTCGCCTGCGTGTGGTCGCAGCCGAGATAATGGCTGCCCGGCCCGACCTGGCGGATAGCGTCCATCGCCTGGCCGTTTTCGGAAAGATCCACGCCCTCGGCGAATTTCTGCGTCATGCCGAGTTGGTCGATGTCCATCATGAACTTGTCGTAGCTGGAGGCGAGGCCGCCTTCGAGCCAACCTGCCGCATGCAGCACGAAGTTGGTGCCGGCCAGAATGGTCGAATTCAGCGTGTTGGCGCTCTCATAAGCGGCCTGCGCATCCTCGACCTTGGAGGCGCACAGCGAACCGCCGGTGCGGAACGGCAGGCCGACACGGCGCGCAAGCTGCGCTGCGCCGTAAGACACCAGCGACGGCTCCGGCGTACCGAAGGTCGGCGCACCCGACTGCATCGAAATGGACGATGCGAAAGTGCCGAACAGCACCGGCGCGCCCGGCTTGATCAACTGGGTGAAGGAAGCGCCGGCCAACACTTCGGCCAGGACCTGCGTCAGCGTGCCGGCCACCGTCACCGGGCTCATCGCGCCGGCCAGGATGAACGGGGTTACGATGCAGGCCTGGTTGTGGCGCGCATAGACTTTCAGCGCGCCCAGCATGGTTTCGTCGAATACCATCGGCGAGTTGGCGTTGATGAGCGAGGTCAGCACCGTGTTGTTCTCGACGAAATCGTCGCCGAACAGGATCTTGGCCATCGCGATCGTATCTTCCGCGCGCTCCGGCGCTGTGACCGAGCCCATGAACGGCTTGTCGGAATACTTGATGTGCGAATAGATCATGTCGAGATGGCGCTTGTTGACCGGCACGTCGACAGGCTCGCACACCGTTCCGCCCGAATGGTGGATCGACGGCGCCATATAGGCAAGCTTCACGAAATTGCGGAAATCCTCGATCGTCGCATAACGGCGGTTGCCGTCGAGATCGCGCACGAAGGGCGGACCATAGACCGGCGCGAATACGGTGGCGTTGCCGCCGATCTGCACGGAGCGCTCGCTGTTTCGCGCATGCTGCGTGTAAACGGAGGGCGCGGTCTTCAGGAGCGACCGGCACAAGCCTTTCGGAAAGTGCACGCGCTCGCCCTTTACGTCGGCGCCGGCTTCTTTCCAGAGCTTCAGCGCTTCTTCGTCGTCGCGGAAGATGATGCCGGTCTCTTCGAGAACAATGTCCGTATTCTTCTCGATCAGCGCCAGACCTTCCTCGTCCAGCACATCGTAAACCTTGATGTTGCGCTTGATATAGGTGAGCTGGGTGCCGGGGCCGCCGCCGGAACGCGCCGCGCGCCGCGCCGCCGCGCCGCCGCTGGCTGCACGCCCGCGTCGCGTATTCGACGCTTCCTGGTCAACTGCCGCGTGTTCGCTCATGATCGTTCTTCCTTGAAAACGTTTCCGGCCGCTCATATTGCGGCTTCCCGCCGGATCGTAGTCATGCACCCTAATCGAAACGGCCAGCCAGCGCCAACGCCTGTCGCAAAATCGACAAGGAATCCGATTGATTTCCAGTCGCTTTCTTTTTGCCGGAAGTCGCAAATCAGCTATGGATAGACACCCCCCACGGGATAGGTATTGTCCAACGTATTAGCCCTGCGGCTGATCGCTTGGCATTTGGAGCTGGATAAACATGGCCGACGACGAGATCATTCTGTCCGAGCTTTCCGACGACGAACTCGTGCAGCAGATGCACGACGACCTTTATGACGGGTTGAAGGAGGAAATCGAGGAAGGCACCAACATCCTGCTGGAGCGCGGCTGGATACCCTACAAGGTCCTGACCGAGGCCCTGGTCGAGGGCATGCGCATCGTCGGCGAGGATTTCCGCGACGGTATCCTGTTCGTGCCGGAAGTGCTGCTGTCCGCCAACGCCATGAAGGCCGGCATGTTCATCCTGCGCCCGCTGCTTGCAGCCACCGGCGCACCGAAGCAGGGCAAGATGGTCATCGGCACCGTCAAGGGCGATATCCACGACATCGGCAAGAACCTTGTCGGCATGATGATGGAAGGTGCGGGCTTCGACATCATCGATCTCGGCATCAACAACTCGGTCGAGAAATATCTCGCCGCCATCGAAGAGCACCAGCCCGACATCCTGGGCATGTCGGCGCTTTTGACCACTACCATGCCTTACATGAAGGTCGTGATCGACACGATGAAGGAAAAGGGCATCCGCGACGATTACGTCGTCATGGTCGGCGGCGCGCCGCTCAACGAAGAGTTCGGCAAGGCTGTCGGCGCCGATGCCTATTGCCGCGATGCGGCCGTGGCGGTCGAGACGGCCAAGGACTTCATGAAGCGCAAGCACAACCTTCTCGCCAACGCCTGAACAACGAGAGGGCCGCCCTTTCGAGCGGCCCTTCGGCTGACCACGCCACGGTTAAGTGGGAAGCCTGCAAGTAATTACTCCGTAGCGTTGGCGACGTTGTTGCCGGCGTTCTGCGTGGCGTTGACCGTATTTGCCGCGTCCTTGCCGACACCGCGGATGGTGTTGGCGCAGCCGGTCACGACCAACAGGCTGGCAATGGCGACGATGGATGCATATCTGGATAGTGTCATGACTGGCCTTCCCTCTCATGAATGAATGCGCTTCCACAAACGGCAGAACGTTGAACTTGTTCCATGGAACACGCGCTTAAAATCACCGACGCCGACAAGGCCGGAAAGCCCGAGCGGCTTCTGGTCATCGCCTGCGGCATGCTGGCGCGCGAAATCCTGGCGGTGAAGCAGGAACTCAAGCTCGATCACCTCGAACTCACCTGCCTGCCCGCCGAGTTCCACTTTTATCCCGACCGGATCGCGCCGGCCATGGACAAGGCCATCACCGACGCCAAGGCTGAAGGCTACGAGCATATCTTCGTCGGCTATGCCGATTGCGGCACGGGCGGCTATCTCGACCGGGTCTGCGAGAAACACGATGTCGAGCGCATGCCCGGCCCGCACTGCTTTGCCTTCTACCAAGGCATGGAAGCCTACCGGAAACTGGCCGACGACGACATGATGTCGTTCTACATGACCGACTTCCTGTGCCGCCAGTTCGATGCCTTCTTCATGAAGCCGCTCGGGCTGGACAAGCATCCGGAGCTTATCCAGGACTATTTCGGCAATTATGAAAAGCTGATCTACCTTGCCCAGACCGACGATCCGGAACTCGACAAGGTAGCTGAAAGCGCCGCAAAAATGCTCGGCCTTGTCTATGAGCGCCGCCCCACCGGTTATGGCGACCTGCCGGCCGGACTCGCGCATGCCGCACGAATTGCTGCTCGGGCCAAATAGACCTGTATCCTGCCCGGCCGTTGGCTATGACGCCCAAACCCCGTATGCTTCCCGTTGCAGGCCAAAAACGGGGGACTGGATGAATTTTCGCACGATAGGCCTCGCGGCCGTTTTGGCGATTGGCGCATCGGCCGCCCTGGCGGATGGGGTGGTGCAAAAGCTCATCACGCCGGCTGATAAAACCCGGCTCGATCAGTATGGCGAGACGCGCAAGGCAGCGCTCAAGGAAGCCAGGGCTGGCGATCCGGCTGAGGTGAAGCAACTGGACGATCTGCTCGCCAGGCCGCTGGTGGCGTTTTCGGACACTAATCTAACCGGCAACTGGGACCTAACCGGCAACTGGCGCTGCCGCACCATCAAGGTCGGTGGCGATTTCGGTGCTCTGGTCATCTATGGCTGGTTCAAATGCAAGGTTACGGACGACGGCTCCGGCTGGTTCCTGAAAAAGACCAGCGGCTCGCAGCGCACCACCGGGCTCTTCTACGACGATGGCGAAAAACGTTCGATCTATCTCGGCTCCTTCTACGTCGCGGGCGATCCTGTGGAACCCTATGGCAGCGGCCCCAAGACCGATCAGGTCGGCTACGCTTTCCGCAACGGCCCGGATGCGTGGCGCATCGAATTCCCCGCGCCATACTATGAATCCAACCTCGACATTCTTGAGTTCAAGCGCTGAACACCAAGGCTTAACCGGGTCAAGCACAGGATATTGGCGAGTGCGCGCGGCAGACCCTGCGCCGACAACAAGGTCGAGCCATGGCTTCAACGATTGAATCGCACGCCCCGATCGTGGTCGTCACCGAAGGCGGCTTGCATATCTGGGCCATCGTCAACGCGCTTGCGGACCGTTTCGGTCCGATCGACGTGATCCTCGAACAGCCTGAATCGAAAAAGCACCTGCTGATGCGGCGCGCCCGCCGGCAGGGCTGGGTTTCGGCTGCCGGGCAGCTTGGAACCATGCTGCTGACGCGATTGGGCAAGCGATTCTTCACCGGCCATATGCAAAAAATGATCCGCGAGGAAAATCTGCGCATCGAACCCTCGGCCGATCAGTCGGTCATCCACGTCCCGTCAGCCAATTCGCGCGCCTGCCTAGAGGCGATTGCGAAAATCCGGCCGGACGTCGTGTTGCTGGCCGGGTGCCGCCTGATGTCCAAGGACATCCTCTCCGAAATTCTCTGCCCTGTGCTCAATTACCACGCCGGGATCACGCCAAAATATCGCGGCATGAACGGCGGCTATTGGGCATTGGCCTCCAATGACGCGGAAAATTTCGGCACGACGGTCCATCTCGTCGATTCCGGCGTCGATACGGGTGCTGTGTTGCGCCAGGCGCGGGGAACGCCGCAACCGGGCGATACGATTTCAAGCTACGCGCTGCGGCAGGCAGCCTTTTCGCGCGCAATTTGTGTCGAGGCGGTTGCGGATGCGCTGGCCGGAAAGCTCTCGCCATTCGACCCCAAATTACCTTCGAAACAATGGTTTCACCCGACCGTCTGGTTCTATCTCTGGGCCGGATTCCGGCGTGGCGTCTGGTAGAAAACCCCTTACTCGCGATCTTTCTTTTTGCGACATCCGCATCTGTCGCTTTTGAAGGCGCGCGCGTCGTCCCATAACAAGCAGTCCGACAACGCATGCAGCAATGCTCGAAACTACGAGGAGTACAATTCATGGCCGATCTGATCGTCGTTTACTGGCGCGATATTCCTGCCCAAGTCATTGTGAAAAGAGGCCGGCAGACCGCCAAGCGCGAACTGTCGCTGCGCTTCACCGAAGCCATCGACATGGCCGCTATGCGCAGTGGCTCGGCCGAGTCCGGCGACTATTTGTCCGAGTGGCGCAAGGCCGATCCGGTGCCTGTCAGCGATGAGCTAGAGGCCGAGGCGGACAAGGCGGCGGCGCACCTCGAAGAAAAATTCGACCGGGAGCGACTGATCGCTCTCGCCAAGGCAGGCGGCAAGGAAAATGTCTGAAAACCAGCCGGCATCGACCACGGCCGCCGGACCGGCAACAGCTTCAAACACCATGGTGCCCCCGGCCCCGGCAGGGGTGACGCAGGCAACCATGGTCAAGAAGACGGCGCCGAAAAGCGCCTATAAGCCGGCCGACGTTTCGCCGCAGCGGCGCGTGCAGCGTTCGTTTGCGGTGCGGCTCTGGTCGGTGCGGCATTCGCGGCTGCTCGAATGGTTTTATGCCAAGTTCGCCGACGCCTTCCTGATGCTGCATCCCCTGTGGAAGGGCATCGGCTATGGCCGCGTCGAAGCACCGATCAAATTCATCGAGAAGCGCGTGAAAGGCTTCATGTTCGACTGCCGCATGTGCGGCCAGTGCGTCCTGTCCTCGACCGGCATGTCATGCCCGATGAACTGCCCCAAGCAGTTACGCAACGGCCCCTGCGGTGGTGTCCGCGCCAACGGTCATTGCGAAGTGGAACCGGGCATGCCCTGCGTCTGGGTCAAGGCATGGGAAGGTTCCCGGCAGATGGTGCATGGCGACAAGATTCTCGACGTCCAGAAACCGGTCGACCAGTCGTTGCGTGAAACATCGGCCTGGCTTCGGGTGACCGCTCAGGCCGCTGCCGCCCGTGAAACCGCCAAGGCCGCATCAATCAACAACGGGGCATCGGCATGATCGGGCGCCAGCGCGACGAAAACCCGGCCGGCATCGACCTGCCGCTGGAGCCCCTGCCCGGCCACACGTCGCGCGGGCGGCTGGAACGCATATTGCGGCGCGGCGAATTCGCGGTGACGACCGAACTCAATCCGCCCGACAGCGCCGATCCCGAAGACGTTTATAACCGCGCCAAGATATTCGAAGGCTGGGTCGACGCCATCAACGCGGTCGATGCTTCGGGTGCGAATTGCCATATGTCGTCCGTGGGCATCTGCGCCCTTTTGACCCGCATGGGCTATGCGCCGATCATGCAGATCGCCTGCCGCGACAAGAACCGCATCGCCATCCAGGGCGACGTGTTGGGTGGGGCCGCCATGGGCGTCGCCAACATGCTTTGCCTGACCGGTGACGGCGTGCAGGCGGGCGACCAGCCCGGCGCCAAGCCGGTGTTCGACCTCGACTGCATGTCCCTGCTCGAAACCGTCCGCATCATGCGCGACAACGGCAAATTCCTGTCGGGTCGCAAGCTGACGACGCCGCCGCAGTTGTTTTTGGGTGCAGCCATCAATCCCTTCGCACCGCCCTACGATTTCCGCCCGCACCGGCTCGGCAAGAAGATCGCCGCCGGCGCGCAATTCGTGCAAAGCCAATACTGTTTCGACGTACCGATGTTTCGCACCTATATGCAAAATGTACGCGACCTCGGCTACACGGATAAGGTCTTCATCCTGTGCGGCGTCGGTCCGCTGGCTTCGGCCAAGACGGCGAAGTGGATCCGGGGCAACGTGCCGGGCATCCATATTCCCGACGCTGTCATCAAGCGGCTGGAAGGCGCGCAGGACCAGAAGAAGGAAGGCAAGCAGCTCTGCATCGACATCATCGACGAGGTGAAGGAAATCCCCGGTGTCTCGGGTATCCATGTGATGGCCTATCGCCAAGAGGAGTATGTGGCCGAGATCGTCGACGAATCGGGCGTGCTGAAGGGTCGTCGGCCCTGGAAGCGCGAGGCGCGAAGCGACGACCAGATGGTTTCGGACCGGCTCGACCAGATATTGAACGAAGACATTACCGAAACGCAGGTGGATATGGTGAAGACCGCGCATTGACCGGATGACGGCAACCAAACGCTTGATAGAAAACAGATAACGATATAAAGAACCCTTTATATCTTAATGGAGAAATTCATGACCCGCACCATCGTCGCCTCGGCGACCCGTGAGATCGTCATCGGCTTCGATCAGCCCTTTTGCGTGATCGGTGAGCGCATCAATCCGACGGGTCGCAAGAAGCTTGCGGCCGAGATGCAGGCTGGCAATTTCGAGACAGTCATCCGGGACGCACTGCAGCAGGCCGCGTGCGGCGCGACCATGCTCGACATCAATGCGGGCGTCACCTCCGTCAATCCGAATGAAACGGAGCCTGGCCTGCTGGTTCAGACGCTGGAAATCGTCCAGAACCTGGTCGACCTGCCGCTGTCCATCGACAGTTCGGTGTCGGCGGCCATCGAGGCGGCGCTGAAGGTCGCCAAGGGCCGCCCGCTGGTCAATTCCGTCACCGGCGAGGAAGAAAAACTCGAGGCCATCCTGCCGCTTATCAAGAAGTACAATGTGCCGGTCGTCGCCATCTCCAACGACGAGACCGGCATTTCCATGGACCCCGACGTACGTTTCGCCGTCGCCAAGAAGATCGTCGAGCGTTGCGCCGATTTCGGCATCCCCGCGCACGACGTGGTCGTCGACCCGCTGGTCATGCCGATCGGCGCGCTGGGCGACGCGGGCCGGCAGGTTTTTGCGCTGCTGCGCCGGCTTCGCGAAGAACTCAAGGTCAACACCACGTGCGGCCTGTCCAACATTTCGTTCGGCCTGCCGCATCGCCACGGCATCAATGCCGGCTTCATCCCGATGGTCATCGGCGCCGGCATGACCAGCGCGATCATGAACCCGGTCCGTCCGCAGGAAATGGAAGCCGTGCGCGCCGCCAATGTGCTCGCCGGCACCGACAAGGACTGCACGAACTGGATCAAGATCTACAAGGATTACAAGCCCGGCGAACACGCCGCCCCGCCGCAGGTCGCCGTCAATGCGCCGGGCGACGGTGCCGCCGGCGGTGGACGCCGCCGCGGCGGACGCGAAGCCCGGATGGGCCGAGGTTAGGTAGCACGAAGTATCGCCTTCTCCCTTCAAAAGACCGGAGAAGGGTAGAATCGAGAGCGGCCAACCTGCACTGGCCGGAAAGTGAAGTATAATGAACACGCAGCCAAAATTGACCGACCCGTTGGTGCTGTTCATGCCTTCCGGCAAGCGGGGCCGCTTCCCCATCGGCACGCCGCTGCTGGATGCGGCCCGCCAGCTCGGCGTCTATGTCGAAAGCGTCTGCGGCGGTCGCGCCACCTGTGGGCGCTGCCAGATCGAAGTGCAGGAAGGCAATTTCGCCAAGCACCAGATCGTCTCCTCGCTCGACCACATTTCGCCAAAAGGCCCGAAGGAGGAGCGCTACGAACACATTCGCGGCCTGCCCGACGGCCGCCGTCTGTCCTGCTCGGCAACGGTTCAGGGCGATCTTGTCATCGACGTGCCGCAAGACACCGTCATCAACGCGCAGGTGGTGCGCAAGGCCGCTAGCGACCGCCATATCGAGCGCAACCCCGCCATCCAGCTTTGCTATGTCGAACTGGAAGAGCCCGACATGCACAAGCCGCTGGGTGACCTCGACCGCCTGAAGCTGGTTTTGGAAAAGGACTGGGGTTGGAAGGACCCGCTGATTGCCCCCCATCTGATCCCGCAGGTGCAGGGCATCCTTCGCAAAGGAAATTGGGGCGTCACCGTCGCCATCCATCGCGACATGGACGTTTCGCGCCCGTTCATCATTTCCATGTGGCCGGGCCTGAAGAACGAGGCCTATGGCATCGCCTGCGACATCGGCTCGACCACCATCGCCATGCATCTGGTGTCGCTGTTGTCAGGCCGCATCGTCGGGTCTTCGGGCACGTCCAATCCGCAGATCCGCTTCGGCGAAGATCTGATGAGCCGCGTGTCCTACGTGATGATGAACCCGGACGGCCGCGAAGCCATGACGATTGCCGTGCGCCAGGCGGTCAATGAATTGATCGGCAAGGTCTGCGAGGAAGGTGGCGTCGACCGCCACGACATTCTGGACGCCGTATTCGTCGCCAACCCGATCATGCACCATCTGTTCCTCGGCATCGATCCGACCGAGCTCGGCCAGGCGCCCTTCGCGCTCGCTGTATCGGGCGCGTTGCAATACTGGGCGCACGACATCGACATCGACATCAACCGCGGCGCGCGGCTCTACACGCTGCCTTGCATTGCCGGCCATGTCGGCGCGGATGCCGCAGGCGCCACGCTTGCCGAAGGCCCCTACCGTCAGGACAAGATGATGCTGCTGGTCGATGTCGGCACCAATGCCGAAATCATCCTCGGCAACCGCGCGCGGGTGGTTGCGGCTTCCTCGCCGACCGGCCCAGCGTTCGAGGGGGCCGAGATTTCCGGCGGCCAGCGCGCCGCACCGGGCGCCATCGAGCGCGTGCGCATCGACCCGGAAACGCTGGAGCCGAAATTCCGGGTCATCGGCGTCGAACTATGGTCCGACGAAGCAGGCTTCGATGAGGCTGCAAAAGCGGTCGGCGTCACCGGCATCTGCGGCTCCGCCATCATTGAAGTGGTGGCCGAAATGTACCTGTCGGGCATCATCTCCGAAGACGGCGTCATCAATGGCGACCTTGGTGCGCGCTCGCCGCGCGTATTCCAGGACGGCCGCACCTTCTCCTACCTGCTGCGCGACGGCGAACCGCGCCTGGTCATCACCCAGCGCGACGTGCGCGCGATCCAGCTCGCCAAGGCGGCACTCTATGCCGGCGTCAAGCTATTGATGGAAAAACAGGGCGTCGACCACGTCGACATGATCCGCTTCGCCGGCGCATTCGGCTCGTTCATCGATCCAAAATACGCCATGGTGCTGGGCCTGATCCCCGATTGCGACCTGGCCGAGGTCAAGGCCGTCGGCAACGCTTCCGGCACCGGTGCGCTCATGGCCCTGCTCAACCGCGAACATCGCCGCGAGATCGAGGACGAGGTTCATCGCATCGAGAAGATCGAGACGGCACTTGAGCCGCATTTCCAGCAGATCTTCATCGACGCCATGGCGCTTCCCAACAAGGTCGATGCGTTCCCCCACCTGTCGAAAGCGGTCAAGCTGCCGCCCCGGCAGATGGATTCGGCCGAGAGCATCGCGGCTGCCGCCGCCGGTGACGCCGCGCCGCGCCGCCGCTCTCGGGAAGAACGCGCGGCGCGACGCAGCCGCGATTAGACCATACGCATCGCCTTGCTACCGAGGCGATGCATAGTCCACGGTCAGAACTTTCCCGTTTCCCTGAACACATCGAACGTCGTTCGAATGTGATCAGCGACGGCATTCACGGGTGCGCTGGCGTCGGGCGATACTACCATGGCCAGATTGTAGTTGCCGATGGAAGGCAAGCCGTCTTTTGAGCCGAGTTCGACCATATCGTTGCCAAGGAAGGATTTCGGCAGCGGCGCGACCGCAAGGTCGGCCATGATGGCGGCGCGCTGGCCCGCCGTGTGCGAACTCATATAGGCCACCCGGTAATTGCGGCCTTCACGGCCAAGCGCATCCAGCGCCCCTGCCCGCCAGACGCAGCCCTCTTCCCACATCGACACCGGCAAGGGCTCGCGCATATAGGCGCAGCCACCCTTTGCGCCGGCCCACACGATCGGCTCGGTGAGCAGCACTTCCGCGCCAATCGCGCTGGTCTTGTAGGAATTGGTCAGCAGCGTGATGTCCAGCGCCCTGTCGTCCATGCGCCGCCGAAGATTGACGCTCTGGTCGATGGTGACGTCCACCGCGATAGACGGGTGGGACTGGGCGAACCGCTTGAGCACATGCGGCAACACGCGTTCGCCGTAATCGTCCGGCGAGCCCAACCGCACGACGCCGATCATGTCGGGAACGATGAATTTGGCCACGGCCTCCCGGTTGATCGCCAAAAGCCTGCGTGCATAACCGAGCAGCATTTCACCGTCCGTCGTCAGCGCCACCGACCGGGCATCGCGGGAAAATACGGAGCGGCCAAGGATATCCTCCAGCTTCTTGATCTGCATCGAAACGGCTGACGGAGTGCGAAACACCGCATTGGCGGCGGTGGTGAAACTGCCGGTTTCGGCGATGGCCACAAAGGTGCGCAAAACGTCGAGGTCAAGCAGTGGCAAAGGGTGATTGAGTGGGGCGTTCATCGGGAAGTCGCTTTCAATTTTTCTGATTCAAAAGATCATTCCATTTCGTTTGATTGAACAGCATTTCGGGCTGATAGTCAATTCCAAGAGTACGGGATCGTCCCGTAGGTCGACGCCGGAAATGCCCGGCAACCATGGAAGGAGAAGGCTATGTCTATCTTGTCATCCATCGGCCAGATCGCTACCCGTTATAGCGCTGCCCGCGCCCGCTACCTCACCGAACGCAGCATCCGTTCGCTGCCGCCGGAACTGCAAAAAGACATTGGCTGGCCCGAAGTCGCCGATTGCCTCACCCGCAACAGCCTCACCCTCGACCCCTGCGCGGGAGCGCGCTAACGCTGAGAACTGATCGATTGGCCTGCCGACATAGCGCGGCAGGCCACCTGGCAAAGACGTAAAATGCCTTTGCCGGGTGGACGATCCTGGGAAGCGTAGCGCAACAGTGACCAAGTCCCGGTCTTCTGTCGCTTTTCATATCTAGCGCTTCGTTTTTGCGATCTACTTTTCGTCCACACACGCCTATATGCGCATCCAGCAAACGAGCTGCCCCACTCCATTAAGCGAAGGCGACCCGTCTAAGCAAACCGAATGGAGATTGAGATGAAGTTCTTTAGCCGCCTGTTTACCCGCCGCGAAATGAACCTGACGACGGCGCTCGAGCGCCAGCGCCTTGCCAACACCATGCCCGGCCAGACCGGTGCGGTCGCGGCTGCCCGCCTTGGCTTCGTGGCCTGATCCAGCCTGTCCTCCAGGCAACGTTCTACACATCTGACTTGAGCGCCGCTTCGGTTTTGCCAAAGCGGCGCTTTCGCTCGCCTCAACCGGATCACGAGCAGCGCAACTATACTTTGATCTGCGATTGCCCATCTGCGACCCATGTCGCAATTTAATCTTCCGGGGCCAGCGTAGCATATTGACAGGAAACGTTTTTCCTGATGACGCTATACTGATCGCGACGTTCTGTTCGCGCCATCGTCGCGGTGGGAGATTTCCGTGAACGTCGCAAAGCAATCAGTCAAAAGATCGCTCGTTTTCTTTCTCGTACCCGACTTCACCATGATCGCTTTTGCGACGGCGCTCGACCCCCTGCGCTCGGCAAACCGGATGCTCGGCTACGAGGCGTATCGCTGGCGCCTCACAAGCATCGACGGATTGCCGGTTCGTGCATCCAACGGTGTGGAATGCGCCGTGGATACCTCCCTTGAGGACGAGCGCAGGAAGATGTCCGGCATCGACAGGCCCTCGATGGCCATTGTCTGCAGCGGCATCGATGTTGAAAGATACCATAACAAGTCCGCTTTCGCGTGGCTGCGCGAGGAATACAATCGCGGCGTCGCCATCGGCGGCCTCTGCACCGGCGCGCACATCCTGGCGGCGGCCGGCCTGTTGTCCAACAAGCGCTGCGCCATCCACTGGGAAAACCTGCCGGGGTTCTCGGAGGCCTTTCCCAAGGCAAACGTGTTCGCCGATCTGTTTGAGGTCGACCAGAACATCTATACCTGCGCCGGCGGCACCGCAGCGCTCGATATGATGTTGAAGCTGATCGGCGACGATTTCGACGAGAGCCTCGTCAATCGGGTCTGCGAGCAGGTGCTGACCGACCGCGTGCGCAGCCCCACCGACCGCCAGCGCCTGCCATTACGCGCGCGCCTGGGCGTCCAGAATTCCAAGGTGCTGACCATCATCGAACTGATGGAAGCGAATTTGTCCGAACCTTTATCCCTGATCGAGATCGCCGATCATGTGGATTTGTCGCGGCGCCAGATCGAGCGGCTGTTCCGCACGGAAATGGGCAGGTCGCCCGCCCGCTACTATCTGGAAATTAGGCTCGACCGCGCCCGCCACCTGCTGATCCAGTCGTCCATGCCTGTCGTCGAAGTGGCGGTAGCCTGCGGCTTCGTTTCGGCGTCGCATTTTTCCAAATGCTACCGCGAACTCTATGCGCGTTCCCCCCAGCAGGAGCGCGTCGACAGGAAGCAGTTGCTGGTAGCCTAAGCTGCGTGGACGGCTACGGAAGTGGCCGCAGTTGCGGCCGGCCAGCCGACTTTGTCAGATGGCCGGGCCGTACCGCTGCCGATATCAGCTTCGCGGCTTGAGGTTCTCCGGGTCGTAAAGCGGCTTGTAGCCGACGCCGGCAACCTCGACCGGATAGGTCTCGCCAAAATATTCGACCGTCAGCTTCTTGCCTTCCTGGCAGTAAGCCCAGGGTAGGTAAGCCAGCGCTATGTTCTTGCCGACGGTCGGGCCGTAGGCGACAGAACTCGTGTACGACGGGCGGCCGAGTTCATCCACCAATGTCTCGCCCGTTGCCGGGTCCATGACCGGCATGATGCCGACCGGGTAGCGCGCGACACCCTTGGCATCGACATTGTCGGTCATGACCAGGGTGCAGAGCATGGTAGGCTGGTGCTCGCGGGCTCGATATTCCAGATGCTTCGCCTTGCCGCAAAAATCGGCTTCCTTGACCTTCGGTCGGGCAAGATCGGCCTCGTAGAGATTGTATTCGGTCAACAAATCGGCGTTCTGGAGGCGCAGGCTTTTCTCCATGCGGCGGCTGTTGGCGTAGGTCTCGACGCCGACGGCCATGACGCCGGTCGAGCGCAACGCGTCCCAGACGGCCAAACCGTCCTCGTAGCGCATGTGCAGTTCCCAGCCCTGCTCGCCGACATAAGAGAGGCGGAAAGCGGTGACGTCCTTGCCGCCTATACGGACCGGCTTGATCGCGGCAAACGGGAAATTCTCCAGCGACAGGCCTTCGGGATTTTCTACGACCTTCTGCAATGTCTGGCGGGCGTTCGGCCCCCATATGCCGATGGTGATGTATTTTTCAGTCACGTCAGTAACCGTAACGTCGAAGCCCCTGTCGGCCGCCGCCCGGCGGATGTAGTGGAAATCGCGCGGGCCCGCGTCCGCGCCGTCGATGACCCGGCAACGATCCGCCATGCGGATCACGGTCAAATCGGCGCGCACCATGCCTTCCTCGTCGAGGAAGTGGGTGTAGATGCCCTTGCCGATCATGTTGTCGCCGCCGATCTTGGCCGCGCACAGCCATTCCATCAGCGCCACATGGTCCGGCCCTTCGACGTCGACGATCGCGAAATGCGACAGGTTGATGATGCCGCAATCCTCGCTCAGGGCGAGATGCTCGGCGTTGGAGACGCGCCAAAAATGTCGGTTGTCCCATTCGTTTTCGCGCACCGGCACGCGGTTGCCGTATTTTTCAAGCAGATGCTCGTTGGCGGCATAGCCGTGGGCGCGCTCCCAGCCGCCCAGTTCCATGAAATAGCCGCCGAGTTCCTTCTCGCGCTCGTAGAAGGGCGAGCGGCGGATGTCGCGGCCCTTGGAAAAGGGTTCGCGCGGATGCACCGCCGGGTTGTAAACCTTCATGGCGGTTTCCGTGCAGCGGTCCCAGATGTGCTGCTCGGTCATCTGGTGCGGGTTGAAGCGCGCAAAATCGATGGCGTGATGGTCGATGGGCGTGCGGCCGTCCGTCATCCAGTCGGCGATGAGCTTGCCCATGCCGGGACCGTCCTTGACCCAGATGCCGACGGCATACCAAAGCCCCCGGACCTTCTGGCTCTCGCCCATGGATGGGCCGCCATCGCTTGTCACCTGCAACAGGCCGTTGAAGGAATGGCTCTCATTATAGCCCAGCTCGCCCAGGATCGGCGTCAGTTCCATGGCGCGCTCCAGCGGCGTCATGATCTGTTCCATGTCGAGGTCGCGCTGCGACGGCGACAGGCGCGCCTGATCCTTCTCCAGAATGTCGCGCGGGTGGCAAAGGCGCGGGTTGGTTTCCTCGTAATAGCCCCACTCGATCTGCCCGCCCTCGGCGGTCTTGGGGTCGCCGGTGTCGCGCATATAGGCCGAGTTGCCCTGATCGCGCAGCAGCGGCCAGCCGATCTCCTTGCCGGTGCCGGCAAATTCATTGTACGGCCCGAAGAAGGTCAGCGGATGGTCGATCGGCATGACAGGCAGATCCTCGCCGGCCATTTCGGCGATCAGCCGGCCCCAGATGCCGGCACAAACCACCACATGGTCGGCCATGATGGTGCCGCGCGTCGTCACCACACCCTTGATGCGGCCGTTTTCGATGATCAGTGACTTGGCTGACGTATTGGCGAAGGCCGTAAGCTTGCCCGACGCCTCCCCCAGGTCGACCAGCTTGCCGGCAACCGTCTGCGAACGTGGAATGACGAGGCCGGCGTCCGGGTCCCATAGCCCGCCCTGCACCATATCCTCTTCGATCAGCGGAAACTTCTCCTTGATCTCGGCCGGCTCGATCAGCCGTGCGCGCGTCCCGAACGCCTTGCCCGACGCCACCTTGCGCTTGATCTCGTCCATACGCGCATCGTCGCCGACGCGCGCGACCTCAAGGCCGCCGACACGCGCGTAATGGCCCATCTTGTCGAAAAATTCGATGGAGTAATGCGTCGTCCAGCAGGACAGGAAGTCATGGCTGGTGGCATAGCAGAAATCGGAAGCATGCGCCGTCGAGCCGATATCGGTCGGGATTCCGGACTTGTCGATGCCGACGATATCGTCCCATCCGCGTTCGATCAGGTGATGGGCGATCGATGCCCCCACGATACCGCCCAGACCGATAATGACGACCTTCGCCTTTGCCGGAAACTCTGCCATTTTCTGCTACTCCGAGGTGGGATTTCGCGCACACTACAGAGCGCCGCGACGCGATTAAAGCTTGTTTGCGACACGCTGGATATGCGGCGCGACTTGGACCCTGTAAGGCCGCTTAACCTTCCCCCCGCACCGACTTAACGAAATCATCGGCTTTTGCTGATAATCGGAGGGATGTTCTGCATTCCACTTCCGATGCGATCCGCGAAACCGCTATGAGTTCGACATTCGAAAAGCCTGAAGCAGCCGGCCCCTCTCGCTTGTCCAGCCTGTCCAAATCGCCGCTGGCGCTGCTTCTGGCCGCATTTTCCTTCGTCTGCATCCTGCTAGCGCTGCAGCTCGTCCTGCCGATCGGGCCGATGTATTGGGACGTCTTCATTTACTACGACGCCGCCAACCGGATCTTCGACGGCCAGGTCCCGATCATCGACTTTTTCACACCTGTCGGTCCGCTCGGCTATTATCTCTTCGCGGGCTGGCTCGCGATTTTCCCGAACGGGCAACCGGTGCTGCTTGCGCACTGGTCGCTGCTGGCCGTGACGGCACCGCTGATGGGGCTCGTCGTCTGGCACGTGGACCAGCGCTCGCGTGGAACGGCCTTTGCGCTTCTGGTGCCATTCCTGATTTTTGCGCTGCTGCCCTTCAATACGCGGGAATTCTACCCCTTTCCGGGTTCCGACGCGTTTGGCATCTATAACCGTCAGGCCTGTCAGGTACTCTACATCCTGGTTGCCGCATTGTTTTTCGTACGCGACCGCCGCCTGCTGACGGCCCTTGTCGTCACCACCATGACCGTCCTATTCTTCCTGAAGATCACTGGCTTCGTCGCCGGCGGCATCATTGCCGCCTATGCGCTGGTTTCGGGAAGGGTGACGTTGAAACACGCCATCCTGTGCGCGCTGGCCTTCATCGTCGTCCTTGCAGCCATCGAACTTAAAGACGGAATGGTCAGCCAGTATATTTTCGACATTTTGAGCCTTGTCGCCATGAACAGCGGAACGTTGCTGCCGCGTTTTCTGCAAGCCACGTCCCTGAACTTCGGCACGGTGGCGGCGGCGGGCAGCCTGGCCCTCCTGCTTCTCTGGTCGGACCGGCAAAATTGGGCAGCCGGTTTTGCCGCTGGCAGCCCGGTATCGCGCTTCGATGCGTTGATCACCCTCCTCTCGCATGATGGTTTCAAGCTGCTCGTGGTTATCTTCGCGGGCATTTTATTCGAATCTCAAAACACCGGCAGTCAGGCGTTCATCTTCCTGTGGCCGGTGCTTTTGTCGGTCTTTCTCAAGACGGGAGAATTGGCCGGCCGCCCGGTATTGGTGCTCTCGATCATGGGGCTCGTCGCCGCAACTGCGCTGCCGCCGGCCGAGCGCGTCGTCGAGCGCGCGGCACGCACCTATATCGGCGCGATCAAGAATGAACCGCTGGAACAGCGCAACCTGAAGACGCTGGGCGCCGTCGACATGCGCCCCGAAGTCGCGCGGCGAACCGAAGACATGCTGCGTCTGTACCCGAAACTTCGCGGCGCCTATGAAAGTCTGGTCGCGGCGCAGGAATTGCCCACTCCGGTGCTCTATTCCGATTTCGACTTCCAGATCACTTATTTGAGCACCGTCGACACCGCCATCGATTCGATCCGGGCGCTGGAGGCCAAAGCCGGCATCCACTTCGAAACCATCATGTCGCTGAATTTCGTCAACCCGTTTCCGTGGCTGATGGATCGGTCGGCACCGCTCTATGTCGCGATCGGCGCTGACCCGATGCGCGCAGTGCCGACGCCCGGCTCGCTGGAAGAAAACGCCGTCGCAAATACGGATCTAGTGCTGTATCCAACCTGCCCGCCAACCACGGCCAATGCGATGCTCTACGAGATGTACCAGCAAGGCCTGGCCAAGCATCGCCGCATCAAGCTGGATGCGTGCTACGACGCCTTCATCAATCCGAAATTCGAGGCGGCACTCGGCCCAGTCTCGGCCAGCCAATAAAAAAGCCGGGCGAACCCGGCTTTTCCTGCCTGCCGTGGCGAGAAGCTTATCGCATCTGGCTTTTCACGAAATCCTTGACGATCGCAACGATGCCGCGCGACAGCAGACTGTCCAAAGCCTCGATGAATTGATCGACATGCTCGCGCCGGCAGATCAGCGGCGGCTCTAGCCGGATAACATTGCGATTATATTCGGTGAAGGCGACCAGCACGTCGTAGTCGCGCAACAGCAGCGCGCCGACGAAACCGGACAGCGATCCCTTGAGCTTGTCGTCGAGTACGCTGACGATGGGCCGCAGCACCATCGGTAGGGTCTGCGAGAAATCGTGGAATTCCAGCCCGATCATAAAACCCTGGCCGCGAACGTCCTTGATGATCTTCGGATATTTTTCCTGCAACGCCTGCAGCCGCGTCAGCAAATAGTCGCCGGTCGAGGCGGCGTTGTCGATCAGGCCTTCGTCGTACAGGACGTTCAAGCCTTCTATGGCGGTGACGCAGGCCTCGCCCATGCCGCCGAAGGTCGCCTGCGCATGGATCATCGCCGTCTTCGGCGTGCCATAGGCCTTCATATAGACCTCGCGCCGCGCGATCATGGCGCCGACAGCCGCCTTGCCGCCGCCAAGCGATTTGGCGAGCGCTGTGATGTCGGGCACGACGCCGAAATGCTCGAACGCGTAGAAACGGCCTGAGCGCCCATAGCCGCACTGCACTTCGTCGGCCACCCACAGCACGCCATGCTCGTCGCAGAGAGCGCGAAGCTTCTGCCAGTATTCGGCCGGTGCCTGGATGACGCCGCCGCCGCCCTGAATGGTTTCAAGCACGATCGAGCCGATCTCCGGATCGGAGCGGAAAGCGCGCTCGACTGCCTCGATGTCGGCAAACGGCACCTTGACCACATTGTCGGTGAGCGCGAACTCGCCGCGATAAAGCGACCCGTCGGTGATCGCCAGAACGCCCTTGGTCTTGCCATGAAAAGAATTCTCGGCATAGACGATCTTGGGCCGCTTAGCCCCCGCTGCACGCTCGGCAAGTTTTACCGCCGCTTCCATGGCTTCAGAACCGGACGAGCCCAAGAACACCATGTCGAGATCGCCGGGCGAACAGGCCGCAAGATTATGAGCGAGCGCCGCCGCATATTGCGACATGAAGGCGATGGCGATTTCCTGCCGCTTCTCGTCTTGAAATTTCCGGCGCGCCTCCAGAATACGCGGATGGTTGTGGCCGAACGCCAGCGAGCCGAAGCCGCCAAAAAAGTCGAGAATCTTGCGCCCGTTCTGGTCGACATAGAACATGCCTTCGGCACGTTCGATCTTGATCTTGTGGAAGCCCAGCAATTTCATGAAGTGCAACTGACCGGGATTGATATGCGCCTTGAACAGGTCGGTCATCCGCGCAACGTCCATCGCCTTGGCCTGCTCGACGCCGATCAGGTCGGGTTTGGGCGTCATCGCCGGCGAAAGGGCGGGCGCATTGGCAACGGCGCGGGCGGTTTTCTGTTCAGGCCTGGTCATGACGGTCATTTTTTCTTCCCTATTCCGCAGGCACGTGAGCGGTCGCAACCGCGTGTCCACTCTTCTTTTCACGGTATTCGCTATAGGCCGCGATCAGCATGTCCTCGTCGCGATGCTGCGGCACCCAGCCGAGCTGCCGCTCGGCCTTGGAGACGTCGAGCACGCATTTCTCGTCGGCGATCAGATATTGCTCCGGGTCCATGATCGGCATGTTCATGGCATCGAGCAGGTCGAGGGTGCGCTTGACCGCCCAGCCGGGCGTCGGGATGAGGAGCGATTTCGACCCGGCGTGGCGAATAAGGTCACCGAGCAATTTCCGGACCGGCGGCGGATTGAGCGAACCGAGATTATACGCCTCGTTCGGCACCCCGGCCTTCCATGCCGCGCGACAGGCTTCGGCGCAATCGAACACGGAAATGAACTGGTACGGGTTTTTGCCCGACCCGATCATCGGCACCGGCAAATTCCAGTCGATCAGCTTGAACAGCTTTTCGAGGATGCCGAGCCGGCCGGGACCGATGATAAGGCGTGGGCGAAACAGCGAAATCGCCATGCCGCGCTTGCGCCATTCGGCCGCCAGTTCCTCAGTCTTCTGCTTCGACCAGCCATATTCGCCAAGCGGCGCAACCGGATGTTCTTCCGTCATCGGATAGGTGAAGGTGTGGCCGTAGATCATGTCCGTGGTAAAATGGACGAGCTTTTGCGCACCCACCTTGTCCATGGCCTGGATGATGTGCTCGGTGCCATGAAAATTCACCGGAAAGAAGAATTCGTGGCGCTTGGCCCGGACCTGGATCGGCGACAGCATCTTGGCCGACAGATTATAGACCATGTCGTCGGCCTTGAGCCCCACCGCGGCAACCGAAGCCGGATCGGTGACGTCGCAATGGACATGGCGCACGGAGCGGTAATGCGGAAACTTGCTCTTGACGATGTCGGCGACGATCACCTCCTCACCATCGGCTACCAGCTTGGGAGCAAGGTGATGACCGACAAAGCCGTCACCGCCAAAGATAACATGTCTCATCGAACGATCTCGCGGGTAATGTTGGTGTCAGGGGAAAGCGATGCCGCCTGCGCCCCATGCTCTCGGCCGCTCTGGGCGATCAGCACGGTTCCCACGCAAATGAAGGCGATGCCGGCGATACGCCAGCCGTTCAGATCTTCGCGGAAGATGAAATAGGCGAACACCGCGACCGCGACATAGGCGAGGCTGAGAAACGGATAGGCGAACGAAAGCTCGACTTTCGATAGCACGTAAAGATGCGACGCCATCGAAATGACGAAGGTGCACAGGCCCAGGAACACCCACGGGCTGAACACGATCTGCAGCACTTTGACGAACGGGTTGGTTCCCTCGAACGAAATCGGCCCGAGCGTCATCATGCCCTGCTTGAGCATCAATTGCGCTGCAGCATTGGTCATGACCGTGAAGAGGATAAAGACGATATATTTCATTGTTGTCTGCCCACCTGTTGAGCATCGCTATCATGGGTCGAGAAACATTCCGTGAATCCGGTAGAAAGACTTTGAGCTACTCCGGTAGAATAGGCTTCAGATTGACAGTCATTCCGCAGCCACCGCCATCTCGTTCCGCCGCGACGCCAATTGCCCTGCCGTCCGCGCCCAGAAGGCCGAGAGGAATGCGGGGTCGCGCAGCGCCTCCAGCCGCTCCCACTCCGGAAACGAAGCGGCAAGAGTTTCGGCGCTCATGCGCGCATCCTTGTAAGGGTTGACCGCGCCGCCCGCCTCGACGGTAATCCGGTCGAGTTCGTCGAGCAGCTTGAGCGTTGCGCCGCCCCGGTTGGGGAAATCCAGTGTCAGCGTATAGCCGGCGCGCGGAAAGGACAGCAGTCCGGGCGAGCGGATAGCCCCGAAACGCTTCAAAACGGTGAGGAACGAACACTGCCCTGCCCGTTCCGCCGCCGCGAGCAGCGTCGGAACGGCATCGCGCGCCACGTCCTCCGGCACGACGCTTTGATGCTGGTAAAGCCCGTTCGGTCCATAGAGGCGGTTCCAGTCACGCACGCCATCAAGCGGAAAGAAGAAGCCCTGATAGCCCGCTTGGCGTGGGGCGGGCGAGCGGCCCTTCTTCCAGCGATAGGCCGCGTTGAAGGCGCCAAGAAATGGGCGATTGAGCACGGTGAAGGGCGGCTGGAACGGCACCGACAAACGGCCTCCGGGGCGTGTTGCAGTATGCGAACCGTGCTCGGAATGGTTGCCGGTGAACATCAGTCCGCGCCCGCGATGGCTGCCGCGTGCCAGTTGGTCGATCCAGGCAACCGCGTATTCATTCGACTGATCGGCCATGCCGGCAAGCTCGAAGAACCCAGCCAGACTGCCGAATGGCGTCACCTTCTCGACGACATCCAGTGATGCCACCTGCATCAGCCGGATCGATGCGGACAGGACGAGGCCCGTAAGCCCCATGCCGCCGATGGTCGCCGCAAACAGGTTTGGATTGCTGGTGGCCGAGCAACGGTATTCGTGGCCGTCCGACCGAAGCAGCGTCAGCGCCTCGACATGACAGCCGAACGTGCCGCGCCGATGGTGGTTCTTGCCATGAATATCGTTGGCGATGGCACCGCCAAGCGTCACGAACTGCGTGCCCGGCACGACCGCCGGGAAGAACCCGTGCGGCGCGGCGTAGGCGATGATGTCCGCCAGCAGAGCGCCGGCATCCGCCTCGATCACGCCGCTTTCCACATCGAAGGAACGAATACGGTTGAACGGCCGCATGTCCACCACCGCACCACCATAGTTCTGGCAGGAATCGCCGTAGGAGCGGCCGTTGCCATAGGCCAGCAGCGAGGCGTTTGCCGCCTTTTCGCTTTTCAGCAGCGCGATGGCCTCGGTAACGCCGATGGATTTCGACGCGGGCGGCGTTGCAAGCCCGAAGCTCCCATAGGCACTGGGCTTCATCCCCAGCCTCCGGCGACCAGCAGCACGGCCCCTATCAAGACAACGATCTGGCTGCGCCAGTCGCTGATGATGAACACAACTGGATCGTCGTGCATCTCTCCACGGCGGGCAAGAATCCACACGCGTATCGTCATGTAGAGCACGATGGGCGCCAGCGGCCACACCATCCACGGATGCGGATAGAGTTCGCGCACCGCCTCGCTGTTCATGTAAAGCGCCAGCACCAGTGCCGAGGAAAACGCCGACGCCATGCCCGCCTGTGCGACGACGTCGCGGTCCTCGCAGCGGTAACCGCGCCCGGCGATGCGTTCGCCCGGTGTCAGGCTCGGCGAGCCCAGTTCCACATACCGTTTCACCAGCGCCAGCGACAGGAAGAAGAACATCGAGAACGCCAGCAGCCAGAACGACACGCCAACCCCCGTGGCCGCCGCGCCCGCAATCACCCGCACTGTGTAGAGGCCGGCAAGCGTCAGCACGTCGATCAGAAGCATGCGCTTGAGCGCCAGCGAATAAGCAGTGGTGATGACGATATAGCCGACAAGAACGCCCATGAACGGCCACGACACGAGCAATCCGGCACCGATGCCGACGACCAGCAACACGCCAGCCGCGGCAAGGCCGAACGGGATCGACAGCACGCCGCTGGCAAAGGGGCGATTGCGCTTGGTCGGATGCTGCCGATCGAGCGCCAGGTCGAAAAAATCGTTGACGATATAGATGGCGGACGCGACTGCACTGAACGAAACGAATGCCAGCACGCATTGCACGATCAACGCCGGGTTCAGATATTCATGGCTCAGCACCATCGGCACGGCAATCAGCACGTTCTTCGTCCATTGATGCACGCGCAGCATCTTGCAGACGGTTTTCAACGTCACCTTCGGCGCCGGCATGATCTCGCTTCCGTGCTCGGCCTGCCAGCGCGCCGCCTGGCGATCCGGCGCAACGACGAGTGCTGCGCGGGCCGCGTCGAACACGGCAACGTCGTGGCGGCTGTTGCCGGCATAGTCGAAGCCGCCGTCGCCATAGGCTGCCACCAATGCCGCGCGTTTTCTGGTCGAGGTCAGGTTGTCGGGGCCGTCGGTTGCCAGAACCGCATCGAAAATCCCCAGATGAAGGGCAATCGCGTCGGCGAATTTTCGCGGCGTGCCGGTGGCCAGGACGATCCTGCGCCCGGCGGCATGATCCGCTTGCAGCCGCGCCAGCAGGTCGGCGCGATAAGGCAAGTTCGCCGCATCGATCTCGATCCGGCTGGCAATGGCCAGCTTCAGATGGGCTGGGCCACGGGCAAGCCAGAACGGAACTAGAAAAATATAGAGCGGGTTTTTCTTGAGCAGGGCAAACAGCCCTTCCCACAGCAGATCCGTGGCAATCAACGTGCCATCGAGATCGACTACAAGCGGTGCTGCATTCCTGTCTGGCCGCGCGTCCATTCGCCCCTGCCCTGCCTTAACCGGCACCAACTTGCGGTGCGGTGGCAAGAAACCTAGCTGCGAACAGGCAACCGAAGGTTAAATGCAGGGTATAAGCAGGGCAGCGGACGGTATTTTCCGCGCCATCGTTAAGCAAGGCTTATGACGAACGGTAAAAAGCCGGGAAAATATCCCGAAAATGCGCTCAAGCGTTACTTTATGTGGGCAACACCGCCAGAAATCTCAACGGTTTCCGAACCCGTCAGCGGGGTCAGGTCGCCATTGGGCAAGGTAACGAAGCAGCCCTTGGGGCAAAAATCGACGGTTTCGCCGCCGGCCAGGGCCAGTTCCGACCGGCTGCCGCCCTCGGTCACCACGAGCGTATGTGTTTCGGTATCGTTGTTGACGGCACTGGCCGCATTGGCACAGGCAACTGAAGAAAGAAGAGCGCTGGCTACGTGGAAAAATTTCCGCATGGCGTTCCCGGTGCTTCCACCGCCTCTGTTGCAATTCACAAGGCATTTTCGCCTTTCATATCGCAGCTTATAGAGGATGGAAGCTGAACGGCAACTGAATGCCGCATTCATGCCACAATTGAAAAACGGGCCACAATTAAAGCCGGAAGGACGTAAAACCACCGATCAGGCGGGGTCCGGCTTGCGGCTCTTGCGCTTGCGGCCGGGTTTCAGCCTCTCGGCAGCTTCTGCCTCGGCTTTCGCCTTCTCCGACTCGGCGGCCTCCATTTCCGACTTGTCGTCGTCGCCGGGCCATGGATCGAGATGCCTGCCCTCGACGACGGCTCTTGGCGTCGATGGAATCTCTATGCCTTCCTGCGCAAAAATCTCCACAATGGCAAAACGGATATCGTTCTGGACCCCGCTGCCGTTCGTGATGTCGGCGAGAAACACACGAATTTCAAACTCCAGCGCCGCCGTCCCAAAATTGGAAAACGAGACGAACGGCTCGGGGTTCTTCAGCACCAGCGGATGCCCACGCGCGATTTCAAGCAGCAGCTCATGCACGCGCCTGACATCCGAGCCATAGGCAACCCCGACCTTGATCTCGGTCCGGCCCAGTTTGTTGCGATGGGTCCAGTTGCCGACCGCGTTGTTGATAAGGTTGGAGTTGGGAAGGATCACCGACTGGCGCTGGAATGTCTCGATCTCGGTCGCGCGAACGCTGATCTTCTTGACCGTGCCCGACACGTCGCCGGCGACGATCCAGTCACCTACCTTGAAAGGTCGTTCGGCCAGGAGGATAAGGCCGGAGACAAAGTTGGAGACGACGTTCTGCAGGCCAAAGCCGATACCAAGCGAAAGCGCGCCCGCCACCAAAGCGAGGTTGGACAGGTCGATGCCCGCCGCTGAAATCCCGACAAGTGCGGCAATCGCCACGCCCGCATAGCCGACGGCCAGCCGGATTGAATTGCGCACGCCGGTATCGACCTTGCCCCGCGCCATCACCGATCCGTCCAGCCACCCCTGGAACCAGCGCGTCAGGAAATAACCGATGACGAAAACGACGATGCCGCTGAGAATACCCGTGACGGAGATGGTGGCCGAGCCGATGGTCAGGCCAGTGGCCAGCTTGTAGCTCCACGCCTGAATATCGCCCGGTCGAAATCCCCACATCAAGAGGATCAGCGGTAGGAACACGACGACGATCATCAGGTTCAGCGCGATGCTGACGGCAAGCCCCAGTTGATCGAGCGTGGTTTCCTCGACCTTTCCCTTCTCGGTCAGCCAGCGGCCGATGGAAGATTGACCGAAACCGCCCTCCGCGCCGAGCGCGCGGGCCGAAAGAAAGCCGATATAGGCGGTCAGCAGGATCGTTCCCGTCACGACCACCTGCAACGAAACGAAAATCGCAAGCCCGATATAGCCGAGCAACGCCGCGCCGATCGTAAACAGGCCGATGGCGAGAGCGCTGTAGCGCAACCATGCCGGCCACGGTTTCCACACCCCCTCGTGGGACCGAAACGGGCGCACCAACGCCATCAGGATCAGGATCACGCCAAAAACGACGGTCGCAAGGAAGCTGCGGGCGATCGTCAGCGACAGTGGCGATCTGATCTGCTCGTTGACGATAGAAAGGAAGCCGTTGATGCCGATGACCAGCGCCATCGCCGTGGCCAGCCGCACCAGCCAGCGAGCGGGCGTGGATTCCACCGGTATCAACCGCCAGTTCGGAAGATTTGGCGAAAGCGCTGCATTGGCGAGCCTGTTGACGCAGAACACGATAGCGACAACCGCCGCGAGCGCGTTCAAAAAGACTCCAATGTCGCCCCGCAAGACATTGTAGAAATTAAAGAAGAAGATGGCGGACGCTAGAAAAACCACAAGCGCGGCCGTTGGCAATAACGTCGACCAGAACGCCATGGAAAGCTTGCTGAGATAGGACGGATCCTGTTCGGCCGAGGGAGCCGACAGCAAGCGGCCGAACACGCGACGCCCGCCAACCAGCATCACCGTCGCCAGGCCAAGCGCCATCAGGGTCGCGGCAAGCACGGCCTGCAACTTGAACTTGAAGGCAAAGACCAGCCACGACGAAATCGCCCCGTAAAAGCGGGAAGCATCGGTCTTGGCATCGTCAAAAACCTTGCCGCTGAACGTATCGGCAAGCGTGTAGCGCTTGGTCAGCAGGCTTCGGAACAGATTGCTGCGGGTCGTGGAAATCTGTTCCAGCAATCCGTTGATCCGGATCGACAGGGCCTGCGCCGTCTTGATCACGGCATTGATTTCGGCCTTTTCAGCCGTCAGCGCATTACGCTCACTGGCGACGGTGTCGGCTTCTGCGGGTTGATCCGCAGCTGGCGCAGGGCCGAGCGCATTGAGCCGCTTGTTGATTTCGGCGGTGCGCGAGCGAAAAGCCAAGGCGCTTTCCAGCGCACGCTGCGACAGTCCCTCCAATTGCAGCCGAATGTCCACCAGCACAGCATCGTCCTGGCTGTTTTGCTGCGTTTTCTTTTCCAGGTCGTCGGTCTTGGCCGTGATCTGCTGCAAGACCGTCTGCTGATCGGCGATCAGCCCGGCGGATGCCGGAGCCAGTTGCTGGGCCGAGGCAGCGAGCGGCAGCAGCGCCAAAACCGTGAGCGCGAAAACCAGAACAAATCGATAGAGACGCTGGGGCATGATTGACGCGCTGCTCGTGGATGCCATGATGGCCCGAGCCGTCAGTGATAGAGACGGCGACGGCATGGAGCAAGCAGCCGATCATGAAGTCGGTCCATCGAAAAGCCATGGCGCTTTAGTCGCCTTCGCGCTATCGCCTGCTCTATAGTCTGCGCTCTCGCCCTAACTGGAAGACAATAAGCATGGCGGAATATTCGGCCTTTTCGCTCCTTAAAAACGCGCTGAACGGCAACAAGGACTGGAAGCCGGCCTGGCGTAAGCCGACCCCGAAGCCATCCTATGACGTCATCGTCGTCGGAGGCGGCGGGCATGGCCTTTCGACGGCCTACTATCTGGCCAAGGAACACGGCATCACCAATGTTGCGGTGCTGGAAAAGGGCTGGCTGGGTTCCGGTAATGTCGGCCGCAACACGGTGACGATCCGCTCCAACTATCTTCTGCCACCCAATACGCGGTTCTACGAACACTCCATGAAGCTATGGGAGGGCCTCTCCCACGACCTCAACTACAATGTCATGTTCTCGCAGCGCGGCTGCCTCAACATCGCCCACACGCCGGCGCAGTTGGACGACTATGCAAGGCGCGGTAATTCGATGCGCCATCAGGGCGTCGATGCGGAACTGATGACGCCCGCGGAAATCAAGCGGCTTATTCCGGCACTCGATATTTCGGATGCGGCGCGCTTTCCCGTCTATGGCGGGCTGATGCAGCCGCGAGCCGGAACCGCCCGCCACGATGCCGTCGCCTGGGGCTATGCGCGCGGTGCCGACCGTCGCGGCGTCGATATTTTGGAAAATTGCGAAGTCACAGGCTTCCTGCGCGATGGCGACCGCGTCATCGGCGTCACCACCACGCGCGGCGAAATCCGGGCCAAGAAAGTGGCGGTTGCGGTTGCCGGCTCGACCGGGCGCGTCATGCAGCTTGCCGGCATCGATACGATGCCGATCGAAAGCCACGTGCTTCAGGCCTTCGTCACGGAATCGCTGAAACCGTTCCTGGGCACCGTGGTGACCTTCGGCATGGGTCATTTCTACATGAACCAGTCCGACAAGGGCGGGCTGGTTTATGGCGGCGACATCGACGGCTACAACTCCTACGCTCAGCGTGGAAATCTCCCCATCGTGGACGAGGTGATGAGCGAAATGCTCGCGCTTTTCCCCGGCCTGTCCGGCGTGCGCCTGTTGCGCTCATGGGGTGGCGTCTGCGATATGTCGATGGACGGCTCGCCGATCATCACCACCGGCCCCCTGCCCGGCATGTATCTCAACTGCGGCTGGTGCTATGGCGGCTTCAAGGCGACGCCGGCGTCCGGCTGGTGCTTTGCCCACACCATCGCCAGGGACGAGCCACATGCGCTCAACGCGGCCTTCACGCTCGACCGTTTCCATCGCGGTATCCTCATCGACGAGAAGGGCCAGGGCGCAACGCCAAGGCTGCACTGACGGATCAAATTATGCTCATTACCTGCCCCTATTGCGGTCCGCGCGACGTTATCGAATTCACCTATCAGGGCGATGGCAACCGCGAACGCCCACAACCTGCCTCGCAAAACCTCGATGCGTGGAACGAATATGTCTACGACCGGCTGAACCCGGCCGGCGACCACAACGAGATATGGCAGCATTCCGGCGGATGCCGAACCCACATTCGCGTCGTGCGCAACACGCTGACCCATGTGATTTCCAACGAGACCTCGGTGCGTGAGGACATGCAGCACACAGCCGCACACCGGCGCGGAGGAAAGGCATGAGCGCCCGCCGCACCGCAACCGGCGGCCATATCGACCGCCTGAAGACCATCCGCTTTACGTTCGACGGCACGCCCTATACCGGCCATGCCGGAGACACGCTGGCGTCCGCCATGCTCGCCAACGGCGTCTCGCTGTTCGGCCGCTCGTTCAAATACCACCGGCCGCGCGGCGTGCTGACCGCCGGCGTCGACGAACCCAATGCGCTGGTGACCATTTTACGCGGTGAGGCGCGCGAGCCGAACATTCCCGCCACCATGATCGAAATTTACGACGGGCTGACCGTCGTCAGCCAGAATCGCTTCCCCTCGCTGGCCTGGGATGTCAACGCCATCAACCAGCTAGGCGGCAAGCTTTTGTCGGCGGGCTTTTACTACAAGACGTTCATGGGACCGGTGATCGGACCGCTGAAAGGCACGCGCTTCTGGATGTTTTGCGAAAAATTCATCCGCCGCGCCGCTGGCCTGGGCCGGGCGGGGGCGGAAGGCGACAAGGCGCGTTTCGAGCGCATGAACGCCTTCTGTGACGTACTGGTCGTCGGCTCCGGCCCGGCCGGCCTGAAGGCCGCCAAGGCTGCCGGCGAAAACGGCGCGAAAGTCATTCTCGCCGAACTTGGCCCCCGCTTCGGCGGTTCGGCAAACTGGTCCGGCGAGACGATCGACGCCATGCCGGCCGCCGAATGGGCGGCGCAGGCAGCCGAGCAGCTCGCAGAGTTGGGAAACGTCCGCTTGCTGCCGCGCACCACGGTGTGGGGCTATTACGACGGCAACACGATGGCCGCGCTGCAGCGGGTCGGCGACCACAAGCAGGAATCCGCCAAGGGCGAGCCTCGCCACCGCTATTGGACGATCCGCGCAAAAAAGGTTGTTCTGGCCACGGGCTCTTTCGAGCGGCCGCTAGTGTTTCCGGGAAACGACCGTCCGGGCGTCATGCTGGCCGATGCCGCCTTGCGCTACGCCAACGAATTCGGCGTGCTGCCGGGCGAAAAGATCGCCCTCTTCACCAACAATGACAGCGCCTATCGCGCGGCCGCAGCGCTGAAAAAGGCCGGCGCGCAGATCGTCGCCCTTGTCGATGTCCGGTCCGAACCCTCGAGCGCGGCGCGCACGCTGGCGCAGGAAGCGGGAATAGAAATTCTCGCCGGCCAAGCCGTCGTCGCGACCGAAGGTGGCAAGGCGCTCTCCGGCATCAAGGTGCAGCGTTTCGATGCCGCGACCGCAACGCTGTCGGGCGAAGCACGTTCGATCCATGCCGACTGCCTGCTGATGTCGGGCGGCTGGTCGCCGACCATCCATCTGGCGAGCCAGGCGGGCGCGAGGGCCGAATGGAGCGCAGAGCGGCAAGCCTTCCTGCCGCCCGAACCGACGCAGGGCTGGATCGGCGCGGGGGCCTTCACCGGCAGCTTTTCAACGGCCGAGGCCATCTCGGAAGGCCATGAAGCAGGCTTGTCCGCCGCCGGCGTCGCAAGCGGGCCTATCGACCTGCCTCCGGTCGATGCCCGCCCTTACGACCCGAACCCTGCCCCGATTTTCGAGATCCGGGCAGACGGAAAGAGCTTTGTCGATTTCCAGCATGACGTGACCGCCGAGGATGTGCGCCTTGCCCACCGCGAAGGTTTCGTCTCTGTCGAGCACCTGAAGCGCTACACCACGCTCGGCATGGCGACCGACCAGGGCAAGACCTCGAATATTCCCGGTCTTGCCATCATGGCCGAAGCACTGGGCAAGCCTATTCCGGATGTCGGCACGACACGCTTCCGCCCGCCCTTTTCAGCGGTGTCGCTAGGCTCGCTGGCCGCGGAACGCTACGGCGATTTGAAGCCGGATCGGCTGACGCCGATGCACGACTGGCATGTCGAGAATGGCGCGACGCTCTATTCCGCCGGCCTGTGGTATCGCCCCATGATCTATGGTCATGCCGGCGAAACGGTCGAACAGGCCTATGTCCGCGAGGCCAAGGCGACGCGCGAAACGGCCGGCATCGTCGATGTTTCGACGCTGGGCAAGATCGCGGTGCAGGGGCCGGACGCTGCCGAACTGCTCGACCGCGTCTACACCAACCTGTTCTCCACCCTTCCCGTCGGCAAGGCGCGCTATGGCCTGATGCTGCGCGAGGACGGCCTCGCCTTCGACGACGGTACGACATGGCGACTGGGCGATCAGGACTTCCTGATGACCACCACCACGGCCAATGCCGGCAAGGTCATGCAGCATCTGGAATATTTTCTGGACGTGATCTGGCCGGAACTGAAGGTAACCATCACCTCCGTCACCGACCAATGGGCCGGCAGCGCCATAGGCGGTCCGAAGGCGCGGGAAATCCTTGCTTCCTGCGTGACCGGCACCGCCGTCGACAATGCCGCCCTACCCTTCATGGGCATCGTCCATGGCACAATCGCCGATGTGCCGGTGATGATCTGCCGCCTTTCCTTCTCCGGCGAAATGGCCTTCGAAGTCTATTGCGGCGCGGGTCATGGCACCCATGTCTGGAAAGCGCTGATCGAGGCGGGAAAGCCGTTCGGACTGGTTCCCTACGGGCTTGAGGCGCTTGGCACGATGCGCATCGAAAAAGGCCACGTCACCGGCGCGGAGATCGACGGGCGCTCGACAGCGCGCGACCTGCATCTGGATTGGATGCTGTCGAAGAAAAAGCCGTTCATCGGTTCGGCGATGATGGACCGCGAAGGGCTCGTCGCCTCCGACCGGCTCCAACTCGTCGGCATCGTCTCGCTGGACAATCGCCCGCTCAATGGCGGATCGCATATCGTCGAGGAACTGGACGAACAGAACCCGCACGGTTCCATCGGCCACATCACCGCCTGCTGCTATTCGCCGGCGCTGGGCAAATATATCGCCTTGGCGCTGGTCAAGGGCGGCACGGCACGGCGCGGCACGCGCGCCTTCGTTTCCGACCCGCTGCGCAAGCGATTCGGACCGGTGGAAATCGTCAGCAACCACTTCTTCGATCCAGAAGGGAGCCGCATGCATGGCTAATCAGGTTGAGCGCCAGTCGCCGCTTGAGCCGATTTTCAGGCCGGGCTCACATGGTAATTTCGAAGCCGGCGTCGGCGTAACGCTTTCCGAAACGCAGCCCGGCTCCATCGTTCAGCTCGCCGCATGGCCGGGTTCGGAAAAGCAACTGATCGCGCTCATCCGGACCGTTGCCGGCCTGGCCCTGCCGGACGGGGCCGGGGGAGGTGTGGCGGAAGAGACCAAGGCAGCTTTCGGCGTCGCACCGGGCAAATTCACCGTGGTCGACGAGGTGGAAGGGCTGACTGACGCTTTTGCGAAGAAAGTGACGCCTGCCATCGGCACGGTGACGGACCTTTCGCATGGCCGCACGGCAATCCGCATTGCCGGCCCGAAAGCCACATGGGTACTGGCGAAATTCTTCGCCATCGACTTTTCGCTGCCGGCCTTCCCGATCGGTTCCGGCCGCTCGACCATGCACCATGACATCTTCGCGCAGATCCAGCGCACCGGCGCGGACCAGTTCGATCTCTATGTCTTCAGGTCGTTTGCACGGTCGTTCTGGAAGACATTGTGCCACGCATCGGAAGAGGTCGGCTACGAGGTGCAGTAGTAGCGAGTAGCGAGTAGCGAGTAGCGAGTAGCGAGTAGCGAGTAGCGAGTAGCGAGTAGCGAGTAGCGAGTAGGATTGACGGGGCGTCGGACAACAACAACCCTATTCCCTATTCCCTATTCCCTATTCCCTATTCCCTTCACTCCGAAAACGTCACCCACGTCTCCAATGGCTCACGCTCGGTCCGAAAACTGTTCTCCGGCTTCGACGTATCCTCGTAGCCCAGCGCCAAGCCGCAGACGACGATTTCCTCGTCGGAAATTTCAAGAATGGGCCTTATCTGCCGATGGTAAGGCGCAAAGGCCGCCTGCGGGCAGGTATGAAGCCCCCTCGCCCGCGCCGCGATCATTATGTTCTGCAGGAACATGCCATAGTCGATCCACGAGCCCTTGTTCAGGCGGCGGTCGATGGTGAAGATCATGCCGACCGGCGCGTCGAAGAACACGAAATTGCGGTCGTGCTGCGCGCGCATCTTGGCGACTTCGCGCCGGCCGATGCCGAGCGCACCGTAGAGCCCGAACCCGTTGGCGCGCCGCCGCGCCTGATAGGGATCAAAAAATTGGTCTGGATAGTATTTATACTCGTCCCACTCGGCCTTTTCGGCACGAATGCCTGAACTCAGGATAGCGTCGCTGATGCGCTGCTTGACCGCGCCCTTAGTCACATAGGCACGCCAAGGCTGCATGTTGGTGCCCGAGGGCGCCCGCGCCGCCACTTCAAGAATGGCCCGAATGGCGTCATCCTCGACCGGATCCGGCAGGAAGGCGCGCACGGAACGGCGCGAGACGATAGCCTCGTCGACAATCGTCGTATCATCGAGAATCGGGGGAACGTTTTCCGGTGCCAGCATGGGAGAACCTATAGCAAGGATATCGAACGCCTGTCCCCCGCAGCCGTTCACGGCAGAGGCTTTGCACAAACTGTCAAAATATCGCAAGCAAATCTTGGCAAGATCATGAAAAACGACTTGATTTTTTCACGAAAACCGCATCACATGAAATTCGTAACGCATTTTTCATGGAGCCGCTTGCGTTGGGCATGACTGCCTCCCCCTCGAAGCTGGGTAATGGCGAACAGGTGCTCGCAGCCGATATCCGCACGCTGCGCAAGGCGCGCGGCCTGAAGCTGGCTGAGATCGCGCTGAAGCTCGGCCGTTCGGTCGGCTGGGTCAGCCAGATCGAGCGTGGCCTGTCGACCCCCTCGCTTGGCGACCTCAGCGCCCTGGCCTCGCTGTTCGAAGTGCCGGTCAGCCTGTTCTTCAGCCATGAAGTTCCCGAAGAGCGCGAGCGTGGCGTCATCGTGCGCTCAGGCCGGCGGCGCTCGCTGGGCACGAGCGAGACGGGGCTGGTGGAAGAACTGCTGTCTCCCGATCTTGGCGGCAGTTTCGAGATGCTGCGTTCCGTCTTCGCGCCAGGTGCGGAATCGAAGGCGCGCGCGCTGCGCCCCACCGAAGAGGCGGGCTACGTCGTGGCCGGTACCTTCGAGATCGAGATCGATGGCATCTGGCACCGTCTGGAGCCCGGCGACAGTTTCAGTTTCGAGAAAAAGACGCATCGCTGGCGCAATCCTGGAACGGTGCCGGCCGTGGTTATCTGGGTGGTTTCACCACCCGTTTATTGAAAAGTTTGGGAGAGCAGAAAATGGCCGAATTACCGGCACGGGCCCGCGTGGTCATCATCGGCGGCGGCGCTGTCGGCACATCGTCGCTTTATCACCTCGCCAAGGCGGGCTGGAGCGACTGCGTGCTTCTGGAAAAGAACGAGCTGACCTCCGGCTCCACCTGGCACGCCGCCGGCAACGTCCCGACCTTCTCGACATCCTGGTCGCTGATGAACATGCAGCGCTATTCCACCGAACTTTATCGCGACCTTTCGGAAGCGGTCGGCTATCCGATGAATTATCATGTCACCGGCTCGCTGCGCCTTGCCCATACCAGGGAGCGCATGCGCGAATTCGAGCGCGCCAAGGGCATGGGCCTCTATCAGGGCATGGATATCGAGGTCATCGGCCCCGACGAGGTCAAGAGCCGCTACCCCTTCCTGGAAACGCACGACCTCGCCGGTGCACTTTACGATCCCAATGACGGCGACATCGACCCCGCGCAGTTGACGCAGGCGCTGGCCAAGGGCGCACGCGACCTCGGCGCAAAGATCATCCGCTTTTGCCCTGTCACCGGCGTGCGCCGGGAAAACGACGAGTGGGTGGTGGAGACCGAAAAGGGCGAAATCCGCTGCGAGATCGTCGTCAACGCGGCCGGCTACCGCGCGGCCGAAGTCGGAAAGATGTTCGGCCGCGACGTGCCGATGATGGTGATGAGCCACCAATATATCCTGTTCGAGGAAATCCCCGAACTTGCCGCATGGTCGAGAGAGGCCGGCAAGAAACTGCCGCTGCTGCGCGACGTCGACACCTCCTACTATTTGCGGCAGGAAAAGAATGGCATGAATCTCGGGCCATACGAGAAGAACTGCCGCGCGCATTGGAACACCGCCGACGATCCGATGCCGGCCGACTTTTCCTTCCAGCTTTACCCCGACGATCTAGAACGGCTGGAATCCTATCTCAACGACGCGGTCGCCCGCGTGCCGATCCTCGGCACCGCCGGCCTATCCAAGGTCATCAACGGACCGATCCCCTACACGCCGGACGGCAACCCGCTGATCGGTCCTATGCCCGGCGTGCCCAACGCGTTCGAGGCATGCGTCTTCACCTTCGGCATCGCGCAGGCCGGCGGCGCTGGCAAGGTGCTGGCCGAATGGATCACGCAAGGCCAGACCGAATGGGACATGTGGTCCTGCGACCCGCGCCGCTTCACCGCCTTTGCTTCCGACCCCGCCTACTGCGTCGCCAAGGGCAAGGAAGTTTATGGCAATGAATATGTCATCCAGTTTCCGCGCCGCACATGGCCGGAAGGGCGCAGCCAGAAACTATCGGCGATCCATGACCGGATCGAAGCGCTTGGCGCGCAGTTCGGCGTCGCTAATGGCTGGGAACGCGCCAACTGGTACGCCCAACCCGGCGACGATGTCTCCGAAGAATCGACCCAGACGTTCGCCCGCTCAGGCCCATGGGAAAAAAGAATCCGCGAAGAATGCCTGGCCGTGCGCGACGCCGCCGGCATCCTCGACCTGCCCGGCTTCTCGCGCTACCGGCTCGAGGGCGAAGGCGCGCGTGAATGGCTGTCGCAACAGATCACCGGCATCGTGCCGAAGCCCGGACGCATGGGCCTCGCCTATTTTGCCGACGACAAGGGCCGCATCGTCACCGAAATGTCGATCATGGCGCTGGACGAGAATCTGTTCTTCCTGATCACGGCGGCGTCTGCCGAGTTGCACGACTTCGAGTGGCTTAAAAGCCATCTGCCGCAGGGCACGGAAATGACTCTGCAAAACAAGACGGAGGAGTTTTCCTGCCAGATCCTTACCGGACCGAACACGCGAAAAATCCTGGCTGAACTGACCGACGCGGACCTGTCGCTGCCATGGCTTTCGCATCAGTCGGCGCAGATCGCCGGGCGTTGGTGCCAATTGGTGCGCGTGTCCTTCGCCGGCGAACTCGGCTGGGAAATCCACAGCAAGGTCGAGGACACCGCCACGATCTTCGACGCGGTGTGGCAGGCAGGCCAAAAACACGGCTTGAAGCCGTTCGGCATGTTCGCGCTGGATTCGCTGCGCTTGGAAAAAGGCTACCGCGCCTGGAAACAGGACCTTTCCACCGACTACACCATTCTGCAGGGCGGCATGGAACGCTTCGTCAAATGGGAAAAGCCGGCGTTTCGCGGCAAGGCGGCACTCGCCAGCGAAAAGCAGCAGGGCGTGACAAAGCGCTTCGTCACCCTGGTCGTCGAAAACCCCGGCGACTGCGACGCGCCCTACATGGCCACGCTGTGGCATGACGGCAAAATCGTCGGCGAAACCCTGTCAGGAGGCTTTGGCCACCGTGTGGACAAGTCGATTGCGCTGGGCATGATCCGGCCGGACCTGAGCGAGGCCGGCACCGAGATCGAGATCGAAATCTTCGGCGACCGTTTCAAGGCCATCGTCCAGAAGGACGAACCGCTCTGGGATCCGAAAAACGAAAGACTGAGAGCGTAAAGCATGCCCAGACCATCATCGCGCATTTCCGGCATCGAACCCTCTGGCAAGGACGGCTGGGAAGTACATATGGCCGCCATCGCGCGCAAGCATGCAGGCGAACCCATCATCATGCTGTCCGTCGGCGACCATGATTTTCATACGCCCAACGAGACGGTCGAGGCCTGCGTCACGGCGGTCCGCGCCGGCTACCACCACTATACGCAGCTTTCCGGCATTCAGCCATTGCGTGAAGCCATGGCGAAAATCTCGACCCAAAGCACGGGCGTCGAGACCCGTGTGGACGAGATAATCGCAACCCCCGGCGGCCAGGCGGCTCTTTACGCCGCCGTGCAGGCCGTACTCGATCCGGGCGACCATGCCATTGTGGTCGCGCCCTACTACGCGACTTATCCCGGTACGTTCCGGGCAGCCGGCGCCACCTTTACGGTGGTCGAGACACGCGCGGAAAACGGGTTCCAGCCGGATGCCAAGGCAATTCAGGCGGCGGTACAGCCCAACACGCGCGCCATGCTGATCAATACGCCGAACAACCCGACCGGCGCCATCTATTCGCACCAGGCGCTCGAAGGCATCGCGGAAATCTGCCGCGAGCACGATTTGTGGCTTTTGTCCGACGAGGTTTACTGGACACTGGGCGGCAGAAAACATTCGTCGCCCCGCGCCCTGCCCGGCATGAGCGAACGCACGCTGGTCATCAACTCCATGTCCAAGAGCCACGGCATGACCGGCTGGCGCATCGGCTGGCTGACCGCCCCGGCGGACCTCGTCCGGTTGCTGATCGACCTCAATCTGGTCAGCACCTACGGCCTTCCGGATTTCGTCTCCCGCGCCGCCGTCGAGACGCTGGAAAACGCCTATGGCGTCAGGGAAATCGCGGAACGCTACGCCGGCCGTCGCACCCTGTTCCTCGATGCCGTGCGCGGCATGAACGACGTTATCGTGCGCGGCTCGGAAGGCGGTATGTATGTCATGCTCGATGTCAGCGCCATTGAGCCGGACGACGAAAAATTTGCCTTCGGCTTTCTCGATGCGGAGCAGGTCGGCGTGATGCCGGGCTCCAGCTTCGGCGCCGCCGCCGCTGGCCATATCCGCATCAGCCTGTGCCAGCCCGAAGCCGTATTGAAGGAGGCGGCGGCACGGCTGCGCCGCTTCGCCTCGGCCTATCGCCGTAAGGCCGCATGAGTTTTTTAAGCTAAACAAACACGATTTCAGGGACAAAAATGGCTGAACTTCCCACCAAGGCACGCGTCGTCATCATCGGCGGCGGCGTATCCGGCTGCTCCGTCGCCTATCACCTTGCGAAACTCGGGTGGACAGACATCGTCCTGCTGGAACGAAAGCAACTGACCAGCGGCACGACATGGCATGCAGCCGGCCTGATCGGCCAGTTGCGCGCAACGGCCAACATGACGCGGCTGGCGAAATACACCGCCGAACTCTACGCCAAGCTGGAAGAGGAAACCGGCGTCGCCACCGGCATGCGCCAATGCGGCTCGATCTCCGTCGCGCTGACGCAGGACCGCAAGGAAGAACTCTATCGCGGCGCGTCGATGGCGCGGGCTTACGGCGTCGATATCGAGGAAATATCGCCGGCAGAAGTGAAGAGCCGCTACCCGCACCTCGAAGTCTCCGACGTGCAAGGCGCGGTCTTCATCCCCAAGGACGGCCAGGGCGACCCCGCCAACATCACGCTGGCATTGGCCAAGGGCGCGCGCCAGCGCGGCGCAAAGATATTCGAGCAGGCCAAGGTCACTAAAATCCACCAGCAGAAGGGCAAGGTCAGCGGCGTAACCGTCGTCATGAACGGCGAGATGCACACGATCGAGTGCGAGCACATCGTCAACTGCGCCGGCATGTGGGCGCGCGACCTCGGCGCGTCTGTCGGCGTACCGGTGCCGCTGCATGCCTGCGAGCATTTTTACATCGTCACCGAGGCCATTCCCAACCTTGGCCGGCTGCCCGTGCTGCGCGTGCCCGACGAATGCGCCTACTACAAGGAAGATGCCGGCAAAATCCTGCTCGGCGCGTTCGAGCCTGTCGCCAAGCCGTGGGGCATGCAGGGCATTTCAGAGGATTTCTGCTTCGACCAGTTGCCGGAAGACTTTAACCATTTCGAGCCGATCCTCGAAAAGGCGGTGAAGCGCATGCCGCTGCTGGCCGATGCCGGCATCCATACCTTCTTCAACGGTCCCGAAAGCTTTACGCCGGACGACCGCTATTATCTGGGTGAAGCGCCGCAACTCGGCAATTTCTGGGTGGCGTGCGGGTTCAATTCCATCGGCATCCAGTCCTCCGGCGGTTCGGGCATGGCGTTGGCGCAATGGATGCAAGACGGCGAGCCGCCCTTCGACCTGTGGGACGTGGACATACGGCGTGTGCAGCCATTCCAGGCGAACCGCTCCTATCTTTTCCAGCGCTCGAAAGAAACGCTCGGCCTGCTCTACGCCGACCATTTCCCCTACCGCCAGCCGGCCACCGCGCGCGGCGTACGCCGCTCACCCCTGCATGAACACCTGAAGGCGCGCGGCGCGGTCTTCGGCGAAACCGCAGGCTGGGAGCGCGCCAACTGGTTCGCAAAGGAAGGTCAGGAACGCGAATACCGCTATTCGTGGAAACGGCAGAACTGGTTCGACAACCAGCGCGAGGAACATCTGGCCGTGCGCAATAATGTCGGCCTGTTCGACATGACCTCCTTCGGCAAGATCAGGATCGAGGGGCGCGACGCGCTCGCCTTCCTGCAGCGCCTTTGCGCCAACGATCTCGATGTCGCACCCGGAAAGATCGTCTACACCCAGATGCTGAATGCGCGGGCCGGCATCGAAAGCGACCTGACCATTTCCCGCCTGTCGCCAACCGCCTTCTTCGCCGTCGTGCCCGGCGCGACGCTGCAGCGCGACCTTGCCTGGTTGCGCAAGCATGTGCGTGACGAATTCGTCGTCATCACCGAGGTGACGGCGTCCGAATCCGTGCTGTGCCTGATGGGGCCGCGCTCGCGCGAGCTGATCCAGAAGGTCAGCCCGAACGATTTTTCCAACGAGAACAACCCTTTCGGCACATTCCAGAATATCGAGATCGGCATGGGACTGGCCCGCGCCCACCGCGTCACTTATGTCGGTGAACTCGGCTGGGAACTCTATGTATCGACCGACCAGACAGCCCACGTCTTCGAGGCGCTGGAGGAAGCCGGGCGCGCCTTCGACCTGAAGCTCTGCGGCCTGCATACGCTGGATTCCTGCCGTATCGAAAAGGCGTTCCGCCATTTCGGACACGATATCACCGACGAGGACCACGTGCTGGAAGCCGGCCTCGGCTTTGCCGTAAAAACCGGCAAGGGCGACTTCATCGGCCGCGACGCCGTGCTGCGCAAGAAGGAAGCCGGCCTAGACCGGCGCATGGTGCAGTTCCGCCTGACCGACCCGGAACCGCTGCTGTTCCACAACGAGGCGCTGCTGCGCGACGGAAAGATCGTCGGCAGTGTCACGTCCGGCAATTACGGCCACCATCTCGGCGGTGCGATCGGCATGGCCTATGTGCCCTGCAAGGGCGAAAGCGAAGCCGATATTCTCGGCTCCAGCTACGAGATCGAAATCGCCGGCGAGCGTTTTGAGGCCGAAGCCTCGCTCAAGCCGATGTATGATCCCAAAAGCGAGCGGGTGCGGGCTTAGTTTTTTCGACTGCCGCCAGCATTTCGGGGAAGACCGGTCTTCAACGACCGGTCTTCCCGCGAATGCATGTCGCCCGAAAGTGGGAACCGGTTTCAGGGCAACGACATGCATCGAAACAAGTGCTTGAAGCGCACCGCATAAATCCATTCAGATGCGACGCGCTGTAGCGCCATTCTTCAAGGAACGGCTTTTCGTGGATCGAGTTTGATGCTTCCGCTCAGCAGTAAGCGCGCAACGAAAAAGGTACTGTTTCCAGTGCCTTCAGTTCATTGACAAAGGCATCTGTTCACCTGGCGTCATCCTCGGCCTTGCGCCGAGGATCTGCCGACACTCCCGTAAGGGCACGGAAAAGGCTCTACAACTTCACGAAAGCAAATCCTCGGCACAAGGCCGACGGGCATGGGTTCGCCAACGGTTTGTCAGCAGCCTGAAGGCACCGTTTCCGTGCCTTTTAGAAGAAAAATCATCCCAGTTTACAACGGCGCGTGACCACCTCTCAAAACGGAATTTCGTCGTCCAGATCCCGCGAGCCGCCACCGCCGCTCCTGCCGCCGCCACGATTGGAATTGTCGCTCGGACCTGACTGGCCGAAATCGGAGCCGCGGCTGCTGTCGCCACCCGAATAGCCACCGACCTGACCACCTTCGCCGCCCTGACCTCGCGAATCGAGCATCTGCAGCTCACCACGGAATTTCTGCAGCACCACTTCCGTCGAGTATCGCTCCACGCCGTCCTTTTCCCACTTGCGCGTCTGCAGGGCGCCCTCAAGGTACACTTTCATGCCCTTCTTCAGATACTGCTCGGCGACCTTGGCCAGATTGTCGTTGAAAATGACGACCTGGTGCCACTCGGTCTTTTCCTTGCGCTCACCGGAATTCTTGTCGCGCCAGCTTTCCGACGTCGCGATGCGCAGATTGACGACCGCGTCGCCGGAATTCAGCCGGCGAATCTCCGGGTCCGCGCCCAGATTTCCCACTAAAATGACCTTGTTGACGCTACCCGCCATAAACCTTCTCCGCGCTCATCCGAAACCAACTTCACCGCACCTTACAGGCTGGCGGATAACTGCGCCGCCCCTGACACTTCTTTTCCCACAAGGTTTTTGTTCTCTATATGTTCTATATCGACGCGCCTTTCATGTCAAGCTTGGGATCGGAATGCGTCCCGCCTAGCCGTTTCCGCGCTGGCCCTGTATGATCGCCAGATGTTCCAGAACCGCTTCTCCTTATATCTGGCCACCTTGGCCTGCGCTGCCGTCGCCGCCCCTCTGGCGTTTGCCGGAGGCGCGCCCCAAACCCCGGCAAAAAGCGCGCTTCCCGGCGTTGGTGGCGACTACAGCATCGTCAGACCCCTTCCTGCCGAACCGGATGGTCAAGACCGCAACGCCTCGCCCAACCAGTTCAAGATCGGCGATATGGACGTTCGAATAGGCGGCAGCATTACTGTGGATATCGGGGCCGGTTCGCTATCGTCCCCGCGTCATTAAGGCGCTTGCAACCGACCGGCGCAACACGCCGTCTTAAGCCGACAGCGTCCACGCACGGCAGCCCCATGCAAATCGGCCCCGCCGCTGCTTTCACAGAACGGCCGGGGCCTTTGTGACGTCTAGCCACTTTCGCCGGGAGGGTTTTACCGGCTTTGTAATTCGGATGCTTCGCGGCGTCAGCCGTCGATCCGACTGCAGTCTCTGATTTTCGGGGGTTCGGCAAATTGCACGAAGGCCAAGGAACGTCAGCCTGTCAGCAATATTTGCCGCGGCTCCGGCATCAGCGGAGCCTGTTGGGACTATCCGGTGGAGTCATGCCTCGCTCCTTCTGTCCGTTCAACACAGTCGCTAGAAGCACACATCCGCCAATCTGCGGCGCCTCGCAGAGGGCCCTTCTTCCCAGGCCACGCAACGGCAACATGCTTCCTTGACGCCCAGATCGTGCTCTCCTCTCCCGTTAGCGTCAACCCTTGAATGCCCGAAATGGAAAAAGTGATCGCAAGCGGAACTGAAAGGCGGGCTCCTGCCAGATTTGTCAGGAACCTGTTCAGTCTTTGTTCTTTATGCTTGCCCGCCGGCCCGAAAGACGCTTAAACGCGGGTGGCAAGTTCTGCGCCTCTCGACGCGGCGGCGAATATACCTACATGAGGGGATGGCGGCAGCCCGCCGATCCATGAATTCCAGACCTGAGGCGGCGACCGGCGATGGCCGACCATAAATATCTGTCCATTCGCGGGGCGCGCGAACACAATCTGAAGAACATCGACATCGACCTGCCGCGTGACTCTCTGATTGTCATGACCGGCGTGTCGGGGTCCGGCAAATCGTCGCTCGCTTTCGATACGATCTATGCGGAAGGCCAGCGGCGCTATGTCGAGAGCCTGTCTGCCTATGCGCGCCAGTTTCTGGAGATGATGCAGAAGCCGGATGTCGACCAGATCGACGGCCTGTCGCCCGCCATCTCCATCGAGCAGAAGACCACCTCGAAAAACCCGCGCTCGACGGTCGGCACCGTCACCGAAATCTACGACTACATGCGCCTGCTGTTCGCGCGCGTCGGCGTCCCCTATTCGCCGGCCACCGGCCTGCCGATCGAGAGCCAGACGGTTTCGCAGATGGTCGATCGCGTACTCGCGGTGGAGGAAGGCACGCGGCTGTTCATCCTCGCGCCCATCGTGCGCGGCCGCAAAGGCGAGTATCGCAAGGAGTTGCTGGAGCTTCAGAAGAAGGGCTTTCAGCGCGTCAAGGTCGACGGCGTCTTCTATGAAATCGCCGACGTGCCGGCGCTGGACAAGAAATACAAGCACGATCTCGACGTGGTGGTCGACCGCATCGTCGTGCGTGGCGATCTCGCGACGCGGCTGGCCGATTCCATCGAAACGGCGCTGAAATTGGCAGAGGGACTGTGTGTCGCGGAATTTGCCGACAAGCCGCTCGATGCCAGCCAGACCGGCGAGGATTCGGTCAACAAATCGAAGAACGAGACGCATGAGCGCATTCTGTTTTCCGAAAAATTCGCCTGCCCGGTATCCGGGTTCACCATCCCGGAGATCGAGCCGCGGCTGTTCTCCTTCAACAACCCATTCGGTGCCTGCCCGACCTGCGACGGTCTGGGTAGCCAGCGCGCCGTCGATGCGAACCTGATAGTGCCCGACGACAATGTCTCGCTGCGCGCCGGCGCCGTCAGTCCATGGGCGAAATCGACTTCGCCCTATTACGCGCAGACGCTGGAGGCGCTCGGCAAGGTCTATGGCTTCAAACTGGCCGACAAATTCAAGGACCTCGACGACGAGGCCAAGCACGCCGTCCTGCATGGCACCGGCGCGGTCGAGATTCCGTTCCAGTATGATGACGGCCTGCGTTCCTACAAGACGACCAAGACGTTCGAGGGTGTGATCCCCAACCTCGAACGGCGTTGGAAAGAAACCGAATCCGCCTGGATGCGCGAGGAGATCGAGCGCTTCATGGCGGCGACGCCCTGCCCCGCATGCAAGGGTTATCGCCTGAAGCCCGAGGCTTTGGCCGTGAAGATCGGCGGAAAGCACATCGGCGAGGTGACGGAACAGTCGATCCGCAATGCCAACCAGTGGTTTGCCGACCTGCCTGCCGCGCTCAACGACAAGCAGAACGAAATCGCGGTGCGCGTGCTCAAGGAAATCCGCGAACGGCTGCGCTTTTTGAACGATGTCGGCCTCGACTATCTGACCCTTGCCCGGAACTCCGGCACGCTTTCCGGTGGCGAGAGCCAGCGCATCCGGCTTGCCTCGCAGATCGGCTCCGGCCTGACCGGAGTGCTCTACGTGCTGGATGAACCGTCCATCGGCCTGCACCAGCGCGACAATGCCCGCCTGCTCGATACGCTGAAACATCTGCGCGATATCGGCAATACGGTGATCGTCGTCGAGCATGACGAGGACGCGATCCTGCACGCCGACTATGTCGTCGATATCGGCCCCGCCGCCGGCATCCATGGCGGCCGCATCATCGCCGAAGGCACGCCGCAGCAGGTCATGGCCAATCCCAATTCGATCACCGGCAAATATCTGTCGGGCGAACTGGAGGTGGCGACACCTGGCATACGGCGCGAGGCGAAAAAGAACCGGCGCATCAAGGTGGTCGGCGCGCGTGGCAACAATTTGAAAAATGTCACGGCCGAAATCCCGGTCGGAACCTTCACCGCCATCACTGGCGTTTCCGGCGGCGGCAAATCCACCTTTCTGATCGAAACCCTGTTCAAGGCGGCCTCGCGCCGCATCATGGGCTCGCGCGAACACCCGGCCGAGCATGACCGCATCGAGGGTCTCGAATTCCTCGACAAGGTCATCGATATCGACCAATCGCCCATCGGCCGCACCCCGCGCTCCAACCCGGCCACCTATACCGGCGCGTTCACGCCGATCCGCGACTGGTTCGCCGGCCTGCCGGAAGCCAAGGCGCGCGGCTATCAGCCCGGCCGCTTCTCGTTCAACGTCAAGGGCGGCCGCTGCGAGGCGTGCCAGGGCGACGGCGTCATCAAGATCGAGATGCACTTCCTGCCCGACGTCTACGTCACCTGCGACGTCTGCCACGGCAAGCGCTACAACCGCGAAACGCTGGACGTGTTGTTCAAAGGCAAGTCCATCGCCGACGTTCTCGACATGACGGTCGAGGAAGGCGTCGATTTCTTCGCCGCCGTTCCCGGCGTGCGCGACAAACTGGAAACGTTGAAGCAGGTCGGTCTCGGCTACATCAAGGTCGGCCAGCAGGCGACGACGCTGTCGGGCGGCGAGGCGCAGCGCATCAAACTGGCCAAGGAACTGTCGCGCAAGGCGACCGGCAAGACGCTCTACATCCTCGACGAGCCGACCACCGGCCTGCATTTCCACGATGTCGCCAAGCTCCTGGAGGTGCTGCACGAACTGGTCGACCAGGGCAACACGGTCGTCGTCATCGAGCATAATCTCGAGGTGATCAAAACCGCCGACTGGGTGCTCGATCTCGGCCCCGAAGGCGGCGACGGCGGCGGCGAACTGGTGGCGTCCGGCACGCCGGAAGACATCGTTCGCGAAAAACGCAGCTACACCGGCCACTTCCTCAAGGAGCTTTTGGAGAGAAGGCCGGGCAGCAAGAGAGAAGCGGCGGAGTGAGTGGGTCGCACAAAAGGAGCGGCAATAAACCCAGCATTTGCGCGTTCTGCGGGCGCGTTGCAGAACTGCAAGAAAGTCATGTTCTCCCGGCCTTCGTATATCGCTGGTTACGCAAGCGGTCTGGAACTGGGCACATTCGGGATACCGAGAATATTAACAGGCGCGTGCAGGATGGGCTGAAATTTCCGTGGCTATGTATTAGTTGCGAGGGCCGCTTTAGCCGCTATGAAACCGCGTTCGCGACGAAGGCGTTTCACCCATGGCTCGCAGGCAACCATCTGATCGCTTACGACGAATGGATGTTGAAGTTTTGTGTATCGGTATCATGGCGTGTCTTGAGGTTCGCCAGAGGAAGGAACAAGACAGCTTCCTACAGTTCGGAGCAGCATACGCTCATGGACCGCGCGGAGGCGCGCTGGCGTGAGTTTCTGACTGATAGCGTGCCGCACCCGGCTTCATTCGAGCAGCATCTTTTGATCTTCGACGAAGTCGAATCGACTAACATTCGTGATCTTCCCGCTAACACCAATCGTTTCCTCTTGGGAGGCGTTACGCTTGACGTCGTAGGCTCGGAACACACACTGATGACCTTTGCTAAAATGGGTCGATTTATGCTCTTCGGAATGATTCAGAAGGGCGAGACCACTTGGCTAGGCACCAAAATTCACGTCAGGCAAGGCTTGTTGAAACCGCAAACCGTTACTATTCCGGCAGGGCTTCTCGATCTCATTCGAGAGAAGGCTGCACTTTTCTCTGGGGCAATGGAAAAGATCTCTCCTGCCCAGCGCGCCAAAATTGACCAAAACGTTCGTAATAACCTCGATGCGTTCGCGGCATCCGAGCAATTCGCCTCTATTGTTGCCGACATGAGGATGTTTGGGAACGATGCTGTAGTCCAGAAGACCAACTTAGTTGCAAAAGAAGAATAGACACCAAGAGTGTATCAAGAGGCTTTGATGACCACATCGGGGAAAATCCGCGCAGGCATGGGCGGCTGGACGTTCGAGCCTTGGGATACTTCGTTCTACCCTGAAAAACTGGCCAAGACGAAACAGCTTCAATACGCCTCGCGCCAGGTGCCGACCATCGAGGTCAACGGCACCTACTATTCGAGTTTCAAGGAACCGACCTTCGTCAAATGGGCCAATGAATCGCCTGAAGGTTTTGTTTTTGCACTGAAAGGCAATCGTTTCGTCACTAACCGCCGCGTGCTCGGAGAGGCCGGCGAATCGATGACGCGGTTCCTGGAATCCGGCGTCGCGGCACTTGGCGAAAAGCTCGGGCCGATCCTGTGGCAATTCATGCCGACCAAAAAATTCGACCCGGATGATTTTGAGGCGTTCCTGAAACTTCTGCCGGAAAAGCAGGACGGCGTGAAATTGCGCCACGCGGTCGAGGTCCGCAATAACAGCTTCGTCGTACCGGAATTTGCAGCCCTTGCCCGCAAGCACAAGGTGGCGATCGTGTATGCCGACCACCACAAATATCCGGCGATCGCCGATATCACCGGCGATTTCGTCTATGCGCGGCTGCAAACCGGCAAGGACGACAAACCGGATTGTTATGAGCCGAAGCGGCTGGATGAATGGGCCGAGCGCGCAAAAACATGGGCGCAGGGCAAGGCACCCACCGACCTGCCGCGCGCCGATCCTTCCACGGATGCGCCGGTTCAGCCGCGCGACGTGTTCGTCTACTTCATCACGGAAGGCAAGGTGCGCGCGCCCTTCGGCGCGCAGGCACTGATGAAGCGGGCCGGATAGGCACGGCGCGAGCCAGAGTCGCCCGTCAATCCTTACGCCGAAGCCAATAGACTGGCATTGCCGCCGGCGGCGGTGGTGTCCACGCAGACGCCGCGCTCATGCGCGTAGGCGGCTGGATAAAACACCTCCGTGACCAGCGGCACGATCGGACCGCTGCGCTCGGCGATAAGCTTCCGCACCGTCCGCGTGGCCTCTGGCGTACCGGAAAAGGCAACCACGTCGACGCGCAGCGAGCGCGCCTCGACAGGGTCCAGGCGACCATCGATGGCGGCAAGCGGCAGGCCCTTGCCGGTCAGCGCTTGCAACGCGACCGCAGCACCCGGCGCGACCGCCAGCACGGCGTTGCCGGCAGCCAGCGCCTGGATCGTCTGGGCAAGCAGCGTGTTCGCGTCAGGCCCCATGCACAGCACCCGCCCGCGCGGCACCAGCGACAACGTGTTGGCCTCTCCGGTCGGCCCCGGCAAATCGACCTGACCGAAATCGATGCTTGCGGCGGCGGCAATTGCGGCAGCACCCTTGCCGCGCAAATGCTTGCGCAGAACCGCGATCCGGTCGTGCTGCGTCGCCCAACCGCCCAGTGCCGGATCGGGCAGATTGTCAGCCAGTTCCGTCGCCGTCACCTTGCGCCCTTCGGCAAGGTGCGTGCCGGCCTCCGCGCCCTTGCGGAAACGGCGCAGATAGTGCGGCCCGCCGGCCTTCGGTCCGGTGCCGGAAAGTCCCTCGCCGCCAAACGGCTGCGAGCCGACCACGGCGCCGATCTGGTTGCGATTGACATAGATGTTGCCGGCATGAATGCCGTCGACGAAATGCTGTACGCGCCCCTCGATACGCGTGTGCAGCCCGAAAGTCAGGCCATAACCTTTGCGGTTGATCGCCGAAATGACCGCATCGATCTTGTCGGCATCGAAACTCGCCACATGCAGCACGGGGCCGAACACCTCGCGCTCCATGTCCTCGATGCCTTCCACCCTGAATATCTGCGGCGCAACGAAACGGCCTTCGTCGGGGGATTTCAGGCCGGCAATCAGGCGGCCTTTCATGAACATCCTGTTGCAGTAGTCTTCGATCGTTTCCTTCGCTTCGTCATCGATGACCGGGCCGACATCGGTGGAAAGCTGCCACGGATCGCCGATTTTCAGCGCCTCCATCGCGCCTATCAGCATCTCCAGCACCTTCTTTTCCACGTCCTTCTGGACGTAGAGCACGCGCAGCGCCGAGCAGCGCTGGCCCGCACTCTGGAAGGACGAAGCCAGGATATCGCGCACCGCCTGTTCCGGCAGCGCGGTGGAATCGACGATCATGGCGTTCAGGCCGCCCGTCTCGGCAATCAACATGGCGTCGGGTGCCGCGGTCTCAGCGAGTTGCTTTTCGATCAGCTTTGCCACCTCGGTCGAACCGGTAAAGCAGACGCCTGCGATGCGCGGATCGGCCGCCAGCGGACCGCCAACGGTTGGGCCGTCTCCGGGAAGAAGCGGGAGGACGTCTTCCGGCACACCGGCCTCGTGCAGCAATTCCACGGCACGATAGGCGATCAGCGGCGTCTGCTCGGCCGGCTTGGCGATCACCGCATTGCCGGTAACAAGCGCCGCCGCAATCTGGCCGGTAAAAATGGCGAGCGGGAAATTCCATGGCGAGATGCAGGCGATCACGCCCCGCGCCGCCGTGCCCTGCTCCGAGTCGACCGCCTGCGTTGCATAATAGCGCAGGAAGTCGACCGCCTCGCGCAATTCGGAAACACCATCGGCCAGGCTTTTTCCCGCCTCGCGGGTAACAAGCGCGAAAAATTCGACGGCATTTGCCTCATAAAGATCGGCGGCACGCTCCAGAATGGCGCTGCGCTCGGCAACGGGGCGCTTCGCCCATGCCGGCTGCGCCTCTGCCGCGATCTGCGTTGCAGCGGAAACCTGCTCTGCGCTTGCCTCGATAACGCTGCCAACGGCCTCGCCGGGCTTCGCCGGATTGACGACCGTGCGCGCTTCGCCCGACCCCTGCGCCCGCGTAATCGGCTTTGCCTGCCAGATATGGGGAGCCGCAAAAGTGGCCCGTGCCTTGTCGATGGCAGCCAGCGTTTCGGTATCGGTCAGGTCCCAGCCCTTCGAATTGCGCCGGCCTTCACCGAAAATGTCGAGTGGTGCGGGAATATTGGGGTTTCTCGCCGGCCCCTGCTTTTCCACCATGGCGAATGGATCGCGGGCGATCTCCTTCGGCTCCACGTCCTCGTCGGTCAGTTGGTGGACGAAGGACGAATTGGCGCCGTTTTCCAGCAACCGGCGCACCAGATAGGCAAGCAGGTCGGAATGCGCGCCGACAGGCGCATAAATGCGGCAGCGCGACCCCTCCGCCTTGCGCACCGTTTCGTGCAGCGCCTCGCCCATGCCGTGCAGGCGCTGGAATTCGAACGAGGTGCGGTCCTTGGCCATGGACAAGATGGCGGCAACCGTATGCGCATTGTGGGTGGCGAACTGCGGATAGATGCAGTCGGTCATGCCGAGCAGCTTTTTTGCGCAGGAAATGTAGGAAACGTCGGTATTGTTCTTGCGCGTGAATACGGGATAGCCCTCAAGCCCCAGCACCTGTGCGCGCTTGACTTCGGTGTCCCAATACGCGCCCTTGACCAGCCGCACCATGATCGTGCGGTCCAGCTTTTTCGTCAGCGCATAGAGCCAGTCGATGACGAAGGCCGCGCGCGGACCATAGGCCTGCACGACGACGCCAAAGCCGTCCCATTCCGCCAGCCGCTCGTCGGCCAGCACACGCTCGATCACGTCCAGCGACAGATCGAGGCGGTCCGCTTCCTCGGCATCGATGTTGAGGCCCATGCGGGCATTGCGCGCGGCCAGCGCCAGCGACAACAGCCGTTCCGCCATCACCGGCAGCATCGTCTCCTTCTGCGCCACCTCGTAGCGCGGATGCAGCGCCGAAAGTTTTACCGAGATGCCGTGATTCTGGCGGATATCCGGGCCGTTGGAGCCCGAATCAAGCGCGGAAATGGCATCCGAGTAAGCCTTGAGATAGCGAAGCGCGTCAGATTCGGTGCGCGCCGCCTCGCCCAGCATGTCGAAGGAATAGAGATAGCCCTTTTGCGTCATCGAACGGCCGCGCTTCATGGCTTCGGCGATGGACCGGCCCAGCACGAACTGCTCGCCCATTTCGCGCATGGCCGCAGCGACCGCCTTGCGGATGACGGGTTCGCCGAGACGACGCATCATCGAGCGCAACGTGCGCTCGATACCGCCCTCGCCTTCCTCGAGCACCCGCCCGGTCAGCATCAGCGCCCAGGTCGAGGCGTTGACGAAAATGGAACTCGACCCGCCCGAATGCGCCGACCAGTCGTGCGGCGCTATCTTGTCGGCGATCAGATCGTCCATGGTCTCGGCGTCGGGCACCCGCAGCAGCGCTTCGGCCAGGCACATCAGCGCCACGCCCTCTTTGGTCGAAAGGCCGTAGGCCGACAGGAACACTTCCATGAGGCGCGGATCGGTAGAGCCGCGCACCGCCTCGACGAGTTTAACGGCGCGCCCGGAAATCGCCTTCCTGTCGTCGCCGGACAAGGCTGCCGCATCAACGAGCCGCTTCAGCGCTTCGTCTTCGTCAGGCAGTACATTGGCGCGGATTTGCTGCCGAATCGCGTCGAGTGCGGACATGGCGTTCCCATAGCTTCGCTGATGCGGTCCTGCGGCTGCCGGACCGAAAGCTGCACGCTACCACAGAGGACAAATCTCGTCGGTCCAAAGAAATCGACACGGCAGGCCAGGTAACCTAAGATATAGGCCTCTTAAAGATCGTTCGGACCGCCAGACACATGACAGAAGACCAATTGGACCGCATCGACCGGAACATCCTTGCCACGCTGGCGCGCGACGGACGGCTTTCCATGGCTGAATTGGCCGCACAAGTGGGCCTATCGAAAACGCCCGTGCAGGCTCGGGTAAGACGGCTGGAGAAAGAGGGCTATATTCGCGGGTACCAGGCTATTGTCGACCGGGAACGCATGGGTGAAGGTCATGTCGCCTTCGTGCAGGTGAAGCTCTCCGACACGCGTTCTGCGGCCCTCGATGCCTTCAACCGCGCTGTACGGACCGTCACCGAAATCGAACAGTGCCACATGATAGCATCGAGTTTCGACTATCTGCTGAAAGTGCGGACCACGGACATCGCAGCCTATCGGCGGGTGCTTGGCGAGCGCATTTCGGCCCTGCCCCATGTCGCGCAAACCTCGACCTTCGTGGCGATGGAGACGGTAAAGGACAAGTAGCGCTAGCCTACTGGAACTGGCTTGTCGCCGCTTCCCGCTAGCGATTGTCGGTAGAGTCTGTTTGATAACTCGCCCAGCCGAGGCATATGGCGTGATTTTCGAGAACCGGAGCGGAGCGTACTACAGTACGTGAGCACCGGAAGCGCAGAAAATTGCGCCAGATGCCCGGCTGGGTAGAGTTTCCAAACGGACTCTTAGAGCACGACGTTGAAGACGACCGTGTCCGTCCCGGCGGCTGCCGATATGGCAAACCGCAACTGCCACCAACCGCCGGTCGTGAACTTTACGCCGGCTATTCGATATTGCCCTTTGCCCAGATAGCCGGTCGTTTGCGGGCTGGTCGGCAGGCCGTGGATCTGCTTTGGCATTCCGCCGGAAACGTCGATCGCCGCATATTCGACCGGCGTTCCGGTTGCCGTTTTCAGGGTCAGCTTCCAGGAATGGAGCTGGCCTTGCCGGATCTTGCCGGGATCGGGGGAAAGCATCACCCTGAACAGCCCTCTCTCAGAAGCTTTCGAGAGAGAAAGGTCGGGGCCTGCCTGCTTGCCAGGCCCGGTCACGTAAACGGCAGCAAGGATAAGGCCCAGCGCCCCAGCCAGACCAAGCACTCCGAAAAAATAACGTCTTAATAACGAGTTCAACGCCGCTTCTTTCGCTTGAGTATCGGTCTGTCCAGCGTAACGTTCGCTGTCACTTGTCCAACCATTTCAACTGGTACGACGACTGGACGGCCAAACAATGGCCTGCCCCCAGTTCAGGCGCATCGGGATTCCGGGAGCAAAGTCCATGGCACGAACCGGCATTGCCGCGATAGGCGAATGCATGATCGAGCTTTCCAGCAGCGGTGACGCTGGTTGGAAGATGGGATTTGCAGGCGACACTTTCAACACGCTCTGGGCGCTCGCCGCTTTGAACAAGGACCGGCAGGCAACTTACGTCTCGGCATTTGGCGACGATCCTTTCTCGCGCGACCAGATCGGCTTCTTCGCCAGCAATGGCATCGGCATCGGCGACAGCCCTAGGATCGCCGATGCGCGGCCCGGCCTCTATGCCATTACACTGACGGGCGCAGAACGCTCCTTCACCTATTGGCGTGGCGATGCAGCGGCAAAGCAGCTTGCATCGGATCCAAGCGCACTGGCGAAAAGCCTTGAAGATCAATCTCTTATCTATTTTTCCGGAATCACTTTGGCAATTCTGGACACAGATGCGCGCAAAGTCCTGCTGGCCGCGATCGGTAACGCACGCGCCGAGGGATCGCTTGTCGCCTTCGACCCCAACTACCGGCCAAGGCTGTGGCATAGCGTTGAGGCGGCGCAGGCAGCAATTCTGGAAGCCTTGGCCGTTACCGATATTGCATTGCCGACGTTCCCCGACGAGCACATGCTGTTCGGTGATGCTAACCCTGCCGAAACGGCCGCTCGGCTCGGCCGTTCTGTCGGCGAAATTGTCGTCAAGGACGGTGAAAACCCGGCGCTGGTCGTCGCGCAAGGCCAGGCCGAAACCGTGCCTGCGACCCATGTTGCCGCACTGGTGGATACGACCGGCGCCGGCGATTCCTTCAACGGCGGTTATCTGGCAGCCCGGCTTGCCGGCCATGCCCCGGCTGAGTCGGCCCGACGCGCGCACCGCGTCGCCGCTGCCGTAGTGCAGTTGCGCGGCGCGCTTGCGCCCTTCGAGGTTCTAAGGGCCGCCTTTGCCGGATAATCGGAATCGCCAAGACAAGTCAGGGAAGCCGGAACCTGTATTCGGTGGCGTGGTGATATTTTTCGCCGGGCAGCAGCGTGGCTTGCGGGAAATACGGTCGATTGGGTGAATCCGGCCAGATTTGCGGCTCAAGGCAAAGGCCGGAGAACGGCCGATACCCTATCCCGTTCAACCCCGGCCCCGCTGAGACCAGACCATGGCCGGCATAAAACTGGATACCGGGTTCCGTGGTCCAGACTTCCATTTCCACGCCCGATAAAGCCCCCTGCACCCACGCTGCCTGCCGGAGTGGGCCGCGTGTGGAAGCAAGGCAGAAATTCTGGTCGAAGGTCTCCCCATTCTCGACATCGGACCGCAACGTCTTGGCCTGCCTGAAATCGAAAGGCGTCGCGTCCACCGGCGCCACCACACCCATCGGCACCATTTCCTCGTTGACCGGCAGATAGGCGGCCGCGTTGAGCATCAGCCTGTGGTCGAGAATTTCTGTCGCGCCGCCATCGTCCAGATTGAAGTAGGAATGCTGGGTCAAATTGCACAGCGTCCGCTCTTCCGCTGTCGCGCTGAATTCGACGGCGAGTGTTCCCGGAACCTTTAGCCGGTAGGTGCAACTGACCTCGAGCGCACCGGGAAAACCCATGGCTCCGTCCGGGTCGTGCAGCGTCAGAGTTACGAAATCCCGGCCGTGCAGCGATACCGTCCACGGCCGGCGGCCGAAACCCTCCGAACCGCCATGCAGCGTATGCTTGCCGAGAAAATTCTGGTCCGTCTGATACCGCTGCCCGCCAACGGTGAAGCGGCCGTCCCGGATGCGGTTGGCATAGCGCCCGACCACTGCGCCCATATAGGCGGTGTCGCTTTCATAGCTTTCAAGCCGGTCGTAGCCGAGCACCAGCGGCGCGTCATGCCCGACGAGGCGCAAATCCTGAAGGACCGCGCCCCAGCCGATGATATCGGCGCTAAGCCCGCCGCCCCGTATCGTGAAGCGGCGGACGGCTTCGCCCGCTTGCGTCGTGCCGAAGAGTTCTCCGTCCTTCATGCCTCGCCTTGCGGGCCTCGCGATCAGAGACCGAGGCCACCGATGCAGACATACTTGGTATCGAGATAATCGTCGATGCCCTGATGCCCGCCCTCGCGGCCGAGGCCTGATTCCTTGACGCCGCCGAACGGCGCTTCCGGCGTGGTGATCATGCCTTCATTGACGCCGACCATGCCGTATTTGAGGCCTTCCATGACCCGGAAGGCACGGCCGAGATCGCCCGTGTAGAAGTAGGAAGCGAGGCCGAACTCGGTATCGTTGGCAAGCGCGATGGCCTCTTCCTCGGTCTCGAACTTGAACACCGGGGCGATGGGGCCAAAGATTTCTTCCTTCATGAACATCATGTCGGTCGTCGCACCGGAGATCACGGTCGGCTCGAAGAACGAACCGCCAAGCTTGTGACGCTTGCCGCCCGCAACCACCTTGCCGCCCTTGGCAGTGGCGTCCGCGATGAATTCCTCGACCTTTTCCACTGCCTTCACGTCGATCAGCGGACCCTGCTGGACGCCGTCGTCCAACCCGGAGCCGACCTTCAGCTCATTGCTGGCCTTGACGAGTTTTTCCACGAACTTGTCGTAGATACCGGCCTGCACGAAGAAGCGGTTGGTACAAACGCAGGTCTGGCCGGAATTGCGGTACTTTGCAGCGATGGCCCCGGTCACGGCGCGGTCGAGATCGGCGTCGTCGAACACCAGGAACGGCGCGTTGCCGCCCAATTCCATCGACACCTTCTTGACGGTCGCCGCCGCCTTGCCGATCAGCATCTTGCCGACCTCGGTCGAGCCGGTAAAGGTGATTTTCCTGACCAGCGGGTTGGCGCAGATCTCGTCGCCGATCTCGCCGGCCGAGCCGGTGACGATGTTGACGACGCCCTTCGGAATGCCGACTTCCTCGCAAAGCGCACCCCAGGCGAGGCCGGAATACGGTGTCTGCGAAGCAGGCTTCACGACGGCCGTGCAGCCGGCAGCAATGGCCGGGCCGATCTTGCGCGACAGCATCGAGGACGGGAAATTCCACGGCGTGATCGCCGCGATGACACCGACGGGCTCGCGGGTGACGAGGATGCGGCGGTCGGACCACGGCGACGGCACCACATCGCCATAGGCGCGGCGCGCCTCCTCGGCGAACCACAGAACGTAGGCAGCCGACGAGCCGACCTCGCCGCGTGCCTCGGTCAGCGACTTGCCCTGTTCGATAGTCAGCAGTTCGGCCAGCGCTTCCTGGTTGTCCATGATGGCGTCGTGCAGCTTGCGCAGCATCTTGGAGCGATCCAGCGCCGACGTCTTGCGAAACGAAAGGAATGCGGTGTTGGCGGCCTCGATAGCGCGGCGGGTTTCGGCCGCGCCTGATTTCGGCACGGTGCCGATCTTCAGGCCCGTTGCCGGGTTGATCACGTCGACGGTCTGGCCCGAATCCGCCTGCACCCACTCACCGTTGATGAGGTTTGCCTGCCGCATGAAGGGATTGGCTTTCTGGAGCATGATTTTTGCCTCGTTTTTCAGCGCGTCCGGGCGCTATCTGGAAATTCTTCGGGCGACGGGCGATAAGCCGCAGCACTGGGTCACCGCTCATAGCGCAACGCCGCGACGACGAGCAACCTCTGCCGGTAATGTAACGACTGTGCCAGCGCTAATCCACTCGAAACGCGCATCAAAGCTCCAGCCAGGAAGATCGAGTTACGGCACCCCGTTCGCCTTTCGCTTGTCTTTCTGACTGCTTTGCGGTCCCTATGGAGCGCTGCCGGCCTCTCGGGCAGTGGTGTATAGGATTCTCAATGTTTCGATTTGCTCTGGCACTGTTTTTGTTGACCCTTCCATCCCTGGCCCACGCGACGGATGCCGGTTGGGCCCTGCTGCGCGACGGCGGCCGCGTCGTCCTGTTGCGCAATGCCATGACCAACGGCACCACCGACCCGGCAAATTTCGACATCACCAAATGCTCGACGCAGCGCAATCTTTCGCAACGGGGCAAGCAGCAGGCAGGCAAGATCGGAGCCCTGTTCGGTGCGCGCTCGGCCCCTGTCGAGCGCGTGCTGTCGAGCCGCTATTGCCGCAGCCTCGACACCGCGCGCATTGCCTTCGAGGCGGAGCCTGAACAGTTTGAACCGCTCGATCTGCTCAGCACGGACGAAGCCGTCCGGGCCAAGCAAATTGAGGCAACGCTCGACGAAGTGCGCAACTATTCCGGCTCGGGCAATCTGGTCATGGTCACGCATCTGGAAAACATCAAGGCGCTGACGGGCGTGTCGCCGCGCGAGGGCGAGGCCGTCATCGTCGGGGTCGAGGGCGACGGGCTGAGGGCGCTTGGCCGGGTGACTTTCTAGGAACGATCCAGAGCACCAGCCACTCGCCCGTTTGCCTGCGCTACCACAGCGTAGCCGGCGGCAAAAACATTCGGTCTTTTCCTGCCTGCAAAAACCGACTAGACAGCCCACAAACACCTGCGGACAGAATCCGCCCGCAATCGAAGGAAAAGCCCTTGTCCACCACATTCGAAAAAGTCGCCAAAATCATCGCCGACACCAGCGAGATCGACATTGACACGATCACGCCCGAAAGCCACACCATCGACGATCTCGGCATCGACAGCCTCGATTTCCTCGACATCGTCTTCGCCATCGACAAGGAGTTCGGCATCAAGGTGCCGCTCGAGAAGTGGACGCAGGAAGTCAACGACGGCAAGGCATCGACCGACGAATATTTCGTCATGAAGAACCTGTGCGCCAAGATCGACTCCCTGATTGCCGCCAAAACCGCCTGAGCGCGGTGCGCCCGGTTGCCGCCCTTGACGGGCGGCGTTCCCTGACCCAAAAAGCCTCATGAGCCCCCGCGACGTCGTCATCACCGGCATCGGCCTTGTCTCCTCGCTGGGAGAAGGCCCGGATATCCATTGGCAAAAGCTGACCACCCCCGGCCTTGAGCCGGTGGTCGACGCGGCGCGTTTTCCGCCCTATTCCGTTCATCCGCTGCCAGAGATCGACTGGAACCTCCAGATCGCCAAGCGCGGCGACCAGCGCCAGATGGAAACGTGGCAAAGGCTCGGCACCTATGCCGCCGGCCTCGCGCTGGACGATGCCGGCATCAAGGGCGACGAGGCACTTTGCGCCACCATGGACATGGTGGTCGCGGCAGGCGGCGGCGAGCGGGACATGGCGGTCGATGCCGACATTCTCGCGGCATCGCAGACACGCAGCGACATCGACCTGCTGCTCAATGAGAAATTGACGACCGAACTGCGGCCGACGCTGTTTCTGGCCCAGCTTTCCAACCTTTTGGCCGGCAACATCTCGATCGTTCACAAGGTTACCGGCTCCTCGCGTACCTTCATGGGCGAGGAAGGATCGGGCGTTTCGGCCATCGAGACCGCTGTGGCGCGCATACATTCCGGGCAGTCCACCCACATGCTGGTCGGCGGCGCGTTCCAGACCGAACATCCCGACATGCTGCTCGGCTATGAACTGGGCGGCTATCTGCATCGCGATCCGTGGCAATCCGTCTGGCAGCGACAGGCAAGCCAGGGCGGCGGCGTCGTAACCGGCTCGGGCGGCGCATTTCTTGTGCTGGAGCAGCGCGAACACGCCCAGCGCCGGGGGGGCCGGATTTACGCACAGCTCGGGCCTGTCGTTTCCGATCGCGCGCGACGCGCCAAAGGCGAGCTTGATGCAAGCATTGCCGGACTGCTCGACCGCCTCTCGCCCGGCGAGGAATTGCTGACCATATCCGGCGCATCCGGCGGCCACGCAGCGACGGCGGCAGAAAAAGCGGCGCTCGCGGCCCGCCCGCAACTGGCTGCGCGTGGTTTTTCCACCCTGACCGGCCATATGAAGGAAGCGCAATTCCCCTTCGCCGTGGCGCTGGCGGCGCTGGCCGTTCATCACAAGGCAGCGTATCCGGCTTTCGACGCCACCGAACCGGCATTCTCCGGCATCCCGGAAAAAGTTCTGGCAACCGCGATCGGTTATCACCAATTCGAAGGCGTGGCGCTGGTTCGCGCCGCCGATTGAGAGCGTGAAGACATGGCCAATCTGAAGGACCATATGGGCAGGCCGGTGGTCGCCGTCACCGGTATGGGCGTGGTGACGTCGCTCGGCGTGGGCAAGGCTGCCAACTGGGCGGCACTGACGGCCGGCAAATCGGGCATCCACCCGATCACGCGCTTTCCGGTCGACCATCTCAGCACCCGCATGTCGGGCATGGTCGACTTTCTGCCGTCCAGCACGAAGGGCGCGAGCGCCCTCACCTATGAATTGGCCGAGACTTCCGCACGCGAAGCCATCACCGAAGCCGGCATCGATCCAGAAGATTTTGACGGGCCACTGTTTCTCGCTTCGCCACCGATGGAAGTCGATTGGCACGACAGGTTCTCGCTCTACGGCAAGGGCACGAATGAAAACGCGCTGGACCGGCTGCTGGAAGTCGCGCGCGGCCTGAACTCATCCGACATATTCGAAAGCGCGCAGTTCGGCTCGATCGCCGACCGCCTTGCCGACCAATTCGGCACAACCGGCCTGCCAATAACCACCTCCACCGCCTGCGCGTCGGGCGCAACCGCCATACAACTGGGCGTCGAGGCTATCCGCCGCGGCGAAGCGATGCGCGCTTTGTCCATCGGTGCCGACGGCTCGGCTACGGCGGAAGCGCTGATCCGCTTTTCGCTGCTATCGGCGCTGTCGACCAGCACAGGCGCGCCGGAAAAAGCATCAAAACCCTTCTCGAAGGACCGTGACGGCTTCGTGCTGGCCGAAGGATCTGCAGTCCTGGTTCTGGAATCACTGGAAAGCGCTTTGGCGCGTGGCGCGACCGTTCTCGGCATCCTGCGCGGCTGCGGCGAAAAGGCGGACGACTTCCATCGCACCCGCTCCAAGCCGGACGCATCGCCCGCAATCGCCGCGGTAAGGGCTGCCCTTGCCGATGCCGGTCTGGGCCAGGATCAGATCGACTACATCAACGCGCACGGCACCTCGACACCCGAAAACGACAAGATGGAATATCTGGCACTGTCGACCGTGTTTGGGGAGCGCATCGGTCAAATTCCGGTGTCGTCGAACAAATCCATGATCGGCCATACGCTGTCGGCGGCCGGAGCCATCGAGGCCGCGTTCTCGCTGATGACCATGCGCGAAGGCGTCATCCCGCCGACCATCAATTACGACAATCCCGACCCTGCCATCGCGCTGGATGTCGTCCCCAATGTCAGCCGCAAGGCTGCGACCCGCACGGTTCTGTCGAACTCGTTCGGCTTCGGCGGACAGAACACCTGCCTTGTCATGGCGCGGGAACCCGGTTAAGCGAGCCCTTCCTTCCCGCTTAACGGACCCGTCAGGCTCATGCGCGCACTGCAACTCATCGAGGATCGCCGGCTGGAAACGGTGGACCTGCCGCCACCGCCGCCGCCCTCGCTGGGCGAGGTAACGCTGCGCATCAAGGCCGTTGCGCTCAACCATATCGACGTCTGGGGCTGGCGCGGCATGGCCTTCGCCAAGCGCAAGCTGCCGCTTGTGGTCGGCGCGGAAGCCTCCGGCGAGGTCGAAACGGTCGGCCCCGGCGTTTCAAACCTGCTGCCCGGCCAGTTGGTGTCCATCTATGGCGCACGCACCTGCGGGCTTTGCCGCGCCTGCCGCGAAGGCCGCGACAATTTGTGCGAGCACGTATCGGGCGTACACGGCTTCCACCTCGACGGCTTTGCCCAAGAGAAAATAAACCTGCCGGCCCGCCTGCTGGTGCCGGCCCCTCCCGGCGTCGATGCTGTCGGTGCTGCGGTCGCGCCCGTCACCTTCGGCACGGTCGAGCACATGCTGTTCGACAACGCCAAGCTCCAACCGGGCGAAACCATCCTCGTCCACGCGGGCGGTTCCGGCATCGGCTCGGCCGCGATCCAACTGGCCAAGAAGATGGGCTGCACCGTCATCACCACGGTCGGTTCGAACGACAAATTCGAAAAGGCCAAGGCGCTGGGTGCCGATCACGTCATCAACTACCGCGAGGACCGCTTTGAGGGCGTCACGCGAAAGCTGACGAAAAAGAAGGGCGTCGACGTTGTCTTCGAGCATGTCGGCACCGACACCTTCGCCGCCTCGATGCTGTGCATGAAGCGCGGCGGTCGGCTCGTCACCTGCGGCTCGACCTCGGGCGTCTCGGCGCAGGTCAATCTGATGCAACTGTTCCAGCAGCAGCTAAAACTGCTCGGCTCGTTCGGCTGCCGCATGGAAAACATGACCAACGCCATGCAAAAAATGGCGGCCGGGCAAGTTGCGCCGGTCATCGACACCGAGATCGGCTTCGACGGCATCGATGACGCGCTGAAGCGCATGGAAAGCCGCAACGTATTCGGCAAGATCATTTTGCGCGTTAGCTGAGGCCGGCGACGGTGGCGCAAGGGCCTCTCACGACGTTTCGCCGAAATTTCAAGTTCGGCTTTGGCCTGAAGCTGCGAAAATTCAACCATCGGATCGTGGCATACATTGCCATGGCCGTGATTTCGGTGTTACGGCGTCTGCCGCCCGACAAGGCGCTGAACTTCGTCAACCGCGCCGCGCGCCGCATCGGGCCGCTGGTCGGGCGGCACCGCGTCGCGCTGGATAATCTGCGTCAGGCCTACCCGGAAAAATCCGACGCCGAAATCCATGCGATCGCGCTGGATATGTGGGGCAACATGGCGCGGCTTGCCGCCGAGTATATTTTCCTCGACCAATTGTTCGATTACGACCCGGATGCGCCGGTGCCCGGTCGCATCGAGGTCAAGGGCGCCGAAAACTTCCTGCGCATCGCCGGCGAAGACAAGCCGCACATCCTGTTCACCGGCCATCTCGGCAATTTCGAACTTTTGCCGGTTGCTGCCGCAACGTTCGGCATGAAGATAACGGCGCTGTTTCGCCCGCCCAACAACCCCTATCTCGCCGATTATATCCAGTCGATGCGCAGCGCAAACATGGGCAATCTGCAACCCTCGTCGACCGGCGCTTCCTTCGCGCTGGCCGCGATCCTCGAAAAAGGCGGCAATATCGGCGTGCTCGTCGACCAGAAATTCACGCGCGGCGTCGAGACGATGTTCTTTAACCGCCTGTGCCAGAGCAATCCGGTGCTCGGCATGCTGGCCCGCCAGTATGACTGCGACGTCTACCCGGCCCGCTGCATCCGGCTGCCGGGTAACCGCTACCGGCTTGAAGTGGAAGGCCGGATGGACCTGCCGCGGGACGCTTCGGGCAGCGTCGACGTCAAGGCGACGACGCAGATGCTTGCCGATACGGTGGAGCGCTGGGTCCGCGAGGACCCCGGCCAATGGATGTGGTTCCACAAGCGTTGGCAGATCAAGGGACGCCCCCGCAAACTGCGCTGAACCCGCCGGAGCGCCCTCCTCGCAGCTATTTGATCTTTTTGCATCGAAAGGATGATGCAAAACGTAAAACTTCTGTCACTATCACCATATCCCTTTGGGGGATGGTTCAGGCGGCGAGGAGGCTACCATGGGCAGGCATATCGCACCGGACGCGGTAAGGCCGACCAGTCTTTGGACGCCGTGGGGCGAACAGGCTGTGCCTGTGGCGGGCGCAAAATTCGCGGCACTTCGCAAATTGGCCAAGCGTATCGGCCATTTGAAAACGCCGAAGACAAAGCCGCTAGGCGATCATCGGAATTTTGCCGGCGACTAGCCGCCGTAATAATTCATCACGGCGTGGCGCGCTTCGGCGAAGAACAGCCAGCGTTCGGTCACCATGCCCAGCATATGAAAACCCAGCGCCACCGCGGCAAGGACCGCTGCCATCGGGCCGGCATTTGCTCCTGCCAGCAGCAGCGCCAGCATCAGCAGGCCCGGCACCAAGCCACCGGCGGCAACGGCAAGCTTCCACAACTTGTCGGCATGTTTGCGCACGACCTTGAAGCCCATCTCGCGGGTCAGGTAGTTTTCATTGACATGCGGCCGCTCGAACAGCCGGACTTTGCCGATCGCGCCCAATCCCGTGGCGCTTTCCGGCGTCGATAACGGCACGATTGCCAGCATGTTCCGACGCCAGAATATTTTTGCCACCCATGCGCCAGCCAGGAAAATCAAAGCCAGCAGTGGCATTGCCATCGTGTTTCCACCGCCGCAGAAGGCAAAAAAACTGGCTGCCAGAAAACCGCCCGCGATGGAAAAAAACCGGTAGCAAAGCGGCGTCAGCTTAGTGTGCCATGCCTGCACGGACTGCAGCGAGGCGTAGATCATCGCGGTGCAATAGACCGTGACCATGCACAGCACAGTGCCGACGATGCCGACCGTTGGCAGATAGCGGCCATCGATGACCGAGGCCCATGCCGATATGCACAGAGGCACGAAGGTGATGATCGCCATCACGCCCTCGCGCGACAGCCAGCTCGAGCGCCATTGCGACAGCGCCCGCCACGCGCGCTGCGGATTGCCCAGGTGCAGCGTCGACGAGAGCAGCCCGCCGGAAATCAGCGCCAGCGCCAGAACATGCGCGATCTTGGTGGCCAGGGCCGACGGATCGAGCAGACCAAGCCCAAGCACCGCCGCCAGCCCATAGCCAAGGCCGGACAGCGTGGTGAACAGGATGATGGAGGGAGCGGGATGCATGCTCAAATCCTGTCCAGCATGCCGTCGAGCCAGGCGAAAAAGCCCTTGGCGCCGTCGGTGTTTTCAGCAAGTGGCAGGTGCGCACTGGCCGCCAGCGATGTCCGCGCACGCGGCGGCAGATATTTGTTGACCGGCTTCGTCCCCTGCTCCGGCATCAGGTCAATGCCGCCGCGCGCCAGCACCATGAGCGACACGGCAGAGCCCGGGTCCGAAAAGTCGCCGAAATGCCGGGCATTGGCCGGGCATGTCCTGACGCAGGACGGCGTGCGGTCCACTTCCTCGAACGTCTCGTTGTAGATGCGGTCGATGCACAGCGTGCATTTCTTCATCACGCCAGCGGCCAGATCCATCTCGCGCGCGCCGTAGGGGCAGGCCCAGGCGCACAGGCCGCAACCGATGCACATGTCCTCGTCCACCAGCACGATACCGTCTTCGGCGCGCTTGTAGGACGCTCCGGTTGGACAAACGGTAACGCAGGGTGCGTCCTCGCAATGCAGGCAGGATTTGGGGAAATGCACGATGCGCGCGTCACCCGCCTCGCCCACGATCTCACCGCCTTCCGGCACCACCTCGAACGTATGCACGCGGTTAAGCCACGCGCCGGAAACATCCGCGCCATAAGGGTCCTGATCCGAAAGCGCCGACCCATAGCCGCCGGTGTTCCACTCCTTGCAGGATACCACGCAGGCATGACAACCGACGCAAACGTCGAGGTCTATGACGAGGCCGAGTTTCTTTGGGGTCGGCAAGGCTGGGAGCAAGGTCATTTCGCCCACTCCTGCCCGTAGCGCAATTCATCGGGATGCGGTTCCGCCCTGCCCGGCTGGGCAATTTCCGGGAATTGCGGTTCGCTCACCTCGCCGGCTTCGGCTTTTTCGATCCGCACGCGCAAATCGTACCAGGCCGCCTGCCCGGTTACCGGATCGGAGTTGGACCAGCGTAATCCATCGCCTTTCGGCGGCAGAAGTTCATGGATCAAATGATTCATCAGGAAGCCTTTTTTGGCCTCGGGCGCATCCTGATCCAGCCCCCACGCGCCCTTGCGCTTGCCGATGGCGTTCCACGTCCACAGCGTGCGCGAATTGACCGCCTCCATGCGCGCCACCTCGACCTTGATGCGGCTGTGGTGCGAGATCACCCATACCCAGTCGCCGTCGACAAGCCCCAGTTCGTCGCAGATCGGACCCGGCACATAGAGCGGGTTCTTGGTGTGGATCTGCCGCAGCCACGCATTCATCGAGCCCCAGGAATGATACATCGCCGCCGGCCGCTGCGTGATGGCGTGATACGGGTATTCCTTGTGATCGACCAGCGCCTCGCCCAGCGGTTCATACCAGTCCGGCAACGGATCGAACGCGTCGAAGATACGTTGCCGGTGCGTTTCCGGCGCGAACGGCTCGCGCAGCCCTTGCGCCGACAGCCGGAATTTCTGCAGGGATTCCTGATAAAGCTGAAACGTCACCGGTTGCGGCGTATCGAAGAAGCCCATGCGCACGCCAAAGTCCTGATAGGCCTGGTTGGCGTGCTTGAAGAACTGCGCCTCCATCGGGATATGCGCCGAGAAGAACGAGCCGTTTTCGATATAGCGCTTCAACTGGTCCGGATTGGCGGCGCCCCGCCCCGCCCGGTCACCGTTAACGCCGCGAAAACCGGCCAGAGGGCCGATACCGGGCCGCCGCTCATGCCGCACGATGTAATCGGCATAATCCTTATAGAGCGCCTTGCCGTGATTGTCGGCGAAGCCCGGCAGCTTCAGCCGCGCACCGAGGTCGAGCAATACTGATTGAAAGCCGCGCACGTCGCGGTCCGGTTCCACCACCGGCCAGCGAATGGCGTCCTGCACGGCGTCCGGCTCGGAAATCGGCCGGTCGAGCATGGAAATGCAGTCGTGCCGCTCGAGATAGGTCGTGTCGGGCAGGATAAGGTCGGCATAGGCCACCATTTCCGAGGCATAGGCGTCGGAATAGATGATCTTGGGAATGCGGTATTCGCCGGTCGCCTCGTCCTTGTCCTCCAGCATCTTGATGACGCCGGCTGTATTCATCGACGAATTCCAGGCCATGTTGGCCATGTAGAGGAACATCAAATCGACCGGATACGGATCGCCGGCATGCGCGTTGGCGATGACCATGTGCATCATGCCGTGCGCGGCGATGGGCGCGTCCCAGGAAAACGCCTTGTCGAGGCGTGCCGGCTTGCCGTCGGCATCGATCAGCAGATCTTCCGGTCCGCGCGGAAAACCTAGATGCGGGCCGGATAGCGGCTTGTTCGAGCCGAAATGCTCGGCCTTGCCATGCGGCGTCGGGTGAGCCGAAATCGGCTTGGGGTAAGGCGGCTCGAAACGGAAGCCGCCGGGGCAGTCCACCGCGCCGATCAGCACTTGCAGCATGTGCAGCGCGCGCGTCGTCTGAAAGCCATTGGAGTGGGCGGACAGCCCGCGCATCGCGTGGAACGATACCGGCCTGCCGATATAGGCTTGATGGCGCTCGCCATTGGTGTCGGTCCAGGGCTGCTCGATGACGATCGCCTCGTCAAAGGCCACGCGCGCGATCTCGCAGGCCAGGCCGCGAATAGTCTCGGCCGAGACGCCGGTCTCCGTGGCGACGGCTTCCGGCGCGTACTTCTCGTCCATGTATTTTTCAGCAAGCAACTGGAAGGACGGCACGGCGAACCGCCCATCTTCCAGTTGAACGCGGCCGGAAAGGGCCGCCCGCGCGCCCTTCGTGCCGACAGGCACGATGTGCTCCGTCACCGTCTCGTGCACCAGCGCTTTGCCCTCGCCATCGCGCGCAAACAGGCCATGATCGGCGGTGCCCGGCGCATCGACGACAAGCCAGGTGGCGTTGGAATAACGCACCAGGTAATCGACGTCGATCTTTCGCGCTTTCAGGAGTTCATGGACAACCGACAGGATCAAAAGCCCGTCGGTACCGGGACGGATGCCGATCCAGTTGTCGGCGACCGCCGAATAGCCGGTGCGCACCGGATTGACCGAGACGAAACGCGCGCCGCGCTGTTTCAGCTTGGAAATGCCCATCTTGATCGGGTTGGAATCGTGGTCTTCGGCCACGCCGAACATCACGAAAAGCTTGGTGCGGTCCCAGTCTGGCGCACCGAATTCCCAAAACGCGCCGCCGATGGTCATGATGCCAGCAGCCGCCATGTTGACCGAGCAGAAACCGCCATGGGCAGCATAATTGGGCGTCCCGTATTGCTGCGCCCAAAAGCCGGTCAACGATTGCGACTGGTCGCGGCCGGTGAAGAAAGCGAGTTTCTTGGGATCGTCCTTGCGAACCTCGTCCAGCCAGCCGGTGGCGATGCCAAGCGCTTCCTCCCACGAGATTTCCACGAACTCTCCCGAACCGCGCGGTCCGGTACGCTTGAGCGGGGCGTTGAGCCTGGCCGGTGCATAGTGCTGCATGATGCCGGCCGAACCCTTGGCGCACAGCACCCCCTTGTTCACCGGGTGGTCGCGGTTGCCTTCAATATAGCGTATCTTGCCGTCCTTGATGTGGACGTTGATGCCGCAACGGCACGCGCACATATAGCACGTGGTCTTGCGCACCTCGTCGGCAATCGGCTCGGAAAGCGCAACCCGCTCTCTGGGACTCATCGGCTCAAACTCCTCCGTGAGGAGTCCTATCAGGCATCCCGCGAAATGAAATGCCTCGAAACGGCATTCGGCCGCAAACTTGTTGTCGAAAACGCTTGGGCCACAGCATGATAGTCGCGGCGAACGCCCGGCGCTGCCTCCGACCCGCCCTTAATTGGCGACGATTATTCGCGTGTTCGCCGCACCGACTTCCTTGACCAGTGCATAGAACTTCGCCGCGTTGACCGTGCGAAGCCGCACACAACCATGCGAGGCCGGCGTACCCAGGCGCTTCACCGCATTGGTGCCATGAATGGCGTAGCCGCCATGGTAGAACACGGACCATGGCATCGGCGACATCTCGTATTTGCGCGAGTACCACATCTTGTGCATGCGCTGCGGCCGGTAGGTGCCGCGCGGCGTCACGTAACCCCTGCGGGCCGTCGATACACGCCATTGATAGAGCACCCGCCCCGCTTTGCTTACCGTCATCGTTTGCGTGGAAACATTTATGCGCGCGACAAGACTTGCGGCCCATCCCGGCGTCGATGCACCGAAGGAAAGCGCCATCATCATCGCCGCAAAAAGAACTGTCTTTTTCATAACGTCCCCTTTTTATCGCCCTTACTTACCCAAGCTCGTTTGTTCTTAACCTTGAGGGGGTTTTTCTTAAAATACACGCAAGCGTTGAGGATCCACCCAATCGGAAACGTAAAATTTGAACTATTTTGAGCGACAGTTGCAATCGGGACACGCTCTTGCTGGCCCATGGCGGCAGGCTTGCAAAGCCCCGCCATTCGCTGTTCAAATCCGGCAATGAGAACAAATCTGCTCGAAACCATTGAAGCGCGCAGGGACGATCTGGTCGAACTGACCGCCGACCTGATCCGCTTCCCCACCATCAATCCACCCGGAGAAGCCTATCGCCCCTGCGCGGAGTACATCGCCGCGCGGTTGAAACGCCGGGGTTTTGAGACCGAGTTCATCCGCGCCGAAGGCACGCCCGGCGACACCGACCGTTATCCGCGCGTCAATGTCGTTGCCCGCTTCGACGGCCGTACGCCCGGCCCCTGCATCCACTTCAACTCGCATATCGATGTCGTGGAGGCCGGCGATGGCTGGACCGTCGATCCTTTCGCCGGCCTGGTGAAAGACGGCAGGGTCTATGGACGCGGTGCCTGCGACATGAAGGGCGGGCTCGCCGCCTCGATCATCGCGGTAGAAGCCTATCTCGACACCCACCCCGACTTCCCCGGCACCATCGAAATCTCAGGCACCGTGGACGAGGAATCCGGCGGCTTCGGCGGCGTCGCCCATCTGGCCAGGCTCGGCTATTTTTCGAAGCCGAAGGTCGATCACGTCATCATCCCCGAGCCGCTCAACAAGGATCGCATCTGCCTTGGCCATCGCGGCGTCTGGTGGGCGGAGATCGAGACCAAGGGCGAGATCGCGCACGGTTCGATGCCGTTCCTCGGCGACAACGCCGTGCGCCACATGGGCGCGGTGCTGCAAGCGTTCGAGGACGAGCTTTTTCCTGCCCTCGACACGAAGCGCACGACGATGCCCGTGGTGCCGGAAGGCGCGCGACGCTCGACCATGAACATCAACTCGATCCATGGCGGCCAGACGGACGATTTCCGACCCGGCCTGCCCTCGCCCAACGTGCCCGACTGGTGCCGCCTGACCATCGACAGGCGTTTTCTGCTGGAAGAGAAGATCGAGGAGGTGAAGCAGGAAGTAACCTCGATCCTGGACCGGTTGACGCGGGAGCGGCCAAAATTCCGATACGACATCCGCGATCTGATGGAAGTGCAGCCCACCATGACCGAGCGCGATGCGCCGGTGGTCAAGGCGGTGGCGCAAGGCATCATGGAAATCTTCGACCGCGAGCCGGAATATGTCATCTCGCCCGGCACTTACGACCAGAAACACATCGCCCGCATAGGCCACATCTACGATTGCATCGCCTACGGTCCCGGCATCCTCGACCTCGCCCATCGACCTGACGAATGGGTCGGCATCGACGACATGGTGCAATCGGCCAAGGTGATGGCCATCGGCCTCGACATTTTGTTGCGCGGCGGTCAGCACTGAGCAAGCGCGGTAGATTTCTGCTGCATTGCAAAAGAATCGTGACAAAGCGATTTACTCGCCCGCGTTTTCACGCTTCTATTCGCGCACTATCCAGATCGCCGGGAGATGATCGATGAAAATATGGAATGCCGTTCTCGCAGCTTCGGTTCTGGGGCTGATATCGAGTTCGCCGGCGATGGCGGCACGCACCGATCTGGTCCTGGGTGTCGTTCTGGAGCCTCCCCATCTCGACCCGACGGCCGGCGCTGCCGCGGCAATCGACGAAGTGCTTTACGCCAATGTTTTCGAAGGGCTGACCCGCATCGGCCAGAACGGCGAAGTGTTGCCGGACCTCGCCGAAAGCTGGACCGTTTCGGACGACGGCAAGACCTATACTTTCAAGCTGCATAGCGGCGTGAAATTCCATGATGGCACCGATTTCGACGCCAATGACGTGAAATTCTCGCTCGACCGCGCCCGTGCCGACAATTCCGTCAACGCCCAGAAAGGCCTGTTTGCGGCCATCGACACGGTCGAAGTCGTCGACCCGGCGACGGTCAAGGTCACGCTGAAGCAGCCGCAAGGTTCCTTCCTGTACAATATGGGTTGGGGCGACGCGGTGATCGTGGCGCCCGAATCGGCCGATACCAACAAGGAAAAGCCGATCGGCACCGGCCCGTTCAAGTTCCAGAACTGGGCCAAGGGCGCTTCGATCACACTCGTGAAATCGGACCATTACTGGGGCGATCCGGTAGCGCTGGACAAGGCAGAATTCCGCATCATCCCGGACGCCGCCGCACAGGTTACGGCGCTTCTATCCGGCGATGTGCAGGCCATCCCGTTCTTCCCGCCGGATGCCGCCGCCCAGGTCCAGGGAAACCCCGATCTGAAGGTGGCGATCGGTTCGACCGAAGGCGAGACGATCCTTGCGATGAACAACAAGAAGCCGCCCTTCGACAATCTCAAGGTCAGGCAGGCGGTTTCCTACGCGCTCGACCGCAAATCGATTATCGACGGCGCGTCGGGAGGACTTGGCGTGCCCATCGGCTCGCATATGGCGCCGTCCAACAAGGCCTATGTCGATCTGACAGGCGAGTATCCGCACGACCCGGCAAAGGCCCGGGAACTGCTGAAGGAAGCAGGCTTCGAAAACGGCATCAAGGCCACCTTGAAGCTGCCGCCCCCCGATTATGCCCGGCTTGGCGGCGAGATCGTCGCTTCGGAATTGCGCGAGGTCGGCATCGATCTGGAGATCATCCCGGTCGAATGGGCGCAATGGCTCGATCAGGTCTTCACCAAAAAGGACTACGATCTGACCATCGTTTCGCATACCGAGCCGAACGACATCGATATCTATTCGCGCAAGGATTACTACTTCAACTATGACAATCCGGCTTTCGACAAGGTAATTGCCGAGCTGAACCTGACGTCGGACGAGGCCAAGCGCGACGAGTTGCTGAAGCAGGCGCAGAAAATCCTGGCCGACGACGCGGTCGCCGGCTTCCTATTCGAACTGCCCAAGGTCGGCGTGTGGGATGCCCAGCTGCAAGGCCTGTGGGAAAACGCACCGATCCAGGCCAACGACCTCACCAAGGTAAAATGGACGGACTGAGCTGGGGCGTTTGAAGCTTGCGCCTCGTCGCGCCCCCCTCTGCCCTGCCGGGCATCTCCCCCGCAGGTGGGGAGATCAGCAGCTTTGACCTCTCGATTTTGCTTGCTGAATCGAAGGTTGGTAACGGCAGAGATGACAGCCTGATCTCCCCCCTTGCAGGGGAGATGTCCGGCAGGACAGAGGGGGGCAACGTAGAGCAGGTCGGCACGCAAACTCCCGTACCCCACCCATGACCACCTATTTCCTCCAGCGTCTCGCCATCGCCCTTGCCACGCTCATCCTCGCCTCGATGGTCGTCTTTGCCGTGCTGGAAATCATCCCCGGCGACCCGGCGCGCCTGATGCTGGGCATGAATGCCAGCGCCGACCAGGTGGAAATGCTGCGCAACCAGATGGGCCTCAACGCGCCCATCCTTGTTCGCTATCTGCACTGGGCAAGCGGCATGCTGACTCTCGATTTCGGAACGTCCTACACCTATTCCGTTCCCGTCATCGACCTTGTTGCCGAGCGCGCCGTCGTTTCGTTGCCGCTTGCACTCATTGCGCTTGCGCTTGCCGCGGCAATCGCCCTTCCGGTCGGCCTGTATTCGGCCAGCCGGCGCGGCCATGCCGGCGACACCGTCGCCATGGGGGCCGCCCAACTGGGTGTCGCCATTCCCAATTTCTGGTTCGCGCTGTTGCTGATCTATCTTTTCGCGGTCTGGCTCAGGCTGGTTCCGGCCGGCGGTTTTCCGGGCTGGAACGCCGGCATCTGGCCGGCCCTGAAAGCGCTGTTCCTGCCGGCAATCGCGCTCGCTTTGCCGCAAGCCGCAATTCTTGCGCGCGTCGCCCGCTCGGCTCTGATCGAGGTGCTGAACGAGGACTATATCCGCACCGCCCGCGCCAAGGGCATGCCGCGCCGGACCGTGCTTTGGCGGCACGCGCTGCGCAACGCGATGATCCCGGTGCTGACCATCATGGGCCTGCAATTCGCCTTCCTGCTTGCCGGCACCATCATCATCGAGAACGTCTTTTACCTGCCCGGCCTCGGCCGTCTGGTGTTCCAGGCGATAACCCAGCGCGACCTGATCGTGGTCGAGAGCGTCGTCATGCTGCTGGTCGCCACTGTCATCGCCGTCAATCTCTTGGTCGACCTTTCCTATGCGATCGTCGATCCGCGCCTGAGACGCCGGCAATGACGGAACCGACGCGACCGATCGAAGACAGTTGGGCCCGCCTTGTTGCAACGGCTTTTTCCAACCGCTCGTTCCTTGCGGGCTTTATCGTCACGCTGCTGGTGGCGGCGATGGCGCTCGTCTCGTTTCTGTGGACGCCCTACGACATCACCAAGCTAGTGATCGCCGACAAGACGCAGGCGCCCTCGCTCACCCATTGGTTCGGCACTGACCATTTTGGGCGAGACATCCTGTCGATGATCATGCTCGGCGCGCGCAATTCCATCGCGGTGGCGCTGGTCGCGGTCGGCATCGGCATGGGCGTCGGCGTGCCCCTCGGCCTGTGGGCGGCGGCACGCGGCGGCCTGCTGGACGAAGCGCTGATGCGCTTGAACGACCTCGTCTTCGCCTTCCCCGCCCTTCTTTCGGCGATCATGATTACCGCGATCTTCGGGCCAGGCGCGGTCAACGCCATCATTGCCATCGGCATCTTCAACATTCCGGTCTTTGCCCGCGTGGCGCGCGCCGGCGGTCTTGCCATCTGGCCGCGCGAATTCATTCTTGCCGCGCGTGCCGCCGGCAAGGGCAGCACTCAGATTACGCTGGAACATATCCTGCCCAACATCGCCACGCTGCTTCTGGTGCAAGGCACCATCCAGTTTGCGCTGGGCGTTCTTGCGGAAGCGGGCCTGTCCTATGTCGGACTAGGTGCGCAGCCGCCCATGTCGAGTTGGGGCCGCATGCTGTTTGAAGCGCAGACGCGAATGGTGGTCGCGCCGTGGATGGCGCTGTTTCCCGGAATGGCCATCGTCGTCACCGTGCTCGGCCTCAATCTTCTGGGCGATGGCCTCGCCGACATCCTCGACCCGAAATCGAGGCGGCAACGATGAGCCTGCTCGAAATCGAGAATCTTTCGCTCCACATCGGCGGCACGTCCATCCTGAAAGGCGTGGACCTTGCCATCGCACCCGGCGAGGTGATGGGGCTTGTCGGCGAATCGGGTTCCGGCAAATCGATGACCGCGCTGGCGGTGATGCAGCTTTTGCCGCAAGGCGCGCGCGCTGACGGCCGTGTCACCTTCGACGGCATCGATATTCTCAAGGCCACCGAAGACCGCATGTGCGCGTTGCGCGGCGACGATATCGGCATGGTGTTCCAGGAGCCGATGACGGCGCTGAACCCGGTCAAAACCATCGGCGAGCAGGTGGCCGAAGGCATCCGCTGGCACGCCAAGGTTTCCAGAGCCGAAGCCGACGACCGTGCACGCAAAATACTCGACCAGGTGGGCCTGCCGGCACAGAAATTTCCCTTGTCGCGTTATCCGCATGAGCTTTCCGGCGGCCAGCGCCAGCGTGTCGTCATCGCCATTGCCTGTGCGCTGAACCCGAAACTGCTGATCGCCGACGAGCCCACGACGGCACTCGACGTGGTGCTGCAGGCGCAGATCCTCGACCTGCTGCGCGAACTCGTTGCCGAAAATGGCATGGGCCTGCTGCTGATCTCGCACGACCTTGCCGTCGTCACCGAAATGGCTGACCGCATCACCATCCTGCGCCGTGGCGAGGTGATGGAAGCGGGCGAAACCGCGCGCGTTCTCTCGCAGCAGGTCCACCCCTACACAAGGCAGTTGGCGCAAGCCTCGATGCATGCGCCACAACGCGCCAGCGTCAGCGCCGCCAATACAGCAACGCCTCTCCTGCATGTCGAGAAAGTCAGCCAGACCTATCGCGGCGCCCACACGTCGCTGTTCCGGCGCGCCGCTCCCGTTCACGCCGTCAACGATGTCTCTTTCTCGATGATGCCCGGCCAGTCGGTTGCTCTGGTCGGGCGTTCCGGTTGTGGAAAATCCACGCTTGCGCGCATGATCCTGGCGCTGGACAAGCCAACCGCCGGCGAAATCCGCTTTCGCGGCGAGACGATCAGCAACCGGAGCGCGGCCGAACTGAAAGCGGCGCGCCGCGACATGCAGGTCGTATTCCAGGACCCTTACGGCTCCTTCGACCCGCGCCTGAAGGCGGAAAGGCTTGTGGCCGAGCCGCTTCATCTGCTGGAGCAAAAGCCGTCGCGCACGCAGCGTCGCGAGATGGTGGCGCACGCGCTGCATGAAGTCGGCCTCGCACCGGACGATATGGACAAATATGCACATGAATTTTCCGGCGGCCAGCGCCAGCGCCTGTCGATCGCGCGCGCCATCATCACACGACCGAAACTGGTGGTCGCAGACGAGCCGGTTTCGGCCCTCGACGTGTCGATCCGGGCGCAAATCCTCGACCTTTTTGCCGACCTCAACGGCAGGCTTGGCATCGCCTATCTGTTCATCACCCACGACCTGACAGTCGCCCGAGCCATTACCGAAGAGGTGATGGTGATGCACGAGGGCAGCATTGTCGAAAGCGGGAAAACCGCAGACGTGCTCGACAACCCGAAATCCGAAGCGGCGCGCGCTCTGGTCGCCGCCGCACCCGATCTTCGCCGCGCGCTTGCACGGAAGCTGCAGGAACAGGGCTGACCGCAAGAGCCGCATTGCCTAATCGGCACCGATGTGGTCGAACGCCAACTCCATCCCTGCCGTCTCATCTGAAGCCCCCAGCCGCCATGTTCGATCTCGCCACTGAAGCAGTCATAATGCTTGCGCTTGCTGGCTTTGCAGCCGGCTTCGTCGATTCCATCGCCGGCGGCGGCGGTTTGATCACCGTGCCGGCCCTGCTGCTGGCCGGCTTCTCGCCGGTCGCAGCACTTGGTACGAACAAGTTGCAGGGGCTGTTCGGCTCCGGTTCGGCCACGCTTGCCTACGCCGCGAAAGGCCATGTGGATTTGCGCCATCAATTGCCATCCGCCCTGATGGCTCTTGCCGGCGGGGTTTTAGGCGCGCTGGCGGCGACGGTGGTGCCGGCTGCGATCCTGAGCGCCGCTTTGCCCATCGTGCTGGTCGCCATTGCGCTCTACTTCGCCATCAAGCCCAATATGGGCGACATCGACCGGGCGCGGCGCTTGTCGCCTTTTCTCTTCGGCCTGATGATCGTGCCGGCAATCGGCTTTTATGACGGCATATTCGGTCCCGGCGCCGGCTCTTTCTATATGCTGGCCTTCGTGTCGCTTGCCGGCTACGGCGTCCTCAAGGCGACGGCCCATACCAAGCTTTTGAACTTCTCGTCCAATGTCGGCGGCTTTATCGTCTTCGCCTCGGTCGGCGTCGTCGCCTGGAAAATCGGCCTGCTGATGGGAGCCGCCCAGTTTCTTGGCGCGCGTCTCGGCGCGCATATGGCGATCAAAAACGGAGCGCGTCTTATCAAGCCGCTACTGGTGGTCGTATGCGTAGCGCTGGCCGCAAAACTGCTCGCCGATCCCGCCAACCCGCTCCGTTCGATGCTCGGCGTTTAAGCCAGAGAATACTATTCGGTCTTTTCGTCCAGCAGGCGGGAGACGAAGTCGAACAGGCCCGGTCGCCGGTCGCGGCGCAAGCGCTCGGCGCTGACGATGGAGCGGACTTCGCCGAAAGCGCGGTCGAGATCGTCGTTGACCACCACGAAATCATATTCCGTCCAGTGCTCGATTTCCGTCCGCGCATTCTTCAGGCGCGTCTCGATCACCGCCTCCTGGTCTTCGGCGCGGCGCTTGAGGCGTGCTTTCAATTCCTTCATCGAGGGCGGCAGGATGAAGATGGAGACAATGTCGCCCCGCATCTTCTCCTTCAACTGCTTGGCGCCCTGCCAGTCGATGTCGAACAGCATGTCGCGGCCCTCGGCCATCGCCTTCTCGGCGGCTTCGCGCGGGGTCGCGTAGAAATTGCCGTGGACCTCGGCCCACTCGAGCAATTCGTCGTTGTCGCGCAGCATCTCGAACTCGCGCGGCGTACGGAAATGATAGTGCATGCCGTCGATCTCGCTGCCGCGGCGCGGCCGGGTCGTCACGCTGACGGACAGTTCGAAGCTCTGGTCGCTCTCGATCAGGTTGCGCGCAATGGTCGACTTGCCGGCGCCGGATGGCGACGAAAGCACGAGCATCAAGCCCCGGCGGCGGATGCGGGAACCGGCGTCTTTGACCACCATGGGTTACTCCAGATTCTGGACCTGTTCGCGAAACTGATCCACGACCGCCTTCAGTTCCAGACCGATGGCCGTTATCGCGGCAGCATTCGACTTTGAACACAGCGTATTCGATTCACGGTTGAATTCCTGCGCCAGGAAATCGAGTTTCCGGCCAATGGCGCCTCCTCCCGCCAGAAGCGCCCGGCCCGACGCCACATGCGTCTTCAGCCGGTCGATCTCCTCGCGGATATCGGCCTTGGTCGCGAGGAACGCCGCTTCCGCATGCAGCCGGCCCTCGTCCAGGCTGGCCGAAGCGTCCAGCAGCAGCCGCACCTGTTCGGCGAGCTTTTCCCGGATCGCCGCCGGCTCGCGCGAAGGATCGGCTTCGGCCTTCAGCGTCAATGCCTCGATGGCGTCGATATGGCCGCAAAGCAGTGCCAGCAGCGCCTCGCCTTCGGTGCTCCGAGCCTCTTCCAGTCCTGAAAGCGCTTGGTCGAGCACGTGCGTTATGGCGGCGTCTATCGCGGCACGCGCCTCATCGGTTTCGGTCGCTTCGGGAATATCGAGCACCCCGCGCAGGGCCAGCAGCCCGTCGGCCGTGGGCGGCGCTACGCCGAACTGTTCCTCAAGACGCTTCGCCAGCCCGGCAATGTCTTTCAAAAAAGCTTCGTTGATGACCGGCTGCGCCTGCGCACCAGCGGCTCGGCCGACAGCAAGCGTCGCTTGAAAATTACCGCGTGAAAAACGCTTCTGCACCGCCTGACGAACCGCCGGCTCCAGCCGCTCGAAACCCTGCGGCAGCCGAAGGCGAACCTCGACGCTCTTGCCGTTGACGGATTTGACCTCCCAGGCCAGCGCCGTGCCTTCATGCTCGGTGGCGGCGCGTGCAAACCCGGTCATGCTCTGCAGTTTCATTGCACGCTGTCCGTGCCGGTCTCGTCGCCAGCCGGCTGTTGCGCGGCTTTCGCGGCCTCGTCGGCCTGCTTTTTCTGCAGCGCCCGGTAGCGGGCAACATTCTGGTTGTGCTCTTCCAGCGTTGCGGCAAAGACGTGGCCGCCGGTTCCGTCGGCAACGAAATAGAGGTCCTTGGTCTTGGAGGGGTTGGCCACGGCTTCCAGCGCCGCGCGCCCCGGATTGGCAATAGGTGTCGGCGGCAAGCCATTGATAGCGTAGGTATTGTAGGGCGTCGCCTTATCGATGTCCGATTGATAGATGGGTCGGTCCGCCGGCTTTCCCTTGCCGCCGAACAGACCGTAGATGATCGTCGGGTCCGATTGCAGCCGCATGCCCTTGGCAAGCCGGTTCAGGAATACCGCCGCCACGCGCGAGCGCTCGTCGCCCTTGCCGGTTTCCTTTTCGACGATCGACGCCAGGGTCACGAATTCATTCACATCGGCAATCGGCAAATCGGGCGAGCGCCGCGCCCACACGTCCTCGACCAGCTTTTTCTGGTCGGCCAGAAGCTTGTCGATCATTTGCTGGCGCGTGGCCCCGCGCGTGAAGCGCAGCGTGTCCGTGGCGAGGCTGCCTTCCGGCGGGATGGCTGACGGCATGTCGCCGGTCAGCGCGGCCTGATCGGCCACACGCTCCAATGCCTGCTCGACGGTAAGCCCTTCCGGAATGGTCAGCGAATAAAGCACCGACTTGCCGCTCTTGAGCAATTCCATGATGTCGCGCATCGAAGCGTGGGGTCGAATCTCGTATTCGCCGGCCTTCAAGGAACCATCATTGCCGTAGGCGCGCACGCCCAGCCGGAAAACACGGGCGTCGCTGATCAGATTGCGCCGCTCGAGTTGGTCGGCGATCGTCGCCACGCCTGTTGCCGGTTTCACAAGGAACGTGTCGCCCGTGGCAGACGGCCCCGGTTCCATGAATTCCTGCTTGCCGAAATATACCGCGACGCCAGCCGCCAGGATCACCAGCATCACCGCCGAAACGAGGAAATTCATGAACACCACGATTTGGCTGCGCGAGGCGCGCGAACGCTTCGGTGGTGGCGGCGGCGTCCCCGCCTCCGGGCGCAGAGCCTCGTTCGCGGTTTTGGGCACGATGGGACCGGCAGAAGCCGGCCGCTCGCCCAATTCCCCATTATTCGCCGGCGTGATGTTCATGGCGTCCTACAATTTGATCGAGCGACGAATCCCCTCCGGCACAGTAGAGGCGAATATGGCAAAAATGGCGGCAAGATGCGCTACCGGCAGCGGCAGCCGGCAAGCCGATCAACCATTATAACGCTGGAAAACGAGCGATGCGTTGGTCCCCCCGAACCCGAAAGAATTAGACAGCGCGACATCGATCTTGCGCTTGCGCGGCTTGTTCGGAACCAGATCAATCGCCGTCTCGCGCTCCGGATTGTCGAGATTGATGGTAGCCGGAGCGATGTTGTCGCGGATGGAAAGGATGGAGAAAATCGATTCGGCAGCGCCGGCAGCGCCCAGCAGATGCCCGATCGACGACTTGGTCGAGGACATCGACACGTTGGCGGCTGCATCGCCGACCAGCCTTTCGACGGCGCCGAGTTCGATCGTGTCAGCCATGGTCGAAGTGCCGTGTGCGTTGATGTAGTCGACATCGGCGGGTGCGAGGTTAGCGCGCTTCAGCGCAGCGGTCATGCAGCGGAACGCACCGTCGCCGTCCTCGGCAGGTGCCGTGATGTGATAGGCATCGCCGGTCAGGCCGTAGCCCGTCACTTCGGCATAAATGTTGGCGCCGCGCGCCTTGGCGTGTTCCAGTTCTTCGAGCACCACGACGCCGGCACCCTCGCCCATGACGAAACCGTCGCGGTCGCGGTCATAGGGCCGCGACGCTTTTTCCGGCGTATCGTTGCGTTCCGTGGACAGCGCCCGGCAGGCGGCAAAGCCCGCCAGCGAAAGCCGCGTTACCGGAGATTCCGCCCCGCCCGCCAGCATCACGTCCGCGTCGCCGAAGATGATCAGCCGGGCGGCGTCGCCGATCGCATGCGCGCCGGTGGAACACGCGGTGACGACGGCATGATTTGGGCCTTTCAGCCCATGCCGGATCGAAACCTGGCCGGAAACGAGATTGATGATATTGCCCGGAATGAAGAAAGGGCTGATACGGCGCGGCCCGCGCTCGTGCAGGATCAGCGCATTTTCCGCGATGCCTTCAAGGCCGCCGATACCCGAACCGATCATGACGCCGGTGGAGCAGCGCTCGACCTCGGTCGTCGGTTCCCACCCGGAATCCTTCAACGCTTCGTCGGCGGCCGCGATCCCGTACAGGATGAAGTCGCCGATCTTGCGCAATTCCTTGGGCTCAAGGAACGCCTCGGGATTGAACGTGCCGTCGCTGCCGTCACCACGAGGAATGACGTGGGCGATCTTGCATGCAAGATCGTCCACCCGAAACTCGGTCACGATTTTGGCAGCACTTCGGCCCGTCAGTAACTGCTTCCAGCTATGCTCGAAGCCCATTCCAAAAGGCGAAATCAGACCAAGGCCTGTGACGACGACACGCCTCATCGCAGGTCCTCCCGATAAATGCGGAAAGCTTTACGCCGAAGCCTTGTCGATGAACTTCACGGCATCGCCAACCGTCAGGATGGTCTCGGCCGCATCGTCCGGGATCTCGACGCCGAATTCTTCTTCGAAGGCCATGACGAGTTCGACCGTGTCGAGGCTGTCCGCGCCCAAATCGTCGATGAAGCTCGCCTGATCCGTCACCTTCTCGGCATCGACGCCGAGATGCTCGATAACGATCTTCTTGACGCGCTCTGCGGTGTCACTCATGTGGGCATCCTCGTCTTTTGTTTGTCTGTCTTCGTTAGCGGGCCGAATGCCGCTAATCAAGCTGAAAGATAATTCCTGCCCGAACGCAACGGACACGGTTCCTTGGCAGAACCGCTAGGGCAAGCGCCGAATACACGATTATCGGGAGAGGTCCAACGCCAAATGGCGGCTTTTCCCCATCCGTCAAATTCCCATGCGTCAGCTTCTCATGCGTCAGATCATCGCCATGCCGCCATTGACGTGCAGAGTCTGCCCGGTGACGTAGCCGGCCTCGTTCGAGGCCAGGTAGGCAACCGCCGATGCGACTTCGGCGCTGGTGCCCATGCGCCGCGTCGGAATAGCGGCCATAATCGCCTCTTTCTGCTTGTCGTTCAGCTTGTCGGTCATCGCCGATTCGATAAAGCCGGGCGCGACGCAGTTGACGGTGATGTTGCGGGTGGCGATCTCCTGCGCCAGCGATTTGGAAAAGCCGATCATGCCGGCCTTGGCGGCGCAATAATTCGTCTGGCCCGGATTGCCGGTGACGCCGACGACCGAGGTAATGTTGATGATGCGGCCGTGGCGGCGGCGCATCATCGGATGCGTCAGTTCGCGGGTAAGCCGGAAAACAGCCGTCAAATCCACTTCGAGGACCGAATCCCAATCGGCATCGGACATGCGCACGAACAGGCCGTCCTTGGTGATGCCGGCATTGTTGACGAGGATATCGACCCCTTCCAGATCGGCTTCCGCCTTCTGGCCGAGCGCCTTGACCGCGTCGCGGTCGGAAAGGTCCGCAGGGAAAAGCTTGACCCGCTCCCCCAGTTCGGACGCCAGCGCCTCGAGCTTCTCAACGCGCGTGCCATGCAGGCCGACGGTTGCGCCCTGCGCATGCAGGATCCGCGCGATCGCTTCGCCTATGCCGCCCGAAGCGCCGGTGACGAGAGCCTTGCGGCCGGTCAGGTCGAACATTCTCTTCTCCTCGAGAGCACACCCTTCACACGGGGCGAGGTCGAACTTATGCGGTCAGGCGAAAGCTGCCAACACCGCATCGATGTCGGCCGGCCCGTTGACCGCCCCGAGCGCAAGTTCGCGATTGATCCGCCGCGCCAGGCCGGACAAAACCTTGCCCGCGCCGACTTCATACAGCGTATCGACGCCATTGACGCCGAACCACTCCACCGTTTCGCGCCAGCGCACGCGTCCCGTCACCTGTTCGACCAACTGCCGGGCAATTTGCTCGGGGTCGCTGGACGGGGCTACCGACACATTGGCGACAACCGGCACGATGGGCGCGTTCTTCGTCACGCCGGCCAGCGCCTCGCGCATCACCTCGGCGGCGGGAGCCATCAGGGCGGAGTGGAACGGGGCCGACACTTGGAGCATCAGCGCGCGCTTGGCGCCCTTTTCCGTACACAGCCGGGCTGCCAGTTCGACCGCCGCCTTTGCTCCGGAAATCACCAATTGCCCGCCGCCATTGTCGTTGGCGATCTGGCAGACCGAGTCTTTTGCCGCTTCGGTACAGGCGGCTTCCACATCGGCCTGCTCAAGGCCGATGATCGCCGCCATGGCGCCCTCGCCGGCCGGCACCGCGGCCTGCATGGCATTGCCGCGAATGCGAAGCAGCCGCGCCGCGTCGGCCACGGACACGAAGCCGGCGGCAGCCAGCGCCGAATATTCGCCCAGCGAATGGCCGGCGACATAAGCCACCTTGTCCTTCAGCGCCAATCCGCGCGATTCGAGCGCCCGGATGGCCGCCAGCGAAACCGCCATCAGCGCCGGCTGCGCATTGGCTGTCAGCGTCAGCGTCTCTTCCGGCCCTTCCCAGATCAGCTTCGACAGATTTTCACCGAGCGCATCGTCGACTTCCTGAAATACGGCGCGCGCTACCGGAAAGGCGTCCGCAAGGTCCTTGCCCATGCCGACGGCCTGGCTGCCCTGCCCCGGAAACGTGAATGCTACGGCCATGCCCCTGTCCCCGTGTTCTCATGTTCAAGGTGCCTGTTGCGCAGAGACGCGGCACAAGTCAAGCCGCAAGGCCGTTCCGGCAGCCGCCAACCTTCCGGTTTCATGCACCTTTTCAGCGATCACTCATGATTAAAACCGCACACGATTTGTTTGCCGGCTCTTCCCATTTTGGACAAAGACTTTAGGTGATTGTGACAGTGCGATGACGTTTGGATGACGCCTTTACGTATCGGGGAGTGTTTGAGTTGGCAAAGAATATCGCAGGTACGGGCGCAACCGCGTCCAGCCATGCCAAAGATATCGACGCCATGTCACGTGGCGCAGGAGTCTGGTGCGCCGTGCGATACGGTCTCGCCTCGCTTGCGGCGTCCGCCGTCCTGGTTTTCACGATCGAACTCATATTCCGGGGCGATCTGGCCGGTACGGTCGGCTTTTTCCTGCAGCCCTTCAAGCCGGCCTGGACCACCATCATCGTATTCACCCTCGTCCTCATCGGGCTGGATGCCATTCTTGGCCGCAAATACCAGAGCCTTGTCGCCGTAGCCCCGCTTACCCTGGTTCTGGCCTTTATCGGTCATCAGAAGTCGCTCTATCTGGGCGACCCGCTCTACCCCACCGACTTCCTCTACGCCCGCCAGATCGTCGAACTGTTGCCGCTTCTGGTGCGCGAGCGGCCCTTGGCCGGCATTGCCATGGGTGTCGGCGTCGTCCTATTTCTTGCGCTGCTGGTATTTGCCTGGCGCTTGTGGCGCAGCCGGATGCCGGCACTGACGTACAAGGGGCGGATGGCGCGGCTCGTGCTTACCCTGCCGCTGCTCGCCTTCTTCGTCTCGATCATGGACTATGCGACGTTTTCCTGGACGCGCGACCGGCTCCAGATCATCCCGATGATGTGGGACCAGAAGGAAAATTACAATTCCAACGGTTTCGCGCTGGCCTTCGCGCTCAACGTGCCGATGGCGCATGTCTCGGCCCCGGCAGGCTATTCCGACAAGGCGCTTGCCGCGATCGCAAGGCCGGAGGCGGCAGCCTCCGTGCCTGCCGAAAAGCCCGACATCATCGTCGTCATGAGCGAATCCTTCTGGGATCCGACCAGCCTGCCCAACGTGACGATCACGCCCGATCCCATTCCCACGGTTCGGGCGCTGCGCGCCGGCTCGGTCTTTTCGCCCGAATTCGGCGGCATGACGGCCAACATCGAGTTCGAGGCGCTGACCGGCTTCTCCAATGCCTTCTTGCCGGCCGGCAGCATTCCCTACCAGCAATATGTGCGCGCGCCGATCCCGTCGATGGCGACCTTCCTCAAGAGCGAGGGCTATGCCACGCGCGCCATTCATCCCGGCACGAACTGGTTCTGGAACCGCACGCCCGTCTATGCCGACTTCGGCTTCGATAGTTTCGGGTCGGAAGAAAACCTGCCGCCGATGCAAAAACGCGGCCCCCTTGCCTCCGATGCCGCGATGACCGACGAGATCATCCGCGAGGCGGATGCGACCGACGATCCGTTCTTCTTCTTTGCGGTCAGCCTGCAAAATCACGGCCCCTACGAGCCGAATCGCTATCCCGATCCGAGCCATGACGTGCAGGCGCAGACGAGCGACTGGGCGCGCGCTTCGCTTCAAAGCTATGCCGAGGGCGCCGCCGACGCGGACCGCGGCCTGCAACGGCTTCTCGACTGGGCAAAAAAGCGCGAACGCCCGACCGTCATTGCCTTTTTCGGCGACCATCTGCCGCCGCTGGGGCCGGTTTACGTCGAGACAGGCTTCCTCAAAGACAATGTCGCGCCGCGCAAGGAGAAGCCCGACCTGATGCGCCAGCACCACGAGACGCCGCTGGTGCTGTGGTCGAACAAGACCGGCCCGGTGAAGGATGTGGGCGCCATCAGCCCGGCCTTCCTGCCGCTCCATGTTTTGAACACGGCCGGCATAACGCATCCCTACTATACGGGTTTCCTGGGCGCGCTGAACGAGCGCTACCACGTCATCGACCGCAACCTCCTGCTGTCGGCCCAGGGCGATGCGACGCCCGACTGGGCGCAGCAAAAGGAGATCGACCCGTCGATCCGCGATTTCCGCTTCCTGCAATACGACATCATGTTCGGCAAGCGTCGCACCGCGCCGGACTTCTTCCCGGAGACGGTCAACAAGTTGGTAGCGCATACAAGCTGAAAACGGCAGGCAGGCACATCCCTAGCGGGCTTGACTTTCCGGGCGTGTCCTTTATGTGTCGCGCCAAGTTTCCCGCGCCCGGACGTTTTGCCGTGCTCAAGCGGCGCGAACCTCACGACAAATGACGGACGAGTAACATGGCCAAAGCCGCAAATATCAAGATCAAGCTTCTGTCGACCGCCGACACCGGTTTCTTTTACGTGACCAGCAAGAACAGCCGCACCAAGACGGACAAGCTGTCGTTTCGCAAATACGATCCGGTCGCCAGGAAGCACGTCGAATTCAAGGAAACCAAGATCAAGTAATCTGGTTTTCTCGTTCGAGACAAAAGGCCGTCCATTGGGCGGCCTTTTTGTTTGTCCCGATCTGCCCGCACAAAAAGAAACCCCACCCCGATCGATTCGGAATGGGGCTCCATTTTCGGAGTAAAAGGGGGCCGGCCAACGGTTGGCAGCGGTACGAGGAGGCCACTATGTGCCAGCGTCGGCCGGCCGACCCCACGGACCCAGGAGATGCGGCGGACCTGAGCATCATGGGGTATGCTTTCAGGCGTCCAGCAATTCCCACGCGCCGGCGCCTGTCTGAACAGGACACTTGCGCAACCGCTAATGGAAATCAACGGTTTCTTAACTACGGCCATCGATTCGATGGGATTAAGGTAAATTCCTAACCCTATCCGAACACAGGAGAATTCGTCCCGGGCGCCGTCAGGCCCACAGGCTTGGCGATGCACGGCGTGGCTTTCATGGAGCATTTGAACCGGTGCAAAGCCCGGTTTTGAGTTCGAGCCGCGACTGTCGCCGGTCTCGACACCGATCAGGCTGCCTTGGCGACAACCCGGTTGCGGCCGCCGCTCTTGGCCTCGTAGAGCGCGAGGTCGGCGCGCTTCATCAGCGCTTCGACCGTGTCCGGCCCCTTCAGGATCGACGACACGCCGACGCTGACCGTGACCTCCACCGTCTTTCCATCATGGCCGATGGCAAAGGGCAGTTGCGCGATCTCGGCGCGGATGCGTTCGGCCACTTTCTCGGCCACTAAACCCTCGGTGTCGGGCATCACGACGACGAATTCCTCGCCGCCGAAGCGGCAGGCGAGATCGATGCCGCGCACGTTCTTGCGCAGCCGCCGGGCGAATTCGCGCAGCACGTCGTCACCGCCATCATGGCCGTGCGTGTCGTTGACGGACTTGAAGCGGTCCAGATCCGTTATCATGATCGACAAGGGACGCCGCCGCGTCATGGCGCGGTCGAACAGCGTCTGCAGATGGCTGTCCAGATAGCGGCGGTTGTGAAGGCCGGTCAGCCCGTCCGTCACCGCCATCTCGATGGTTTGCGTGACGCTGGCGCGCAATTGGTCGTTGTAGCGCTTGCGGCGGACCTGCGTGCGCAGCCTGGCCGTCAGTTCGTGCTGGTCGATAGGCCGGGTGAGATAGTCGTTGATACCGAGTTCGAGGCCGCGGATGATGCGCTGGTCCTCGCCCACATCGGCCAGCAGAATGATCGGCAGGAAGCGGGTGCGGTCCAGCGACCGTAGTTGAGAGCAAAGCCGGAGCGGATCGAACTCCGCGAATGCCGTCGACACGATGATGCAATCATACGGCGTTTCCGCCGCCTGGAAAAAGCCCACATGCGGGTCCGTGCAGACATCAATCTCCGCAATGGTGCGCAGCATTTTCTGAACGCGCTCGAACGAAGAGCGCCGCTCGTCGATCAAAAGCACTTTCGGAATGGTGTCCGCCGACGTGAAAGTCCGGCTCAGCAGTTCCTCGATGCCGATATCGCGCGTGGTCGAGGCACGCAGGCGCAACTCGTCGGTCAGCATTTTCAGCCGGACCAGGCTCTTGACCCGCGTCATCAGTTGCAAATCGTTGACAGGCTTTGTCAAAAAATCGTCTGCGCCTGCTTCAAGGCCACGCACCCGGTCCGAAACCTGGTCGAGCGCGGTAATCATCACCACGGGAATATGCGACGTGGCCGGATCGCTCTTGAGGCGCTTGCAGACCTCGAACCCATCCATGCCGGGCATCATGACGTCGAGCAGCACGACATCGACCTTGCCGTTCTCGCAGGTTTCGATGGCATCCGGCCCGTTGGAAGCGGTCAGCACCTCGAAATACTCCGACAGCAGCCGGGCTTCGAGCAGCCTCACATTGGCAGGAATATCATCCACGACAAGAATGCGGGCTGTCATGTCAACAATCTCCAGAGCGGCATCGCGCAGGCATCATGCGTCGCCCAGATAGGACTTGATGGTTTCGATAAAGCGCGGCACGGAGATCGGCTTGGAGATATAGGCCTCGCAGCCGCCCTGACGAATGCGCTCCTCGTCGCCTTTCATGGCAAAGGCGGTCACGGCGATGACCGGGATGACACGGAGTTCGTCGTCCTCCTTCAGCCATTTCGTCACCTCGAGCCCAGAGACCTCCGGAAGCTGAATGTCCATGAGAATGAGGTCGGGCTTGTGCAGGCGCGCCAGATCGAGCGCCTCGAGGCCGTTGCGCGTACGCACGGTTTCATACCCGCTGGCCTCTATGAGGTCGCGAAAGAGCTTCATGTTAAGCTCGTTGTCTTCGACGATCATAACCTTTTTTGGCATTATCTTCCCGTTCCGGCCCGCTACGTGTGGACCGCAGCCGCCATGAATTTCCTTCCAGAGCGGACCAAACCCGGTTGTAACCATACGTCAAGATGATTGACGAAACGGAAACCCCTATGGTCGAAAGCGGCGTATCGACAAATTGACGACAGACTTGGCTTGCCGCCCGCCGTGCTTGGCGCTACTCCGGGACCGAATTCGATGGCCTCTCCCAAAGGTAACAATGGCAAACACAACGTCAATGCGTGAAGAAGCCGAGGCGCTCGCCGTCAACGCGCTCGGATTTGTCGCGTCCGACCCGGAATTGCTGCCGCGCTTCCTGGCGATTACCGGCATCGAGGCCGGTTCGATAAGACAGGCAGCCCGCGAACCCGGCTTTCTGGCCGGCGTCCTGCAATTCATCCTCGCCCATGAGCCGACGCTGATGCGCTTCGCCGAGGAGACCGGCACCCCCCCAGCCGCCGTCGGCAAGGCGCTGCGCGCGCTGCCCACCGGCGACGACAACAACGAGTACTCGACATGAGCGACGATCCCGAGACAGCCCGCCAGATCGAGGAACTGGCGGCGGACGACCGCCCGCTGCTCGTGCTCGACGTCGATGACGTCGTGCTGGAGTTCATCCGCCCGTTTCCGCGGTTTCTTCAGGCCCGCGGCTTCTGCCTGACGATCAATTCGTTTCGCCTCACCGGCAACATCGCCGAACAGGAAAGCCGAAGGCTGATCGAGCAGAAAGAGGTAGGGGCCTTGCTCGACGAGTTTTTCGATGGGCAGGCCGAATGGCAAGACATAACGGATGGTGCCGCCGACGCATTGGCCAAGCTTGGCGAGCATGTCGAGATCGTGCTTTTGACGGCGATGTTCCACCGCCACCGCGCCACGCGCCGCGCCCATCTCGACGCCCTCGGCCTCAACTACCCCCTGCTGACCACCGAGATGGCCAAGGGACCGGCGGTCGCGAAACTGCGCGGCAGCAAGGGGCGGCCCGTCGCCTTTGTCGACGACCAGCCCTCAAACCTCATCTCGGCACGCCAGTCTGTCGAAGATGCGCACCTCTTCCACCTGATGGCGGACAATTCGCTGCGCCAGTTCCTGCCGCCGCTTCCCGACGACATCGTTTCCGTCCACGACTGGCGCGAGGCCGCACCCAAGATCGCGCAGGCGCTCGGCGTCTGAGTCGTCAAAGCACCAGCCGCATCAGCGGCCGGCCTGCCTTGCGCTCCACCATCCGCTCGAAGCCGGCCCGTTCAAACACCCGCGAGGAGCCGACGAACAAGCCGATCGAGCGCGAATCCCTGGATAAATCCATGGGGCAGGCCTCGACAAATCGCGCGCCATTTTCGCGCGCGAATGCGACGCCGCCCTCGACCAGGCGATGCGTCAACCCCTTGCCCCGCGCCTTCGAGCGGATGAAAAAGCACGAAATCGCCCACACGGCCGGATCCAGCGCCTCGGCTGCATCGAGAGGTGCTGAACCCCTGCCCGCATTGTTCCATTCGGGCACGTCCGCGCGCGGGCCGATCTGCATCCATCCGACGGCATTCTCGTCGTCGAAGGCAAGCAGGCCGGGCGGCGGGCCGGATTCGATACGCGCCTTGATGTGGTCCCTGTTGCGCTGACGATCATTTTCGCGGCGCACCGCCGGAGGCAGCCTGAAATGCGTGCACCAGCAGCCATAGCAAGCCCCCTGCTTGCCGAACAAATCCTCGAAATCGGGCCATAGCCCGCCCGTCACCGGCGCGATCGTTATGGTCACAGGTTCCTCCTGCCCCGCCTTGTCGCCCGACACGAACTAACGTAGGATTGCCATCGTTCTCTTTATGTTCGCAGATTATGGCCGCGCCTGTCAACGCTCCCGATCACGGTTTTTGCCGCGACTGCCTGACCCTTCAGCGCGGCGTGGTCGGGCGTTGCGACCGGTGCGGCAGCCCGCGTCTGACAAGGCACCCCGAACTTTACCGGTTGCACATCGCCCATATCGACTGCGACGCCTTTTATGCCGCCGTGGAAAAGCGCGACAACCCGGCGCTGAAGGACAAGCCCGTCATCATCGGCGGCGGCAAGCGCGGCGTGGTTTCGACCGCCTGCTATATCGCCCGCATCCAGGGCGTGCGTTCGGCCATGCCGATGTTCAAGGCGCTCGAAGCCTGCCCGGAAGCCATCGTCATCAAGCCGGACATGGAAAAATACGTCCGTGTCGGGCGCGAAGTGCGCGCCATGATGCAGGCGCTGACCCCACTGGTCGAGCCGATCTCCATCGACGAAGCCTTCCTGGACCTAGCCGGCACCGAGCGGTTGCATGGCCTGCCGCCGGCGCTGGTGCTGGCCCGCTTCGTGATCGCCGTGGAGAAGGAAATCGGCATCACCGTGTCGGCCGGCCTTTCCTATTGCAAATTCCTGGCCAAGATCGCGTCGGATTTTCGCAAGCCGCGCGGCTTTTCCGTCATTGGCGAAGCCGAAGCGGTGGGCTTTCTGGCGGAACAGCCGGTGACCATGATCTGGGGCGTGGGCAAAGCATTTTCCGCCACGCTCGAACGCGATGGCATCCGCAGCATCGGCCAATTGCAGCGCATGGAGCGTAGCGATCTGCTGCGGTGCTACGGTACGATGGGCGAGCGGCTTTATAGCCTGTCACGCGGCCAGGACAATCGCCGCGTCATTTCCGAGCGCGATTCCAAAAGCGTCTCGGCCGAAACCACGTTCGACACCGATCTGGCCAGCGCGGATGACCTCGTGCCTGTGCTGCGGGCGCTCTCGGAAAAGGTCTCGGCCCGGTTGAAGAAAGCCGGCCTCGCCGGGCGCACTGTCGTGCTGAAACTGAAAACGCAGGATTTCAAGACGCGCACCCGTAATCGCCAACTGGACGATCCCACCCGCCTTGCGGATCGCATTTTCCAGACCGGCCTGCACCTGATGGGCAAGGAACTCGACGGGACCAAGTACCGTCTCCTCGGCATCGGCGTCAGCGACCTGTCGGACTCCGAAAAAGCCGATCCGCCCGATCTGGTCGACGTGCAGGCGCGCAAGCGGGCCATGGCCGAAGGCGCGATCGACGTGCTGCGGGGCAAGTTCGGCGGCAAGGCGGTGGAAACCGGCTATACGTTCGGCAAGGGCCATCGCGGCCGCCCTTCCCGCCCCGACGAAGAGGATGGCCCCGAAATCCAGCATCCCTGGGAGCGGAACTAGGCCCTCTCCACAGGTTTCATCCGTGGTCCAGTCGATTGAAGCGTCTAGCGATTGCCGGGCGTGGCCGCGCCTGCGAGATAGCGCTCATGACACCTACCCCCTCCATGCTCAAAGCCGCCTTCTGGATGGCGCTTTCGATCGCCTCGTTTCTAACGATGACCGTCGCCGGCCGTGAAACGACCGACGTGCTGAACGTCTTCCAGGTGCTGGAACTGCGTTCGCTGATCGGCCTCGTCATCCTCATGCCGCTGGTACTGGCCAGCGGCGGCTTGTCCGCCATGCGCTCGGCCCGCCCGTGGATGCATGTCGGGCGCAACGTCGCGCATTACATAGGGCAAGGTCTGTGGCTTTATGCACTCACCCTGATACCGCTGGCGGTGCTGATTTCCATCGAATTCACGACACCGATCTGGACCGCCGTGCTGGCTGTCGGCTTCCTCGGCGAAAAACTGAGCCGGGCGCGGCTGGCATCGATCATGCTGGGCCTGGTCGGCGTCATCGTCATCGTACGGCCCGGCGCCGCCGGATTGAGTTCCGGCGAGTTCATGGTGCTGGCCGCCGCCGTCTGCTTCGGCATTTCGATGGTCATGGTAAAATCGATGACGCGCACCGAGAGCGTGGTGCGCATCATCTTCTGGATGCTGGTCATCCAGTCGTTGCTTGGCCTTGTTCCCGCGCTCTACGAATGGCGCAATCCGCCGCTTGAACTTTGGCCGTGGATTTTCGTGATCGCCTTTACCGGCATGTCATCGCATTTCTGCCTGGCCAGGGCGTTGACCTATGCCGATGCGACATTGATTTCGCCCATGGATTTCCTGCGCGTGCCGCTGTCGGCGCTGCTTGGCTGGCTCGTCTACAGCGAACAGGTCGATATGCTGACCGCCGCTGGCGCCATGCTTATTCTCATGGGCAATCTTCTCAACATCCAGCGGCGCAAGCGCGCTGCGGTGGAAGCGGTTTAAGCGTCGGACCGAAAAGTGGATGCCGGTTTTCGGATAAGGGAAAAAAATCAGTCGTTGTTGTCGGGTATGTTCAGAAGGTGGCCGCAGGCCTTGCAGTGAACCGCATCCGGTTCATGCCGCTGCAGCCCGCACTCCGGGCACGGAAAAAACACCTTTACCGGCCGGAAAATGGACTGCGCCAGCCGCACGAACAGCGAAATGCCGATAATCATGGTGACGATCGCCGTCAGCTTGCCGGCGATCCCCGGCAGGACGATGTCGCCGAAACCGGTCGTCGTAACTGTCGCCACGGTGAAGTAAAAGGCGTCGACATAGCCCGCCAGGCCGGAACCGTCGCGGAAGAAGAACGTGTAGACAAAACCGGTGATGACCAACAGGAAGGTCAACAGGTTTACGACAGCATGGCTTGTCTCGCGCCATGCCTTCAAGGAGCGCATTTCCAGATGCCGCCACAAGGCGCCGCTGCGCGACAACGACCATAGCCGCAAAATGCGCAGGAAGCCGAAATTGGCGAGCGCGGTCGGAAACAAAAGCGTCAGCAAGATGAAGAAATCGACGAGAAAGGTCGGCTGCCGCGTCAAGCGGGGCATATCGGTCGAAGCGAGAAGCCGGGCGATCATGTCGGCCGCGACGAGGGCGGCGACGGAATAATCCAGCCACAGGAATGTCCGTGTTTCCTGAAGCATCGGGGTGGCGATGAAGAAGGCGATGATGGCGATATCGATGGCGACCATCGCCAGCCGAAACCGAAACGCAGCCGGGCTGTTGCCGTGATAGAGCTTGCGCAGTCTATCGCGCAGCCGCGCAATGGCTGAAATATCCTGCTGTTCGTCGCTCTTTTTGTCTGCCTTCATGTCATGGCGATAGCGTTCGCGACGGCTGCCGTCCAGTGGAACCGATGCAGGCGGCAAGCCCGGTCACACCAGTTCCACTTCCACGACCCCCGGCACCGCGCGCATGGCCGAGGCGATCTGCGGCGAGATGCGGTAGCGGTTGGGCAATTCGATCTCCACCTCGCCCTGATTGGCGTCCTTGAGCACGATGATGCTTACCTGCCCCTCGCCCTTTGCCGCCAACTGCCCCGAAAGCGTGCCGAGCGGGGCTGCATCGCGCACGAAAATGCGCAACGCAGTCTGTATCCGGCTTGCCTCCTCTTCCAGAGACTGCACGCCGTTGATGCGCAGATTGACGCCTTCCGGCCGATCTTCTGCCGCCACGGTGATGACCACGGACCTGCCTGCTTCGAGCAGGTCGCGATACTGGGCAAGCGCTTCGGAAAACAGCACCGCCTCGTACTGACCGGTCGTGTCGGAAAACGTCACGACGCCCATCTTGTTGCCGGTACGCGTCTTGCGCTCCTGCTTCGAAGTCACTGTTCCTGCCAACCGGCCGGCCGAAGCGCCGCGCTTGACGGCGGCGGAAAACTCGCCCCAGTTCTGCACCCGCATCTTCTGGAGCGCGTCCTTGTATTCATCGAGCGGATGCGCCGAAAGATAGAAGCCGACGACCTGAAACTCGCGGTGCAGGCGGTCCGCGGCCAGCCACGCATCGACCGCCGGCAGGTTGAGCGCCTGCGATTGGCTGCCGAGCGACGAGCCGAAAATGTCCGCCTGCCCGGAAGCCGCGTTCTGCTGCGCCAGCGCGCCAAGCCCCATCATCCGTTCGACGCCCGCCATCATCGATGCGCGATCATGGCCGAAGCAATCGAGCGCGCCGGCCGTAATCAGGCTTTCGAAGACGCGCTTTCCGACAATCTTCGGATCGATCCGTTCACAGAAATCCGCCAGGCTCTTGAACGGCCCGTCCTTGCGCTTTTCAACAATATGCTCGACCGCCGCATCGCCGACACCCTTGAGGGCGGCCAACGAGTAGAAAATACGGTTCTCGCCGACCTCAAAGGCGCGAAAACTGCTCGTTACCGACGGCGCGACCACGTCGATGCCGAGGCGTAATGCATCCTGGCGGAAATCGGCCAGCTTGTCGGTGTTGCCCATGTCGAGCGTCATCGACGCCGCCAGGAATTCGACCGGGTAATGCGCCTTCAGATACGCCGTCTGGTAGGAAACGACCGCATAGGCGGCGGCATGCGACTTGTTGAAGCCGTAGTCGGCGAACTTCGCCAGAAGGTCGAAGATGAAATCGGCCTGCGGCTTGCCGACGCCGCGCTCCACCGCACCGGTGACAAAGCGCTCGCGCTGCTTGTCCATCTCGGCGCGGATCTTCTTGCCCATGGCGCGGCGCAGGAGATCGGCCTCGCCCAGCGAATAGCCGGAAAGCTCCTGCGCGATCTGCATCACCTGTTCCTGATAGACGATGACGCCCTGCGTCTCCTTCACCAGATGATCGATCTTGGGGTGGATGGAGGCCAGTTCCTCCTCGCCGTGTTTTCTGGCGTTGTAGGTGGGAATATTCTCCATCGGCCCCGGCCGGTAGAGCGCGACCAGCGCGATGATGTCCTCGATGCAGTCGGGCTTCATGCCGAGCAGCGCCTTGCGCATGCCCGCACTTTCCACTTGGAACACGCCGACCACTTCGCCGCGCGACAGCATGGCGTAGGTCTTCTCGTCATCCAGCGGAATGTGCGCCAGGTCGATCTCGATGCCGCGCCGGGCGATCAATTTCACCGCCTTGTCCAGAACGGTAAGCGTCTTCAGGCCGAGAAAGTCGAATTTAACCAGCCCGGCCTGCTCGACATATTTCATGTTGAACTGCGTGACCGGCATGTCCGAGCGCTGGTCGCGATACATCGGCACCAGATCGGACAATGGCCGGTCGCCGATGACGATGCCGGCCGCGTGCGTGGAAGCGTGGCGGTAGAGCCCTTCCAGCTTCTGCGCCATGTCGAGCAGCGTCTGCACGATCGGCTCTTTCTCGGCTTCCTCGGCAAAGCGCGGCTCGCCCTCGATGGCCTGGCCTAGCGACACCGGATGCGCCGGGTTCTGCGGCACCATCTTGCACAGCCGGTCGACCTGGCCGTAGGGCATTTGCAACACTCGGCCGACGTCGCGCAGCACCGCGCGCGCCTGCAGCGTACCGAAGGTTATGATCTGGCCGACCTGGTCGCGCCCGTAGCGCCCCTGCACGTAGCGGATCACTTCTTCACGCCGGTCCTGGCAGAAATCGATGTCGAAGTCGGGCATCGACACGCGCTCGGGATTGAGGAAGCGCTCGAACAGCAGCGAGAAACGCAGCGGATCGATGTCGGTGATGGTCAGCGCATAGGCGACCAGCGAACCCGCGCCCGAACCACGCCCCGGTCCCACGGGAATCCCCTGCGCCTTGGCCCATTTGATGAAGTCGGCGACGATGAGAAAGTAGCCGGGGAACTGCATGCGCTCGATGATGCCGAGTTCGAAGGCAAGCCGCTCTTTATATTGCTCGACCGTATGGCCGGCGGTCGGTCCGTGCACGGCAAGTCGCGCCTCCAACCCTTCCCACGCCTGCCGGGAAAGCTCCTCGGCCTCGGCCTTCAGCGCAGCATCCGCGTCGGCAATGTCGCCGCCGGTAAAGCGCGGCAGGATCGGCGCACGGGTTTGCGGATAATAGGAACAGCGCAGCGCAATCTCGACCGTGTTGTCGATGGCTTCCGGCAGATCGGCGAACAGTTTCGCCATTTCCGCCTGGCTTTTCAAAAAATTATCCGGCGACAGGCGGCGGCGGTTGTCGGCGGCGACAACCGAGCCTTCGGCAATGGCGATCAGAGCATCATGCGCCTCATAATCTTCGCGCGCGGAGAAAAACGCTTCATTGGTGGCGACCAGCGGCAGCTCATGGGCATAGGCAAGATCGATCGAAACCTGTTCGATGCTGCGGTCGTAAACGCCGACCCGTTCCAGTTCGACATAGAGCCCGTCGCCGAACAGTTCCTTCAGGGCAAGGAGCCGGGCTTCCGCAAGATCGCGGCGATCCTCCCGGATTGCGTTGCCGATAGGCCCGCGCGGCCCGCCGGTCAGGCAGATCAGCCCGTCGCAATTCCCGGCCATCATCTCGGTGGTCAGATGCACCGGCTCGCCCGGCGGTGTCTCCAGATAAACCCGGCTGACCATGCGCACCAGATTGGCATACCCCGTTCCGGTTGCCGCGATCAGGACGACAGGACGCATCTCCGGCCCCTGCCTGCGCCGGTCGCGCTGGCCATCGCTGTTTTCGCCTGAAAAGGCGAGATCGACCTGGCATCCGATAAGCGGCTGGATGCCTTCCTTGACCGCCTTCTGCGCGAATTCCAGCGCGCCGAACAAATTATTGGTGTCGGTGACGGCGATGGCCGGGGCCTCGTCTTTCACCGCATGGGCGACGACCTTGGGAAGTTGAAGCGCGCCTTCAAGCAGCGAATAGGCCGAATGGACGCGCAGGTGGATGAACGGGCGCGCCGGCGCTTCCGGCCGGGCCGCCTGTTGCATCGCCTCGCGCCGGAGCGGGTCGCGCGGAAGTTTCTGGTCTGCCATGATGTGCGCGCCGTTCGAAAAGGACTCGTGGATTGATCGAATGTACTGTCCCGGACCGGACCTTGCCAGTCCAGTCGAAAACCACACGCAACCACAGGCTTTTAGATCAACACCCGATGTGTTAACATGTACACAAACCAACACAAGGCGTCACCATGGCCGCAAGCACCACCGTCACCATCCGCGTCAGTACCGAACTCAATGAAAAGCTCGGCCAGTTGGCGTATGGTACAAGGCGCAGCAAATCCTTCCTCGCGGCCGAGGCCGTTTCCGCCTATGTCGAGCGCGAACTCGAAATCATTGAAGGCATCAAGCGAGGTTTGCAAGATGTGGACGCCGGTCGTGTCGTTCCACATGAAGATGCGATGGCGGAAATCCACGCCATCATCGAAAACGCAAGAGGTCGAAAGGATTGATACGCGCCGTCCAATGGTCGCGTGATGCCCTGGACGACCTCAAAGGCCAGATTGCATACATCATCCAAGATAACCCGAACGCCGCCCACCGGATTGCAGATCGCATACACGGCACAGGTACGCTGTTAGGTGAAATGGCAACAGGCCGGCCGGGGCGCGTTTCAGGAACGTATGAAAAACCTGTGACAGGCCTGCCCTATATCATCGCTTACACGATCCGTGCCCAAAACAGCCGGGAGATCATATCTATCCTGCGTGTGATCCACACTTCACGCAATTGGCCTCACGATGAATGGCCGGAATAGGCAAATTACCGCTTCACCTCACCTTACGCAAACTCCATGATCACCGCATCGACCGCCAGACTGTCTCCCTGCTTGGCGTTCAGCTTGGAAACCGTCAGGTCGCGCTCGGCGCGCAGCACGTTTTCCATCTTCATCGCCTCGACCACTGCCAGCGTGTCACCGGCCTTGACCTCCTGCCCCTCGGTAACGGAAATCGACACGATCAGGCCCGGCATCGGGCAAAGAAGCAGCTTCGAAGTGTCCGGCGCGACCTTCTCCGGCATCAGTTTTTCCAGTGCGGCGGTGGCGGGCAGCATGGTCAGCGCGGTGACGGCCATGCCCTTCCACGCGATGCGGATACCGTTGGGCAGCGGCCGCAACTGCGCGACAACCAGACGGTCGCCAACCGTGCCGCGCCAGACGGCATCGCCCGGCCGCCAGTCCGACGCCACCGTCAGTCCCTTGCCGCGCTCGATCGACAGGTCGACTTCCATCGGAATGGAGATCATGCCCTCGAGGATTTCAACAGGCAGATAGTCCTCGCTCAGCTTGACCATCCAATCGCGCTGCAACGCGCCCGAATGCGGCGCCAGCCGGCCGCCCAGCCGGTCGAGCCGGTCCTTGCGCAGCAATTCGACCGCGACAGCGATCGAGGCGAGCACCGCCTTTTCGTCCTTGTTCGGAACGATGGGCGAAAAGCCGTCCGGATATTCCTCGGCGATGAAGCCGGTCGAAAGCCGCCCTTCGCGCCAGCGCGGATGCTGCATCAGGGCGGAAAGGAACGGGATGTTATGCTCGATGCCGTCGACCACGAAACTGTCGAGCGCCCGCGACATCGCGTCGATGGCTTGAAGCCGCGTCGGCGCCCAGGTGCACAGCTTGGCCAGCATCGGGTCGTAGAACATCGAGATTTCCGACCCTTCGGTCACACCCGTATCATTGCGAATGACGATATCGCCGAATTTCCCCTCCTCCGGCGGCCGGTAGCGGGTCAGGCGGCCGATGGAGGGCAGGAAGTTCCGGTAAGGGTCCTCGGCGTAGAGCCGGCTTTCGACCGCCCAGCCGTTCAGCTTCACGTCGGATTGCTGGATCGCCAGCTTTTCGCCGGCAGCAATCCGGATCATCTGCTCGACCAGATCGACGCCGGTGATGAGTTCCGTCACCGGGTGCTCGACCTGCAAACGCGTATTCATTTCAAGGAAATAGAAGTTTTTCTGCGCATCGACGATGAACTCGACGGTGCCCGCGCTCTGGTAATCGACGGCTTTCGCCAGCGCCACGGACTGCTCGCCCATGGCCTTTCGCGTCGCTTCGTCCAGAAACGGCGACGGCGCTTCCTCGACGACCTTCTGGTTGCGGCGCTGGATCGAACATTCGCGCTCGCCCAGATAAATGCAGTTGCCGTGCGCGTCACCCAGTACCTGGATTTCGATATGGCGCGGATCGACCACGAATTTCTCGATGAAGAGACGGTCGTCACCGAACGAGCTCTTGGCTTCGGAGCGGGCGCGGTCGAAGCCGTCGCGCACCTCCGCCTGGCTCCAGGCGATTCGCATGCCCTTGCCGCCGCCGCCGGCCGATGCCTTTATCATCACCGGATAGCCAACCTCGCCCGCGATCTTCTCGGCATGATCGGCATTTTCGATGACCCCGAGATAACCGGGGACCGTACTAACCTTGGCGGCATTGGCGAACTTCTTCGATTCGATCTTGTCGCCCATCGCGCGGATGGCTTTCGGCTTCGGCCCGATGAAGACGATGCCTTCGGCCTCCAGCGCCTCGCAGAAACTGGCGCGCTCGGAGAGGAAACCGTAGCCGGGATGCACGGCCTGCGCGCCGGTCTGTTTGCAGGCGGCGATGATCTTTTCGGGGAGAAGATAACTTTGCGCCGCAGGCGCCGGCCCGATATGCACCGCCTCGTCCGCCATTTCGACATGCATCGCGTGACGGTCGGCATCCGAATAGACCGCGACCGTCGCGATGCCCATCTTGCGGGCCGTCTTGATGACGCGGCAAGCGATTTCGCCCCGGTTGGCGATCAGAATTTTCGAAAACATGCGGGCGTCATCCTCATAAGCGGAGCCTCCTTGTATGGTCATCGGCAACGCCGCTCAAGCAGGAACAACGTCTGGCCCTATTGCGGCATCATGGTCGGGGAACATTACGCAATCCGGCTTGCCCCACGCGCCCGGACTGATAGCTTCTGCGAACTCAAATCCCCGATTGTCGAATTATCCTGGAGAAATCGCCTTATGAAGACCCGTGCCGCAGTTGCCGTTGGAGCCGGAAAGCCGCTGGAGATCATGGAGGTCGATCTCGAAGGCCCGCGCGAAGGCGAGGTCCTTGTCGAGATCAAGGCGACCGGCATCTGCCACACCGACGAGTTCACGCTGTCGGGTGCTGATCCGGAAGGCATTTTTCCGGCCATCCTCGGCCATGAGGGCGCGGGCATCGTCGTCGATGTCGGCAAGGGCGTGACCTCGCTCAAGAAGGGCGACCATGTCATCCCGCTCTACACGCCAGAATGCCGCGAATGCTATTCCTGCCTGTCGCGCAAGACGAATCTGTGCACCGCCATCCGCACCACGCAGGGCCAGGGCGTTATGCCGGATGGCACCAGCCGCTTCTCCATCGGCAAGGACAAGATCTTCCATTACATGGGCTGCTCGACCTTCTCGAACTTCACCGTGCTGCCCGAGATCGCGCTGGCCAAGGTCAACCCGGACGCGCCCTTCGACAAGATCTGCTACATCGGCTGCGGCGTCACCACCGGCATCGGCGCGGTCATCAACACCGCCAAGGTCGAGATCGGGGCTACGGCTGTTGTGTTCGGGCTCGGCGGCATCGGCCTCAACGTGCTGCAGGGGCTGCGCCTTGCCGGTGCCGACATGATTATCGGTGTCGACCTCAACAACGACAAGAAGGAATGGGGCGAGCGCTTCGGCATGACGCATTTCGTCAACCCGAAGGAGATCGACGGCGACATCGTGCCCTATCTAGTCAACCTGACCAAACGCGGAGCCGATCAGATCGGGGGCGCCGACTACACCTTCGATTGCACCGGAAACACCAAGGTGATGCGCCAAGCGCTGGAAGCTTCGCATCGCGGCTGGGGCAAGTCGGTGGTCATCGGCGTTGCGGGTGCCGGCCAGGAAATCTCCACCCGTCCGTTCCAGCTCGTCACCGGCCGCACCTGGATGGGCACCGCCTTTGGCGGCGCGCGCGGCCGCACCGACGTGCCCAAGATCGTCGATTGGTACATGGAAGGCAAAATCCAGATCGATCCGATGATTACCCACACCATGCCGCTGGAAGACATCAACAAGGGCTTCGACCTGATGAACCAGGGCAAGTCGATCCGCTCCGTCGTGCTCTACTGATCCAGAACGCCATGCCGCCGCCCGCCATCCTCGTTGATGCCGATGCCTGCCCGGTAAAGGCGGAGATCGAGAAGGTGGCGCAACGGCATGGCGTTCTCGTCACCTTCGTCTCCAACGGGGGCTTGCGCCCCTCGCGCGACCCGATGATTCGCAATGTCGTGGTATCGAAAAGCGCGGACGCCGCCGACGACTGGATCGTCGAAAACGCAAACGCCAACGACATCGTGGTAACGGCGGACATCCCGCTTGCCGCTCGCGCGGTGGCGCTGGGCGCGCATGTCCTGGGACCGACCGGTCGCCCGTTCACGCCGGAAACCATCGGCATGGCGGTGGCGATGCGCGACCTCAAGCAGCATCTGCGCGAAACCGGCGAAAGCAAGGGCTACAATGCCGGCTTCGCGCCACAGGATCGCTCACGCTTTCTGGGCGAACTCGACCGCATCTTGCGGCGCGCCCTGAAATCCGCCACACCAAGCTGACCATGGCAACCCGACCGCAGGAAAAGAAGCCGCTGCACCGGCATGCGCAGTTCGCCGTATCCGCCTGCGTTGGCGTGTTGGCGTTGCTCGTAGCGCTGCTTTTCCGTGCACCGCTTGCCTACACGATCGGCGCCAATGCGTTCTTCATCGCCTATATCGCACTCGTCGTGGCACAGATGCCACGGCTGAGCGCCGATTATCTCAGCCGCAACGCCCGCGCCACCGACCAGCCCGTCCTCATCATCTTCGTGGTGACGCTGGTTGTCGTGGGCGTCGCAACCGTGTCGCTGTTCCAGTTGATCAACAGCAAGAATAGTGTCGGTATGTTTGCACTGGCCTTCGCGCTGCTTTCCATTCCGCTCGGCTGGTTCACCATCCACTCCATGACCGCCCTGCACTACGCCCATATTTACTGGATGGACGATGCGGAGACCGTTTCGGAGAGCAAATCGAGAAAGAAAATGCCGGTCGGCGGCCTCGATTTCCCAAAGACCGAGCGGCCGCAGGGCTGGGACTTCCTGTATTTCTCGACCGTGATCGGCATGACGGCACAGACCGCCGATACCGGCATCACCACCACGCGGATGCGCCGTGTCGTGCTCGTTCATTCCATCGTGTCGTTTTTCTTCAACACGGTGATTGTCGCCGCCGCCGTCAATCTCGCGGTCAGTCTCGGCGACTGACCCGCGTTCACGCCTTCGCAAAAAGTCGTGAGCGCGACGAAACTACGAAGTCTCGGGCGTCGTACTGGAGTAAGAAGGCCATGACGACACGAAGCCGCGGGAAGAGAAATGGAAACCGTTGCCAGAGCCGAGACTGAAATCCCCGAAATCGCTCCTGCCGAAAGTGGACGATTGATCTATCGGCAATCGGGCTGGACCCGGCTGACCCATTGGCTGTGGGCGATAACGCTGTTTTTCATGCTGCTCAGCGGCCTGCAAATCTTCAACGCCCGCCCGCAGCTTTATATCGGGCAGGAATCCGGGTTCGGCTATGACAACACCATTTTTCGGATTGGCGCGGAAAACACCGATGCCGGCCCGCGCGGGTTTACGGAAATCTTCGGCAAGCGCTTCGACACGACCGGGGTACTGGGCTGGTCCGGCCCTGCGGGCCAGGAAAGACCCCGCGCCTTCCCTTCCTGGGCGACAATCCCGTCCTATTACGACCTCGGCACCGCCCGCGTCGTCCATTTCTTCTTTGCCTGGGTATTGAGCGCCACGCTTCTTCTGTGGCTGGTGGCCAGCCTGCTCAACGGCCATCTGCGCCGCGACCTTGCACCCCGCCTCGACGATTTGCGCCGACTGCCGCACGATATTGCCGATCATGCCCGGCTAAAATTTCACCACACAGGCCGATACAATACGCTGCAAAAGCTGGCCTATGGCGGCGTGCTTTTCGTGGCGTTGCCGCTGATGATCCTTACCGGCCTGTCCATGTCGCCCAGCATGAACACGGTGCTGCCTTTCCTGCCGGAACTGTTCGGCGGCCGCCAAACCGCGCGCACCATCCATTTCATCGTGATGACGCTGCTGGTGCTGTTCTTCATCGTTCACATGCTGATGATCGTCGCGGCCGGGCCGATCAACGAACTACGTTCCATCGTCACCGGCTGGTATCGCACCGATCCGCCGGAAGACGAACCGAACGGAAGGCAATGACATGGCGAAAATTGAAATAAGCCGCCGGAAATTCCTCACCGCGTCCAGTCTTGGCCTGACGAGCGTGGCCCTATCGGGCTGCGACGCCTTCGACAGCCAGCTTGGCATGGGCGACGGGCTGCGTACCTTCCTGGAAAGCGCCAACGACCTGACGCACAAGGCGCAGCGCCTGCTTGCCGGGCGCGATTCGCTCGCGAAGGAGTTTGCCGAAGCCGACATCCGCCAGCCGATGCGGCCGAACGGCATTACCGCGCCGGGCGACGATACCTACAAGAACCTGCTCGCCAATAATTTCGCCGATTGGCGGCTGGAAGTAACCGGCCTTGTGGAAAAGCCGCTGTCGCTGACCCGCGACCAGCTTATCGCCATGCCAAGCCGCACCCAGATCACCCGGCACGATTGCGTCGAGGGCTGGAGTTGCATCGCCAAATGGACCGGCACGCCGCTTTCGCTGGTGCTGGATCAGGCCGTGGTCAAGCCGCAGGCACGCTACGTCCTGTTTCATTGCCTGGATACGATCGACCAGGGTCTTTCCGGCGACATCAAATATTACGGCTCGATCGACCTGATCGACGCCCGCCATCCGCAAACGATCCTTGCCTACGGCCTCAACGGCAAGCCGCTGCCGGTGGAAAACGGCGCGCCCTTGCGGGTCCGTGTCGAGCGCCAGCTTGGCTACAAGATGCCCAAATACGTCCACAAGATCGAGCTGATCGACGGTTTCGCCCATATCGGCGGAGGTCGCGGCGGTTATTGGGAAGACAATGGCTATGATTGGTACGGCGGCATCTGATTTTTTTCGCCCACGGCCTGATGAGCCCGCCTGACTGAAATTACATTTCAGCGATATCAATAGCTTACGACAAATCCTGCATCTGAACCTTGCGATGATGGGCGCATGCCGTCATGTTTACCGGGTCGTGACGACTGGCGACACAACCCCAATAAATCATCAAAAGGAGGTGTATCGGGTGTCCGACACCACGAATATTTTTGAACAAACGCCGGATATGGATACGTTCGGCGGGCGTTTCTCGCGAGCCCGCGATACCATCGGGCTAAGTACAAAAGATCTGGCCTGGCGGCTGGGCGTCAAAACCTCCACGATCCAGGCATGGGAAACCGACCGGTCACAGCCCGGCTCCCACCGTTTGGCAAAACTTTCCGGCCTGCTCGGCGTCAGCCTGTCCTGGCTGCTTCACGGCATCGGCATCGGCCCGATAGAACCCGTCGACACCGCCGAAACCGTCGGCGAACAACTGGCAAAGCTGAAATCTCTGCATCTGGAAACCGGCCAGCTCATCGGCAGGATTCAGGGTGACCTGGATCGCTTGGCCGGCTCCGGCATGCGCTGAATTTCCATTTGCGCCAAATTATCGGCCTGACAACAATTTTGGGTCCGACAACAATTACGGGATTGCGTGTCGCAGCTAGGTGACAAAGCGTCGCCGCTCGGCTATGGAGTCCGTGTCGAGGGCTTTTGCGAGCCCTGCCGTTTGCGGGAGAGAGCAGCGAAAGCTGCCGCCGAAGGGGAAATCGCCCGAAATCTCTCAGGCAAAAGAACCGTTAACGGGAAGACACTCTGGAAAGTCGGAGGCCTGAAAACCTCCGCGCCGAAGGTGTAAGCGCAGCCGCTGGAATTTCGGCTGCGCGAGTCTCTCAGGCTTCAGACAGAGGGGCACCGACCGACCGCCGTTTGCGGTCAACTGTGTGCTTTTTTCTGGAGACGACATGACGGGCGATGACACAAGACACCTCCCCCTGGAAGACTTGCACAGGCAAGCTGGTGCCAAATTCGGCGCATTCGCCGGCTGGTCCATGCCGCTGACCTATCCGGCCGGCGTCATGAAGGAGCATCTTCATGCCCGCGAGCATGTCGGCATTTTCGACATCTCGCATATGAAGCTGTTCGAGGTCAGCGGTGCGGACGCCATCGCCCTCATCGACCACGCCTGCCCGCTCGACGCCGGCGCGCTGGCGGTTTCGCACTCCAAATATACGCTCCTTCTCAACGAGCAGGCCGGCGTTTCCGATGACGTCATCGTCACGCGGCTGGCGCAGGACCGTTTCATGGTCGTCGCCAACGCCGGCAATGCCGCCGCCGACGAGGCGCATCTGCGTGATCTCGCCAAGGGCCTGAACGTCACCATCGATGCACTCGACCGCATCTTCCTCGCCATACAGGGACCGGAAGCCGCATCCGCGCTGGCTAAAGTCGGCATAGAGACCGGTTCCCTTGTGTTCATGAACGGCGTCGAGCCGAAAAAGGACTGGTTCCTGACCCGCTCCGGCTACACCGGCGAAGACGGTTTCGAGGTCGGCCTGCCGGAAGCGGATGCGCGCGAATTGCTGGCAAAACTGTTTGAAGACGAGCGCGTGCAATGGGTTGGCCTTGCCGCGCGCGATAGCCTGCGGCTGGAAGCCGGCCTTTGCCTGCACGGCCAGGATATCACGCCCGAAACCAACCCCGTCGATGCCGGGCTGATGTGGGCGATCCCGAAGGACATCCGCGCTTCGGGAAGCTTCGTCGGGGCGGACGCCCTGCGCGAGGCAATTGCGCGCGGCGCCGTTGAAAAGCGCGTCGGCCTCAAGCCCGAGGGCCGCCAGCCGGTCCGCGCCGGCACGCAACTGTTCGACGCAGACGGCAATCCCGCCGGCCGCGTCACCTCCGGCGGCTTCGGCCCCTCGGCGGGTTTTCCGGTCGCCATGGGCTATGTCACCGCCGCGCTGGCCACGCCCGGCACGAAACTTTTCGCCGACGTGCGCGGCACCAAAATTCCCATTGCAATCCACGCTTTGCCCTTCACGCCTCATCGCTATCGCAAAGGATGAATTCCATGCTCAGGACCTATTTCACCGAAGACCATGAATGGCTGCGCGTCGAGGCCGGCGTCGCCACCATCGGCATCACCGACTATGCGCAGGAACAGCTTGGCGACATCGTGTTCGTCGAAGTGCCGGAAGCGGGCAAGACGCTCGCAAAGGGCGACACGGCCGTGGTGGTCGAATCGGTCAAGGCAGCGTCGGACGTCTATGCGCCCGTCGACGGCGAAATCACGGAAGCCAATGACGCTCTTTCCGCCGATCCCGCCCTGGTGAATTCGGCCCCCGCCGGTGACGGCTGGCTGTGGAAGATGCGGCTTGCCGATGAAAGCCAACTCGACGGCCTTATGGACGAAGCCGCCTACAAAGCCCATATCGGTTGATAGGAAGCCAACGAATGACCACGGCACCGCATCCATTTTCCGCCCGCCACATCGGCCCGAGCCTGACCGGCACCCGCGCCATGCTGGCAACGCTTGGCGTTCCCTCCCTGGAGACGCTGATCTCGCAGGCCGTACCGAAGTCGATCCGGCTGGACCGCCCGCTCGACCTGCCGGCACCAGCCAGCGAAGCCGAAGCCCTGGCGGAACTGTCGGCCATTCTGGGCCGCAATACAGTCCTGAAAAGCTTCATCGGCGCGGGCTATCACGGTGTCGATGTGCCGCCGGTCATCCAGCGCAACCTTTTTGAAAACCCCGCATGGTACACCGCCTATACGCCCTACCAGGCCGAGATCAGCCAAGGCCGGCTGGAATTGCTGTTCCATTTCCAGACGCTGGTGACGGAACTGACCGGCCTGCCGGTTGCATCCGCCTCCCTGCTTGACGAGGCGACCGCCGTGGCCGAAGCCGTCGGCATCGCCGTTCGCCACCATCGCGACAAGCGCAGCAAGATCGCTCTCGCCGGCACGCCGCATCCGCAGACGCTGGATGTGCTGCACACCCGCGCGGAACCACTCAACATCGAGATCGACGGCGAGACCATCGACGAAAACACGGCAGCCCTGCTGGTGTCGTGGCCGGATACGTTCGGCGTCTATGGCGATCACAAGGCGGCCATCGAAAAGGCCCGCGCCGCCGGCGCGCTGGTCGTCTTCATTGCCGATCCGCTCGGCCTCACCCTCACCGATGCGCCGGCGAAGCTTGGTGCCGACATCGCGGTCGGCCCGATGCAGCGCTTTGGCGTGCCGATGGGCTTTGGCGGCCCGCACGCCGCCTATTGCGCCGTATCCGAAAAGCTGACCCGGCTGATGCCCGGCCGCCTCGTTGGCCAGTCCGTCGACAGCATGGGCCGCCCCGGCTACCGCCTCGCCTTGCAGACGCGTGAACAGCACATCCGCCGCGACAAGGCCACGTCCAACATCTGCACCGCGCAGGCGCTACTCGCCAATATGGCGGCAGCTTACGCCATCTGGCACGGCCCATCCGGCCTGCAGGCCATCGCCGGTCGTATTCACGCGCTCGCCAACCGCCTTGCAGCCGGCTTGAAAACGGCAGGCCTTGGCGTCGATGGATCGCGCCGTTTCGACACGGTGACCGTCGAAACCAGGGGCAAGGCGAACGCGATCGCCGATGCCGCCGAAAAATCGGGCCGTCTGCTGCGCGTCATCGATAAGGACCGCGTCAGCATCGCCTTCGACGAAACCTCGACCGAAGCCGATCTGGAGGCCATTGCCGCCCTGTTCGGGGCCAAGGTGGGAGCCGCTTCGAGCGCTACGATGCCCGGAAAGCCGCGCGGGAAAGAATTCCTGACGCAGCCGGTCTTTTATGAAAACCGCTCGGAAACCGAGATGATGCGCTTCCTGCGCCGGCTTGCCGACAAGGATCTGGCACTTGACCGCGCCATGATCCCGCTCGGCTCCTGCACCATGAAGCTCAACGCCGCCGCCGAGATGATGCCGGTAAGCTGGCCGAGCGTCGCCAATCTGCATCCCTTTGCCCCCAGGGCGCATTCGGTCGGCTATCGCGCCATGATCGACCAGCTTGGCGGCTGGCTGGCCGAGATCACCGGCTTCGACGCCGTGACCTTGCAGCCGAACGCCGGCAGCCAGGGCGAGTTTTCCGGCCTGCTCGCCATTCGCGGCTACCACCGCTCGCGCGGCGAAGGCCACCGCACCGTCTGCCTGATTCCGTCCTCCGCGCATGGCACCAACCCGGCCAGTGCGGCCATGGCCGGCATGCACGTCGTCGTCGTGCGCTGCACCGAAGATGGCAATATCGACATGGACGATTTGAGGGCCAAGGCCGACGAGCACGCCGGCGACCTGGCCGCATTGATGTTCACCTACCCGTCCACGCATGGCGTGTTCGAGGAAGGCGCGCGCGACATCTGCACGATCATCCATGCGCATGGCGGGCAGGTTTATTTCGACGGCGCCAACCTCAACGCACTCGTCGGCCTGGCACGGCCCGGCGACATCGGCGCCGACGTCTGCCACATGAACCTGCACAAGACGTTCTGCATCCCGCATGGCGGCGGTGGCCCCGGCGTCGGGCCTATCGGCGTCAAGGCGCACCTGAAACCCTATTTGCCGGGTCACATCGCCGAAGGCACCGCGCGTGCGGTTTCGGCGGCTCCCTTCGGCAGCGCCTCGATCCTGCCGATCACCTGGATGTATATCCGCATGATGGGCGCGTCGGGCCTGAAGCAGGCGACCGAAACCGCAATCCTGTCGGCCAATTACATGGCCAGTCGCCTCGAAGCGTATTTTCCGGTGCTCTACAAGGGCCGCAGCGGGCGCGTTGCGCATGAATGCATCCTCGATACCCGCGTGCTCAAGGAAAGTGCGGGCATCGGCGTCGAGGACATCGCCAAGCGCTTGATCGACTACGGTTTCCATGCACCGACCATGTCGTTTCCGGTGGCCGGCACGCTGATGGTGGAGCCGACCGAATCCGAACCCAAACGCGAACTCGACCGCTTCTGCGAGGCGATGATCGCCATAGCCGGCGAGGCGGAAAAGGTGCGCAAGGGCGAATGGCCGCTGGCCGACAACCCGCTGGTCAACGCCCCGCATACCGCAGCCGAGGCGCTGAGCGGCGACTGGACGCATCCCTATTCGCGTCTTGAAGCGGCCTTCCCCGCCGGCAACGCCGACACCGCCGCCAAGTACTGGCCGCCGGTCTCGCGCATCGACAATGTTGCTGGCGATCGCAACCTTATCTGCTCGTGCCCGCCCTTGACGGACTATCTCGGCGCGGCAGAATAGCAATAAAGCAGAAGGCAACGTAAGACGGCGCGTCGAGGGGCGCGCCGTGATGATTCCGTCATGATCCGATTGAGCAAGACACTTCGCCTCTTTGCGGCCAGCCTGTCGTTCGTGGCGGGCTTCGTCGATGCGCTCGGCTTCATTCACCTCGGCGGCTATTTCGTCTCGTTCATGAGCGGCAATTCCACGCGCATGGCGGTTAGCCTTTCCGAACATCTTTCGGACGGCCTGTTGCCCATCTCGCTGATGGGCCTGTTCCTCGTCGGTGTCATCGGCGGGACACTCCTTACCGCGCGTTTCAAAGGCGACCATGGCCGGCGCATGCTGGTCTCGCTTGCGGTCCTGCTGGCGCTTGCCGCTACCTTCGCCGCGACGGGACATGAACAACTGGCGATCCTGATGACGCCGATTGCCATGGGCGCGATGAACACCATGTTCCAGCGCGACGGCGAAGTGAGCGTCGGCGTCACCTATATGACCGGCACGCTGGTGAAGCTCGGGCAGCGCGTCGCCAATGCCCTCACCGGAGGCCCGCGCTGGACCTGGGCACCCTATCTCCTGCTATGGTTCGGTCTGGTCAGCGGTGCGATCTGCGGCGCGACGATCTATCCCTATCTCGGCTTGCAGGCGTTATGGTTGCCGGCAGCGGCGCTTCTGGGCTTGAGTTTCGTCCATGATCGGGTTCTGCGCCACGTTTGAGCGCAACCAGCCCGAAAAACGTGCGGAAACTTGAACAGAACCGGAACCTGCTTTATCTCCGCTCTGCAAAAGCATGGCACTATTCGCGGTGATTCGCGGCACTGGAAAATTGACCGGCATGGATGACGCTAACGACCTATTCGGCAGCCTCGACAAGCAGCCGCAAGCATCGCCCCGCATACCCTCGCGGCCTCTGGACCCGATGGTGCTGGCGTTGCAGAAATCTGCGACGAAGCGGACCGCCCCTGTGCCGGACGGCAGCGAAAGCTATAGCGCAGCCGACATCGAGGTGCTTGAAGGCCTGGAGCCTGTGCGGCGTCGCCCCGGCATGTATATCGGTGGCACCGACGACAAGGCGATGCACCATCTGTTCGCCGAAGTCATCGACAACTCGATGGACGAGGCGGTCGCCGGCCACGCCACCTTCATCGAAGTGGAATTGTCGGCCGACGGCTTCCTGTCGGTCACCGACAACGGTCGCGGCATCCCCGTCGACATGCACAAGAAATACAACAAGCCGGCGCTCGAAGTCATCATGACGACGCTGCATTCGGGCGGCAAGTTCGATTCGAAGGTCTATGAGACGTCCGGCGGCCTGCACGGCGTCGGCGTCTCGGTCGTCAACGCGCTGTCGGATCACCTCGAAGTCGAGGTCGCGCGCGGCCGCCAACTCTACCGCCAGCGCTTTTCGCGCGGCATTGCCGTCAGCGAACTCGAAAAACTGGGCGACGTGCACAACCGGCGCGGCACCAAGATCCGCTTCCACCCCGACGAACAGATTTTCGGCAAGGGCGCGGCGTTCGAGCCGGCGCGGCTTTACCGCATGACGCGCTCAAAGGCCTATCTGTTCGGCGGCGTCGAAATCCGCTGGACCTGCGACCCGTCGCTCATCAAGGAAAAGGACGAGACGCCGCCCAAGGCGGTGTTCCATTTCCCCGGCGGTCTCAAGGATTATCTCGGTTCTTCGCTTGGCGACGATTTCCAGGTCACCCGCGAAATCTTTGCCGGTAAAAGCGACAAGCAGGGCGGCCACGGCTCGATCGAATGGGCGGTGACCTGGTTCGGCGGCGACGGTTTCCTCAACTCGTACTGCAACACCATCCCGACCGGCGAAGGCGGCACGCACGAAGCCGGCTTCCGCAACGTGCTGACGCGGGGCCTGCGCGCCTATGCCGATCTGGTCGGCAACAAGCGCGCATCGATCGTTTCCTCGGAAGACGTGATGATCTCGGCTGCCGGCATGTTGTCCGTGTTCATCCGGGAGCCGGAATTCGTTGGCCAGACCAAGGATCGGCTGGCAACCATCGAAGCGGTGCGCATCGTCGAAAACGCCATCCGCGACCCCTTCGACCTCTGGCTCGCCGCGAACCCGCAGGAAGCCTCGAAGCTGCTCGACTGGGTGATCGCGCGCGCCGACGAGCGCGTTCGCCGACGCCAGGAAAAGGAAGTGTCGCGCAAGAGCGCGGTGCGCAAATTGCGCCTGCCCGGAAAGCTGGCCGACTGCACGCAAAACGCGGCGGCAGGTGCCGAACTGTTCATCGTCGAGGGCGATTCGGCTGGCGGCTCCGCCAAACAGGCGCGCGACCGCGCCAGCCAGGCCGTGCTGCCCTTGCGTGGAAAAATCCTCAACGTCGCCAGCGCCGGCCATGACAAACTGACCGCCAACCAGCAGATTTCCGACCTGATCCAGGCGCTCGGCTGCGGCACGCGCTCCAAATACCGCGACGAGGATTTGCGCTACGACCGCGTCATAATCATGACCGATGCCGACGTCGACGGTGCGCATATCGCCTCGCTGCTCATCACCTTCTTCTATCAGGAGATGCCGGCGCTGGTGCATGGCGGCCACCTCTATATGGCGGTGCCGCCGCTCTACTCGATCCGGCAGGGCGGCAAGGTCGCCTACGCCCGCGACGACGCGCACAAGGACGAATTGCTGCGCACCGAGTTTAGCGGGCGCGGCAAGATCGAGCTTGGCCGGTTCAAGGGGCTTGGCGAGATGATGGCGGCGCAGCTCAAGGAAACGACCATGGACCCGAAAAAGCGCACGCTGCTTCGCGTCGACGTGATCGATACCGAAAAAGAGACCAAGGACGCCATCGACGCGCTGATGGGCACGAAACCGGAAGCGCGTTTCCGCTTCATTCAGGAGCGCGCCGAATTCGCGACCGCCGACGCGCTCGACATCTGAGCAGTCGCGAGCCCGTTCAAGCAAAATTTTCCGAAAAGAGGGTTCCCGTCGCCCGTCAGGATGCTACGCCTTGGGTCATGGCTTGTCGCATGCGGGAACTGGCGTGATCTGGACGTGGATCAAGAAACATGTCGCGGCATGGTCGGGCGCCCTGCCCCGGCCGACGCGCAGCGACTGGATTTTCGCGCTGCGCACAACCATGGCCGGGCTTGTCGCCTTGCTGGCCGCCTACGCCCTGAACCTCGAACACCCGCAATGGGCGATGATGACGGTGTTCATCGTTGCCCAGCCTGTGGCGGGCATGGTGCTGGCCAAGGGCTTTTTCCGCTTGCTGGGCACGCTTGCCGGGGCGCTCGCGGGTATCGGTCTCGCTTCCGTCCTTGGCGGCAGTCCGTGGGTGTTTATCGGGGTGCTTTCCTTGTGGATCGGATGCTGCACCTATGTCTCGTCCATTTTACGCAATCCTGAAGCGTATGGCGCGGCGCTCGCGGGCTATACGGCCACGATCATCGGCTTGCCTGCCTTGGGTCATCCGCACCTGGTCATGGAACTCGCAACAGCACGTTGCGCCGAAATCATAGTCGGCATCGTCTGTGCGGGCGTGACGAGCCGGCTGTTGTTGCCGCAACTGGCAAGGGACGCAATCCGGTCGAAACTCGAGCGCTGCATCCTCGATCTTGCGGCCTATGCCAGCGGCGCCTTTGGCGACGGGGATGTGGCAAAACTGAAGACGTTGCATCGAAATCTGGTGGCTGACGCTCAGTCGCTCGGTGAGATGCGGACCTATGCGAGGCTGGAAGCCGCCAGCCTGACGACGCGGGCGCATCCTGTCCGGCGCACCATCGGCTTCTTGCTGTCGGCGCTCTCGGCGGCCCGCCTGCTGCACGCCCATAGCGCGCCGCAAAACGTGGCATTGGCACCGGCACGGCGCGACCTGGAGGCCGTTGTCAGGGATATGGCCACCAAAGCCGACGCGCTGGACGACGTCGGCCCATGGGTCGCGCGCCTGACCGCAATCTCCAGCGAGGCATCCAAGGCCGGCGCAGACGCCCGCACCGTCGGCACGCTTACCCGGCTGACCATCGCGGCCGAATTCGCCGACGCGCTGAAGGAGGTGCTGCTTGGCTTGAAAGCGTTGACCGCGCCGGCGGCCGACCGCGTGCGCGAGCGCCGCCAGCCAGCCCTTGTCATCCACCGCGACCATCATGCGGCGTGGCGCAATGCCGTGCGCGCCACGGTCGCCACGATGCTGGTGGCGGCCTTCTGGCTGGCAACCCAATGGGCGGAAGCGGTCGGCGTCGTCATCATCGTCGCCGTCGTGGCCAGCCTGTTCGCACCGCGGCCCTCGCCCGTGCAGGTGGCCTGGGGCTTCTTCAAGGGAACGCTGCTTGCCTTGCCCTTCGCCTATGTTGTCGGGCAACTCCTGCTGCCGGCCTTTCCGGGCTTCGGATGGTTCATCGTCTTCGTCGTTCCGGTCCTCATGCCGGCGGCTCTGGCAATGGCCAATCCGCGCATGGTGGGTGTGGCTACCGCCTTCGCCATCAATTTCCTGGCCTTCCTCAGCCCGCAGAAGGTCATGGTCTATAATCCCGCGGAATTCCTGGGCGGCTCGGTTTCCATCCTGATCGGCATCCTTCTGGCCATTGGTGTCTTCAAGGTCGTCTTGCCGGCAAGCCCATGGGAAACCGCGAACCGCGTCGCAAAGGCAATGCGCGAGGATCTGGCGCGGCTTTGCCTGCATGAGCGAATTCCACGGCGATCGGCGTTCGAGGCTCTCGCCTATGACAGGGCGAACCAACTGATGCCGTTGATGCGGATGCTGGGCCGCAGAGGTGACGCCTTTCTCGGCGGCAGCATCATGACGGTCGCCATCGGCCTGGAAATCCTCAAGCTGCGCCACGCACTGAAGGCCGGCGGCATGTCTGCGCGGACCACGAATGCGGTAACGAATTTCCTGAAGGACCTGGCGGCCGAGTTTCTTGCTCCCGAATCCACGCAGACATGGGCGCAGACCATCGCCAGAACACGGGAAAACGCCGCTACAGTCGCGGCTGAAGGCGACGATGCATCGGCCTTGCGGGCAGCCGCTTCGATGCGCGTCATCGCCGCCGCTGCCGAAAGCTATCCCGAATTCTTCAGTGGCAAAACTTAAGCGGCGGCTATCGCCAAAGCGTGTTCACGGGCGTTCTCGCGCAACGCGTCGAGATGGATCGACTTGACCAGTCCCGCCAGATCGCCTTGCGCCGCCTGTCCGCCCAGTTCCTTCAGCATTAGCCAGGTCACTTCCTGCACGCCTGCCAGACGCCTGCCATTGGCAACCTCTCGCCAGATTTTCAGCGCGCGCAACAGGATCGAGTGGGTTGCCGCGGCAAGCCCGGCGCTGCGAAACAGCGCATGCAGCGCCACGTCGTGCCCCGAGGCCAGCAAGGCCCTCACCCGCTGTTCCGACTGGCGGGTGAGCGCAACCAGCGCCGAACCGAAGAAGTCGACCTTGCCATGCGCGATGGTGCGGATGATGAAACTGGCGGTAAGATCGCCGCGCAAGCGCAGATGCTCGATCAGCGCCGCATGCTCTTCGGTGCGAATACCCTCGATCAGGGTAAGGGACGCCTTCACGCAGGCATCGCGCGTCACGCGCTCGGCCCGCGCCGCGCCCATCAGCGCCACGACCAGCGGCGAACCTCTCAGCGTCTCGCCCAGTTTGACCAGCAGCATGTGCCGACAATCCGCCGGAAGGCGGCGATCGGCGATCAGCGCTTCCCGCACGGACGGAATATGCCCGTGCCGCTCGGCCATGCGGCGAAAGCTGAGCGAGGCGATTTCGGCACCGCTATTGCCCAGAAGGATCGCACAGGCCTCGGGTTCACCGATCTCGGCAATGGCGGCGGCAAGCGCCATGGAAACCACCGGCCGATCTGCAATCAGGCCTTGCGTCGCCCGCTGGCCTGTAGCGACGCGATCGATGAGATCGGCGTCGCTGAGCAGCGGCGAACGCGCCAGCACAAGCCCGGCGACTTCAGGCTGGTCGGAAGCAAGGGCGGCAATGACCTGGATCGGCGCGTGACGGCTCATCGACAGCGCTTCGGCCATCGCCAGCCGCACTTTCGACGACGGATCGTCGAGCAGCAGCGTAAGCGCTGCTTCCGCAGCACAACGGTCCTCGAACTGAAGATCGACGTCGATATAGGCATGCGCAAGCGCCGTGGCCGCAGCCATGCGCTCGGCAACCCGCGCCGTTCCTATCCATTTGAGAAAATGCGAAACAACAACCATGCCTGCCCGCTTACCGCCCCGCCAAACCCTGGCCTTGGAACGGTAGGGCGAAAACATTTACAAACGGTTCACCTTGTTCGTTAAGAACTTGGCCTGCGTCGACGCTTGCGGGCATCGCATCCAGTGCTTATCAAAATCAGGTCAGGAGATCGAACATGGCCGGCCTATACCTCGAAGAGTTCCACGTCGGCCACGTCTTCCGGCACACGCTGCGCAAGACGGTGACCGAAAGCGACAACATGCTGTTTTCGGTGATGACGCTGAACCCGCAGCCGCTGCATATCGACTTCGACTTCGCCGCCAAATCCGAATGGGGCAAGCCGCTGGTCAATTCGCTGTTCACGCTCGGCCTGATGATCGGCATCTCGGTCAACGACATCACGGTCGGCACAACGGTCGCCAATCTCGGCATGAAGGAAACCGTGTTCCCGCATCCGGTCTTCCATGGCGACACCATCCGCGTCGAGACGACCGTGGTTTCGTCACGCGAATCGAAATCGAAGCCGGACCGGGGCATCGTCGAATTCGAGCACCGCGCCTACAACCAGCACGACGTTCTGGTCGCCACGTGCATCCGGCAGGCGATGATGCTGAAGAAGCCGGCCTGACCGATGCGCTCGCTGCTGTTCGTTCCCGGCGATTCGGAAAAGAAGCTCGAAAAGGGCTTTGCATCCGACGCCGACGTGGTGACCGTCGATCTGGAGGATTCCGTCGCCCCCCAAAACAAGGTTCTTGCACGCGAAATCGCATCCGGCTTCATCGCGGCGCATCGGCTCGAGACACGCGCCGCGATCTATGTGCGCGTCAACGACCTTTCCACCGGCCTGACCGACGACGACCTCGCAGCCCTCGTTCCGGTCCAGCCGGATGGCATCATGCTGCCGAAATCAAACGGCGGCCGCGACGTGCAGCAGCTTTCCGCCAAATTGAGGGTAAGCGAGGCCGAAAACGGGCTGCCGGACGGCGGCATAAAAATCCTGCCGATCATCACCGAAACGGCAGCCGGCGTGCTGGCGGCGTCGACCTATGCGGGCGCAAGTGCCCGGCTTGCCGGCGTGACCTGGGGAGCGGAGGATCTTTCGGCGGCCATCGGCGCGCGCACCGCCCGCGACGAAAACGGAGCCTATACGGACGTCTTCCGCCTAGCGCGAACCCTCACCCTGCTTGCCGCATCGTCAGCGGAAGTCGCAGCCGTCGATACGGTCTTTCCGAATTTTCGCGACATGGCCGCGTTCGAAACCGAGTGCCTTGCGGCCGAGCGCGACGGCTTTACCGCCAAGATGGCGATCCACCCCGCACAGGTTCCCGTCATCAACGCCGCCTTCACGCCCTCGGCGCAATCCATCGCGCATTCGGCGGCGATCGTGGCGGCCTTCAAGGCTGCCGGAAACCCCGGCGTTGTCGGCATCGACGGCAAGATGGTCGACCGCCCGCACCTGAAACTGGCCGAACGCCTGCTGGCGCGGGCGAAAGCCGCCGGGGTCTATTCCACCCAGGGCCCGGAATAATCCGCATAGAGGGTTGCCGGATCGGGCCGTGGCCTCTGCGGCACGTCTCCGGCATGCGTGCCGATATGGACAAAACCGACGACGCGCTCCTGCGGCGAAAGCCCCAAAATCGCCCTGCCCTCCGGCACGTCCGAATACCAGTTGGTGATCATATTGGTGCCGAAGCCAAGCGCGTTCGCAGCCAGAATCAGGTTCATCGCCGCCAGACCACCCGAAAGGAGCATTTCCCATTGGGGAATCTTGATGCTCTCCTTCGGGCTGGAAACCACGCCGACAACCAACGGCGCGCGGGCAAAGCGCGCCAGTTCCTGATTGTGCCGGGCTTCCGCCAAAGGCCCCTCACGCTGTTCGGCCAGCGCGGCAAGCTTCGTGCCGATCTCGGCTCGCGCATCGCCCCGGTAGACAATGAAGCGCCAAGGCGCCAACCGGCCATGGTCCGGCACGCGCGATGCAACGGCAATCATCGTGGCGATCTGTTCGTCGCTTGGCGCTGGCGCGCGCAAATCGGCAATCGGCACGGAGCTTCTGGTCAGCAGAAAATCGATGATCGGCGATGTCATTGGCACAACTTTCCTGTGATTTGAACCAAAGCGGGCTGCGGGTAAGATTGGCTGACTTCGGAGGGGCGCGAATGCGCTAGAGAATAAGCCTTGAAATTGCCACCGCCTTGGGCTTCAACGCAAGCATGATTGAGGGGAATTTACGCCTTCGGCAGATTGTCCTTGGGATCGCCCTTGTGGCGATGCCGGTCACGCTCGCCAGCGCGCAGGACAAGGACGGCCTGGGCCAGCTGAAGCTGCCCGGCATTTCGAACTATATCAACCCGAGGCACGAAGCGACAATTGCCAGTTCCACCAGCGGCGAAATAACGCTCAGCGCCCAGTTGACGGAAAAGGGCGCCGACATCACCCGTGGCATGGTCTGGCGCGTCTTCAGTCCCAAGGCCGACGAACACGGCAAGCTGCCGCTGGTCGCGTCCGCGCATGGCGGCAATGCGAAATTCGACCTCGAACCCGGCAGCTATCTCGTTCATGCCGCTTACGGTAGGGCCGGCGCAACCAAACGCATTACCGTCACCAAGGACGCCCGGCACGAGACGCTGGTGCTCGATGCCGGTGGTCTTGAACTGGATGCGGTTCTTTCCGGCGGCGCCCATATTCCGCGCGAAAAACTGCGTTTCTCGATCTATGAGGGCCAAGCCAAGGCCGGCAACGACGGGACCCTCATCCTGCCCAACGTCCAGCCCAACACCGTGGTCAGGCTCAACGCCGGCACCTATCACATCGTCTCGACCTATGGCTCGTTGAACGCCGTCATCCGCTCCGATATCCGCGTCGAGGCCGGAAAGCTGACCGAGGCAACGGTCGAGCACAGGGCCGCCCAGGTGACGCTCAAGCTGGTGCGGGAAACAGGCGGCGAGGCCATCGCCGATACGTCATGGATGGTGCTCACCGATTCCGGCGACACGGTCAAGGAGACGGTTGGCGCCTTCGCGCCGATGGTGCTGGCCGAAGGCGACTACACGGTGATCGCCAAGAACCGCGACCGGGCCTATCAAAAGGATTTCACCGTCGAGGCCGGGAAAAACACCGAGGTCGAAGTCATCGCCTCCGAAGACTCCGCCATCGATCCCGAAGAGGGTGCGGATTAGCGCCTGGCAATCGATTCCGTTACTTTCTCGGCATACTCAGGCTTGTCCCGAGCATCTGCGCACGTCGGAACTATTCGGGCGACGTTTGTAGATCCTCGGGACAAGCCCGAGGAAGACGACTGTTGGGGACATTCGTCAGCAGTCGGAGGCGGCCTGAGCCGCCTCCTGGCCGGGGCAATCGCTGACTTAAGCAGCTTTTTCCTTTTCGGCCAGCATCTCCCGCACCATCGGGATCACCCTGGTGCCGTAGAGTTCGATGCTCTTCATCATCTTCTCGTGGCTGGTCGTGCCTGACGAGTATTTGAGGTCGAAGCGATCATTGCCCAGCGCCCTTACGGTTGCCGCGATCTTCCGGGCCACGGTTTCGGGCGAGCCCGCATAAGTCGAGCCATGCTCGATCTCGTTGATGAAGCTCTCTTTCGTCGTCGCCGGCCAGCCGCGCTCGCGCCCGATGCGGTCATGCATGGCCTTGTAGCCCGGCCAAAGGTCCTCGCGCGCCTGCTCGTCGGTATCGGCGATAAGGCCGGGCGAATGGACGCCAAGCGGCATCGGCTCGGTGCCAAGCTGGTTCTGGGCGCGCTTGTAGAGATCGACGAACGGCAAGAACCGCTTCGGGTCGCCACCGATGATGGCAAGCGTCATCGGGATCTTGTAGTGCACCGAGCGCATCACCGATTCAGGCGAACCGCCGACGCCGATCCAGGCACTCAGCTTGCCTGTCTCGATCTGCGGATAGACGCTGACATCCTTGAGCGGCGTGCGATGGCTGCCTTCCCAACTTACCGGTTCGTTGTTCAACAGGGCTGCGAACAGGTCGAGTTTCTCGTTGAACAGCGTCTCGTAATCGTTGAGCTGGTAGCCGAACAGCGGGAAGGATTCGGTGAAGGAGCCGCGCCCGAGAATGACTTCGGCGCGCCCGTTCGACAAAGCGTTGACCGTGGAAAACCGCTCGAATACCCGGATCGGGTCATCGGACGACAAAACGGTGACGGCCGAGCCCAGCTTGATACGCTTGGTACGGGTGGCCATGCCGGCCAGCAGCACCTCCGGCGCCGAGACGGCGAAGTCGGAGCGGTGATGCTCGCCGACACCGATGAAATCGATGCCGACCTCGTCCGCGAGAATGGCTTCGTCCAGCACGTTGCGGATGACTTGCGCCTGGTGCAGCAGCTTGCCGTCGGCGTCGACGGTGACGTCGCCGAAAGTGTCCATCCCGAATTCGATTTGCTTGCTCATGGTCGTTCTCGATCCGCGGGAAATCCGGTCCTGCCGGTCGCGAAAGGGGCGCTTGTTTGGGTGAAACCGTATACTGCCCCAGGTTGCTTGATGCCAAAGATAGGGTCATCTGCCATGTTCTTCAAACTGAACGAACAGCACTCACTGTTCACCAATGCTTGACGATCATGCCGCGCCCGCCCGGCCTCGCGCGGCGGCAACGAAGCGCCTATCTTGGGGGCGGAGAAATATATGCACGACCATGTCCATAATCGGCCGGCCAAGGACCGCACCCGCAACTGGCCCGGCCCGTGGCGCAAGACGCCCGGCCGTGTATTGGGCACGGCGCTGGTGCGGCTCTACCAGTTGACGCTTTCCGGTTTCGTCGGCAATTCGTGCCGGCATCTGCCGACCTGCTCGGAATATGCCTATGAGGCGATTGCGCGGCATGGGCTTTGGGCGGGCGGCTGGATGGGGCTTTTCCGCGTGATGCGCTGCGGACCGGGCGGTACGCATGGGATCGACCCGGTTCCCGACGCGTTGGCTTCGCGCCTCCGCTGGTTCACGCCCTGGCGCTACTGGTCCATCGGAAAAAAGCGCCGCGATGCCGAAAACTGACCGCACTACGCCTTTACGCACCTGAATTGGCTGACTAGAACACCGCCGTTGCCGGACGCATCCGGCATATCGCCACCCGCGCTCGTTTGCGGGACTGGACAGGAGAAGAAAATGTCGAATTCCGTTTCCCTCACATTCCCCGATGGTTCCGTCCGCGAATACGACGCGGCGACGACCGGCGCTGGTCTTGCCGAATCCATCTCGAAGTCGCTGGCCAAGAAGGCCGTCGCCTATGCGCTGGACGGCACCGTGCGCGATCTTTCCGATCCGCTCGAAAAATCCGGCAAGGTCGAGATCGTGACGCGCGACGATCCTCGCGCGCTGGAACTCATTCGCCACGATGCGGCACACGTTTTGGCCGAGGCCGTGCAGGAACTGTGGCCGGGAACGCAGGTCACCATCGGCCCGGTGATCGAGAACGGCTTTTATTACGATTTCGCCCGCAACGAGCCGTTCACGCCCGAAGACTTCCCGGCGATCGAGAAGAAGATGCGCGAGATCATCCAGCGCAACAAGCCGTTCACCAAGGAAGTCTGGTCGCGCGAGCGCGCGAAAAAGGTGTTTTCCGACAAGGGCGAGGCCTACAAGATCGAACTGATCGATGCCATCCCCGAAGATCAGGATTTGAAAATTTACGCGCAGGGCGACTGGTTCGACCTGTGCCGCGGTCCGCACATGGCCACTACCGGCCAGATCGGCAACGCTTTCAAGCTGATGAAGGTGGCCGGTGCTTATTGGCGTGGTGACAGCAACAACCCGATGCTGACGCGCATTTACGCCACCGCCTGGGTCGACCAGAAGCAGCTCGACGACTACCTCACCATGCTGGAGGAGGCCGAAAAGCGCGACCACCGCAAGCTTGGCCGCGAGATGGACCTGTTCCACTTCCAGGAGGAAGGGCCGGGCGTCGTCTTCTGGCACGCCAAAGGCTGGAAGATGTTCCAGAACCTGATTTCCTATATGCGCCGCCGCCTCGGCGACGACTACCAGGAGGTCAACGCCCCGCAGATCCTCGATAAGAGCCTGTGGGAAACGTCCGGCCACTGGGGCTGGTATCAGGAGAACATGTTCGCGGTGAAGTCGGCGCATGCCTTCATGCATCCGGACGACCCGGAGGCCGACCAGCGCATCTTTGCCTTGAAGCCGATGAACTGTCCGGGCCATGTGCAGATCTTCAAGCATGGCTTGAAGTCCTACCGCGATCTACCAATCCGGCTTGCGGAATTCGGCAACGTCCACCGCTACGAGCCTTCCGGCGCGTTGCACGGGTTGATGCGGGTGCGCGCCTTCACGCAGGACGACGCGCATATTTTCTGCACGGAAGAGCAGCTTGAAGCCGAGATCATGAAGATCAACGATCTTATGATGTCGGTCTATAAGGATTTCGGCTTCGAGGAAGTGGTCGTCAAGCTTGCCACGCGGCCGGAAAAGCGCGTCGGCACCGATGTCATGTGGGATCATGCGGAGGAGATTCTCAAGCGTGCCCTAACGCGCATGGCGCGCGAAGACAACCGCATCAAGACCGGCATCAACGAGGGCGAAGGCACATTCTACGGGCCCAAGTTCGAGTATACGCTGAAGGACGCCATCGGCCGCGAATGGCAATGCGGCACGACGCAGGTCGACTTCAACCTGCCGGAACGTTTCGGCGCTTTCTATATCGGTTCGGATTCGGAAAAGAAGCAGCCGGTGATGATCCACCGCGCCATCTGCGGCTCGCTGGAGCGTTTTCTGGGCATCCTGATCGAGAGCCATGCCGGCCAGATGCCGCTATGGTTCGCGCCGTTGCAGGTGGTGGTGGCGACCATCACCTCGGACGCCGATGAATACGCCGAAACAGTCGTCAAACGGTTGAAAGCGGCGGGCCTGATGGCGCAAGCCGATCTGCGCAACGAGAAAATCAACTACAAGGTCCGCGAGCATTCGCTGGCCAAGGTGCCGGTCATGCTGGTCTGCGGCAAGCGCGAGGCCGAGGAAGAAACGGTCAATATCCGCCGGCTGGGGTCGCGAGACCAGCATTCGCTGGGTCTTGCCGAGGCCGTGGCGATGCTGACCGAGGAAGCAGTGCCGCCCGACCTGAAGGCCTGAGCCTTCGACCGAAAAGGAAACGGCGGCGGAGCGATCCACCGCCATTTTCTTTCCTGCCAATACCGCGCGTGAACCGAGGCGGCTCAGGCCGCCTCTTCCGCCTGCTTCTTCTCGATCTGGTCGAGGCAATCGACCACCGCGTCGAAGGTCAGCATGGTCGAGGCGTGGCGCGCCTTGTAGTCGCGCACAGGCTCCAGATATTTGAGGTCGGCGAAACGGCCTTCCGGCGGCGGGCCATTTTCCTTCAGCATCTTCAGCATCGTTTCGCGCAGGCCGCGCAATTCTTCGGCGGTCGCCCCAACGACATGCTGCGCCATGATGGACGACGAAGCCTGGCCGAGCGCGCAAGCCTTCACATCGTGGGCGAAGTCGGTGACGACCCCGTTGTCCATGGTGAGATCGACGGTCACGGTCGAGCCGCATAGTTTGGAATGAGCCTTGGCCGTGGCGTCCGGTTGCTCGAGCCTGCCTATGCGCGCGATATTGCCGGCAAAAGACAGAATTTTCGTGTTGTAGATATCGTCGATCATGATTTTTCGCTCCCTCGCCGCCCGACGAACAGCGATTGCCGCTTGCGCATCTTTCATTTGCAACGCCAACCCTTATATAATGCTGGTGTTCCGGGAACGGCAAGGCGACTAGCGCGTCTAACATTTCGGAACCACGTCACGCCGCTTCGGGCCGTATTTCAGGCGATCCGCAAAAGGCTGTGGTCCGTTTAACTCGTCCCTCCATCGAGAGGGACTACGGGAGAAGCCTCTATGGACGCCATTATCCGCAATTCTTTCTCGCCCGTGGAACATGCCGCAGCCGCGCCTGCCGAGCGGCCTAGCCAGGCCGAAGTGGAGGCCGCCGTCCGTGTGCTTTTGCGCTGGACTGGAGACAATCCGGAGCGTGAGGGCCTTGTCGATACGCCCAAGCGCGTGGCCAAGGCCTATCGCGAAATGTTCGGCGGCTACGACATGAACCCGGCCGAGGAACTTGGCCGGACCTTCGAGGAAGTCGCCGGCTATGACGATCTCGTCATCGTCAAGGACATCGAATTTCACTCGCATTGCGAGCATCACATGGTGCCGATCATCGGCAAGGCGCATGTCGGCTATTTGCCGGACGGCAAGGTGGTCGGCCTTTCCAAGATCATCCGCGTGGTCGATATTTTCGCCCATCGCCTGCAGACGCAGGAAGCGATGACGGCGCAGATCGCCAGCACCATTCAGGACGTTCTCAACCCGCGCGGCGTCGCCGTCATGCTCGAAGCCGAGCATATGTGCATTGCCATGCGCGGCATTCGCAAGCAGGGATCGACCACACTGACCTCGACATTCACCGGCGTGTTCAAGGACAATCCCGAAGAGCAGGCGCGTTTCATCAGCCTGGTTCGCAGCGGCGGCAAATAAGGCCAACCCGAAGACAAGGACGGCCATGTCGGCGCTCGATTTTCTTCAGCCCTCCCCTGATAAGAGAAATCTGGAAGAAGGCACGGTCTTCTCGCCGCGCTTCGATGCCAGTGGGCTGGTTACCGCCATTGTCACCGACGCCACCGACGGCATGCTGCTGATGGTCGCGCATATGAACGCTAGAGCCCTGGCGCTTACGCTGGAAACCGGCATCGCTCACTATTGGTCGCGCTCCCGTTCCGCCTTGTGGAAAAAGGGCGAGACTTCGGGAAACGTTCAGCAGGTGGTCGAAATTCGCACCGATTGCGACCAGGACGCCGTGTGGCTTCGCGTAAAAGTTCTGGGCCACGATGCAACCTGCCATACCGGCCGGCGTTCCTGTTTCTATCGGACGGTGGAACTCGTCGATGGCAGGGCCAACCTTGCCATTGATGGTAGCGAGCCACTGTTCGATGCCGAAAAGACGTATCGAAGCACCTGACTGAATGTCTGATGTAATCCACACCATCGTTCACTATTTCGATACGGCCCAGATGCTAATGTGGGTATGGGACAAGGGAGATCGTGATGCTCGAGTGGGCGTCATTACGCAGCAGAGCTGACCTGAAGGAGGCCAACGGCCCGGCCTCCGCAGGGGGTGTCGTTGACGCGGCACCGCCCAGGAGGTCCGGTATCGCCCTGGCTCTTGGCGGCGGCTGCGCCCGCGGCTGGTCGCATATCGGCGTGCTGCGCGCGCTGGACGAAGCCGGCATCGAAGTATCGATGATCGCGGGAACCTCCATTGGCGCGCTCGTTGGCGGCTGTTACCTCGCCGGCAAGCTGGACCAGTTGGAGGAATTCGCCCGCAGCCTCACCAAGCGACGCCTTTTCGGCCTTCTCGACCTCAATCTTCGCGGTAACGGCCTGTTTGGCGGGATGAAGCTGGATTCACGGTTGCGCGAACATGTGGCCGGCATCCTCATCGAGGACCTTCCCAAGCCATTCGTCGCCGTCGCCGCCGAAATCCGGACCGGTCACGAGATATGGCTGTCGAGTGGTTCGCTGGTGAGCGCCATGCGCGCCTCATACGCCCTGCCCGGCGTGTTCGAGCCAGTGAACTGCAACGGCCGCATGCTGGTCGATGGCGCGCTCGTCAATCCCGTGCCGGTATCCGTATGCCGCGCCTACGAGCAGCCCCTCGTCGTCGCCGTCAATCTCAACAATGACAATTTCGGACGCGCGGCCGTCATCCGTCACAATGCCGGCGAGTTGACCATCGAACGCGAGGCTCCGGCCCCGAGGTTCCGTCAAAGCGACGCGGAAGCCAAGGAAAGCCGCCTCGGCATCACCGGCGTCATGGTCGAAGCCTTCAACATCATCCAGGATCGCATTTCGCGGGCGCGGCTCGCCGGCGACCCACCCGATCTGGCGCTCCACCCGAACCTCGGCCATATCGGCATGACCGAATTCCACCGCGCCGACGAAGCCATCCGCCTTGGCTATGAAGTGACAATGGCGCGGATGCCTGAGTTGCAGCGGCTGCAATCCGTTCTCGCCTAGTTCGTAGGACGAGTTAATAGGGGCAGGAAAGCTTACCAGCCATTTACGACCATAGGCTACCAACGTTCTTGTCCCGATTCGCTGGAACAGGAATGCCATGAACAAGGCCCTCACCTCATTCGCGCTGGTTACCGTTTTTTCGGGGCTGCTCATGGCGCTCAGCCTTGCAGTCGCAAGGCATGGCTACCCTTTCGGAGCGGTCGGCGTGAAGCGGCTGGACGCCATTGCCGACGCTGCGACCTTCCTGCCGCTCGCCGCCGTCTATTTCTTCAGCGCGATGTTGATGATGATCCTGCCGATCCGGGCGGCCGGCCTTGTCCTGGTGAATGCGGCCGACACCGTTTTCTGGACCACCATCGTTTTGTTCGCCACCATCGTCGGCGGCTTGCTGGCGCGCTGGGCCTACGGCCAGAGCGATGTTCTATGGGCGCTCTGGAACTGGCGGTTCCTGTTTGTCGCAGCCATAGCCGGATGCCACCTCGTCATGAACGACCTTCGGCGCAATATCCTGCTGCGCAGCCTTTTCCTGGTGGTCTTCGCCCTGGCGACGCTTGCGTGCCTGTTCTGGTCGTTCACGCTCTGACGGGTCAAGCTGACAGCGGCATGCTCTCTCCTAGTTTCTCGCCCGGCAACAACATGTCCCGTGCCATGATGCCGCTGACGCGGCAAAAGGCGCTGAAGGCCCGGCAAGCGTCCTCTGTCGAGACCACGTCGACGCTGGCGCCGAAACAGGCATCGAAAGCCCCCTGATAAAGCGGCCCCTGGCGGCCGACCGGCCATTCCTGAAGAAAGTCCAGTGCCTGCTCGACACTGTAGATTTCCTCGACCGGCTGGCCGGCTGCACCGGTTATGCGAACCGGTATCGCAAATTGCGACTTGTTCATCGTATCCGTCGCGCGGTCGCTGTTGGAGCAACGCCGCCCGTCCTTTTTTATTGATTTCGGCAAGTCTGGCACCGGATTGTGACCCAAGTGCGGACGCATCGCTTCGCGCACAAATCGACGCTCCGGCCACTTGGCTCTTGAACAGCGGGCGCTCTGGTGCCAAATCAGCGGTGAATTTCTCCGAGCCCCTAACCATCGGCAAGATGAACATGGTCACCTATCTCGACGCCGAAACGGCCCCGTTGCGCAATACCGGCCAGATTCGTCTCTACGGCGAATCTGGATTCGAGGGCATGCGCAAGGCCTGCAACCTCACCGCGCGCTGCCTGGACGAGTTGGCGGACCGGGTAAAGCCGGGCGTCACCACCAACGCGATCGACCGTTTCGTTTTCGAGTTCGGCATGGACCATGATGCCATTCCCGCGACGTTGAACTATCGCGGCTACACGAAATCGTCCTGCACCTCGATCAACCACGTCGTCTGCCACGGCATTCCCGACGACAAGCCGCTGCGCGAAGGCGACATCGTCAATATCGACGTCACCTACATTCTGGACGGCTGGCACGGGGATTCATCGCGCATGTATCCGGTTGGCACCGTCAAGCGCGCCGCCGAACGCCTGATGGAGGTCACGCATGAATGCCTGATGCGCGGCATCGCCGCGATCAGGCCGGGCGCGCGCACGGGCGCCATCGGGGCCGCAATCCAGACTTATGCGGAAGCTGAGCGCTGCTCGGTGGTGCGCGACTTCTGCGGCCACGGCGTCGGCCAGATTTTCCACGACGCGCCCAATATCCTGCACTACGGCACGCCGAGCGAAGGCATCGAGATGCGGCCCGGCATGATCTTCACCGTCGAGCCGATGATCAATCTCGGCCGTCCGCATGTGAAAGTCCTCTCGGACGGCTGGACGGCGGTGACGCGCGACCGCTCGCTGTCGGCGCAATACGAACACGCCATCGGCGTCACCGACACCGGCTGCGAGGTTTTCACCCTGTCGCCGAAAGGCCTCGACCGGCCGGGCCTGCCCGCCTAGTATCCTTGACGGGCAGAGACATTCCCCGACAGGGGCAATCCGGGCGGGCTATGGTCAAACGCGGCAAGGACGAGCGCGGCTTCTTCGGCGAGCAGCAGATGCCTTCTCTGGCTAATGCCGAAGGCATGGCCCCGAAGCCCGACTATCTTGGCCATCGCGACCGACTGCGCGAACGTTTTTCCATAGCCGGGCACCTGGCGCTTGCCGATTACGAGCTTCTGGAACTGCTGCTTTTCCGCCTGATCCCCCGATCCGACACGAAACCGGTCGCCAAGGCCTTGCTGGCGCGATTCGGCACGATGGCCGAAGTGCTGGGCGCGCCTGAAAACCTGCTGCGCGAGGTCAAGGGCATCGGGCCTGCCGTCGCTCTCGACCTGAAGATAATCGCGGCATCCGCGCACCGCATGCTGCACAGCGAATTGAAAGGCCGCGAAACGCTGTCCTCCTGGACGCAGGTGCTCGATTACTGCCGGGCGGCGATGGCCTTCGAGGAGCGCGAACAGTTCAGGATTCTTTTCCTCGACAAGAAGAACGCTCTGATCGCCGACGAGGTCCAGCAGACCGGAACGGTCGACCATACGCCGGTCTATCCGCGCGAGGTGATAAAGCGGGCGCTGGAACTGTCGGCAACCGCGGTCGTGCTGGTGCACAACCATCCCTCGGGCGACCCCACGCCCTCGCGCGCCGACATCGACATGACCAAGGAAATCGTGGAAACTGGCAAACGGCTCGGCATTGCCGTGCACGACCACCTGATCATCGGCAAGAAGGGCCATGCTTCGATGAAGGGGCTGTTGCTTATCTAGGCGATCGTCCGTTCACCAAATGGCGAAATCGGGCCCTGGTCCGATTGCCTTTCTCCCCGACTTTTGATCATTGTCTCCGCAAGCGCCTTCTTCCAGTCCAGTTTCTGCAAGACAGGATGCGGCGTAAGGCAATGCACGATATTCTCAGGCCCCTTCGGGAGAACGCGATGACGATCCACCGCTCCACCTTTCGCAAGCTCGCATTGTCGAGCTTCCTGCTTGTCCTGCCGCTGACTTCGGCTTTTGCCCAGGACACCACCGATGTTGCCGACCGTCTCAAGGCTTCCCTTGCCGCCCAGGGCATTGAGATGAACTGGACCAGGATCAGCGGTGACGCCGCCCACATGGTGCTGGAGGGCGTTACCCTCAACGCCGTTGCGGAAAAAGACAAGCTGCCCATTGGCGACATCGCGCTGGACGGCGTGACCGAGGCCGATGGCGGCTATACGATCCAGACCGTCACCACAAAGCCGTTCACCCGCACCGAAGACAAAGCGGAACTCAGCCTCAGCCCCATCGTCATCCACGAAATGACGATCCCCCCGGAAAACGCCACCGGCGAGACGGGTTCGCTGGTGCTCTACAAATCCATGGAAATCGCCAGCTTCACCGCAAAGGTCGCCGACAAGACCGCATTTTCGATGGATAATCTGGCAATCGACATCACGCCCCCGGCCGACGGCAATGCCTTGGAATTCTCGGGCAATGCCGAAAAATTCAGCGCCGACCTGACCCTGATCGACGATCCGAAATCCAAGGAAGTCATCGACGCGCTCGGTTACCAGAACATCACGGGCAGTTTCGAGATGGCCGGTTCCTGGCAGCCGTCCGACGGCAAGATGGAATTGTCCCAGTACGACATCACCGTCGACGAGGCCGGAACGCTGGGCGTTACCTTCGACGTTGGCGGCTACACGCTGGATTTCGTCAAGTCCCTGCAGGATATGCAGAAAAAGATGGCCGCCCAACCCGAGGGCGCCGACAAGAGCGCGCAGGGCATGGCCGTTCTCGGCCTGATGCAACAATTGACCTTCAACAGCACCAGCATCCGCTACGACGACGATTCACTGACCAACAAGGTTCTGGATTATGTCGGCAAGCAGCAAGGCATGTCGGCCAAGGATATCGCCAACCAGGTCAAGGCAATCATCCCGTTCGGCATGGCGCAGCTTCAGAATCCTGAACTGACGGCGCAGGTTTCCGCGGCAGTCGGCAAATTTCTCGACGACCCGCAAAGCCTTGAAATTTCCGCGCAGCCACCTTCCGCCGTACCGTTTGCCCTGATCATGGCGGGCGCCATGTCCAACCCTTATGATCTGACAAAAACACTCGGCGTCACCGTCACGGCGAACGAAGACTGACAATTACGCTCGTATTGGCGAGATCGGTTCCACGAGAAAAGGCCGCGCCCGCAGCGCGGCCTTTTCCGTTTGTGCGGGACGGTCAGGGCGTCTTCACTAATAGATGACAGGAAAAATCACCTATTACGCCTCGCCAGTATGGAATTGTTCCAAACTATGGACCATATTCGTTTTCTGTAGTGCTTTGCGAGGATATGGAATGCGCCTCACCCGCCAGACTAATTATGCGATACGCATTTTGATGTATTGCACGGCCAACAACGATCGGCTGAGCCGAATCCCGGAAATCGCCGCCGCCTATTCAGTGTCGGAACTTTTCCTGTTCAAGATATTGCAGCCGCTCGTGGAAAACGGACTGGTGGCGACTGTGCGCGGGCGCAATGGCGGCGTCAAACTCGGCCGCAGCGCCGATACCATCACCCTCTTCGACGTTGTGCGCGTGACCGAGGAAAGCTTTGCGATGGCCGAGTGTTTCGAAAACGATGCCAGCGATTGCCCGCTGATCGACCATTGTTCGCTGAATGCCGCACTGCGCGAAGCGCTCAACGCCTTCTTCGCCGTGCTGGAGAGCCACACCATCGCCGGTCTTGTAGCCGCCCGGTCAGACATGCGCGGTCTTTTGGGCATCAGCTTTCCGGAATTTCACGCCCCGGCGGCGTAGCCGCTATTTAGCAGCTTAAAGTGGCGTAGCCGCCAACTGGCGGCCTAAAGCGGCATAGCCGCCAACTAAAGCGGCGTAACGCCCGCTACAGCGCTGCCGATTGCGGCAGCACGAACGGCACGTTGCCGGCGGGCACCGCGCCAACGACCAGCCGGCAATCAAAAACCTCTTGCATGAGTTCATCGCGCAGCACCTCGCGCGGCGTACCGGCTGCGGCAAGCCGGCCGCGGTGCATAACGAAAATCCGGTCCGACACCATCGCCGTCAGGTTCAAATCGTGCAGGATGGCGATGACGCCGCCGCCGCCTTGCGCAAACTCCCGCGCAATTCCCATGATGACGAGCTGATGCTTGATGTCGAGACTGGAAACGGGCTCGTCTAGCAACAGATAGCGCGGCTGGCCCTCATGTACCGGCTCCCATACCTGGCAAAGCACGCGCGCCAGTTGCACCCGCTGCTGCTCGCCGCCGGAAAGTTCCTGATAGAAGCGCCCGGCAAAGCCATGCAGGTCCACCCGTTCCAATGCGCGCTCCGGCAGCCGCTCCGCCTCGCCCGGCAAGACGCCCGACCGGCCGCCGACGAGGCCGAGCCTGACGATCTCGCGCACGGTAAAAGGGAAAGCCAGCGCCGTCACCTGAGGGAGCACGGCGCGGATTGCCGCCGCTGCCGCAGGCTTCATCCGGGCCGTGTCGCTGCCATTGATCGTCACCCGACCGCTATGCGCCAGTTCGCCGGACAACGCCTTGAGGAATGTGGTCTTGCCCGAGCCGTTCGGGCCGACGATGGTGGCGATCTCGCCCGGCCTTGCCTCGAAATCGATGTCGGACACGATGCGCTTGCCGCCGATCGCCACCGATACACCTTCTGCACTAATCATCGCACCCTCACAGATCGACGATGCCGCGCTTGCGCAGCAACATCCAAAGGAAGAACGGCGCTCCGGCAAGCGCGGTAACGATGCCGATCGGCAGTTCCGCCGGCGCCACGATCGTACGCGCAACGGCATCGGCCAGCAGTAGCAGCGAACCGCCCAGCAAGGCGGAAGCCGGCAGCAGGTAGCGGTTGTCCGGGCCGATCATCAGCCTGAGCAGATGCGGCACCACGATGCCGACGAAGCCGATGCCGCCGCTGACGGCAACCGATGCGCCGACCGCCGCCGAAACGCCGATGATGGCCGTATATTTCAAACGCTGCACCGGAATGCCGAGATGGCCGGCCGTCGCCTCACCCAGTGCCAGCGCGTTGAGCCCGCGCGCCAAAAACGGCGTCGTCGCCAGCGCCAGCGCGATGATCGGGCCGACCGCGCCGATCTTCGACCACGTAGCCCCGGCCAGCGAACCCAGACTCCAGAATGTCAGATCGCGCAATTGCCGGTCGTCGGCCATGAAGATGAGGATGCCGGTCAGCGCCATGGCAAGGGCTGCAAGCGCGATGCCGGCAAGCAGCATCGTGGCGACCGAGGTCTGGCCTCTCCGCGTCGCGACCTGGTAAAGCACCAGTGTCGTCGCCAACCCGCCGCAGAACGCGGCCAGGGGTAGAGCGAGCACGCCGAGCAAGGCGGTCATCGGGGCCAGCACGGTCGCGCCGAGGACGATGACCGACACCGCGCCGAGGCTCGCGCCTGCCGAAACGCCGATCAGGCCGGGGTCGGCCAGCGGATTGCGAAACAGGCCCTGCATGACCGCGCCCGACACGGCAAGTGCTGCCCCCACCAGCACGCCCATGATGACGCGCGGCAGGCGAATGTCATAAACGATGAGGCGGTCGCGCGCCGTCAGCGCCGCATCGCCGGGCAGCGTGCCGAACAGCGAATGCCGAACGATCCCGACCGCCGAGGCATCGGATGCGCCGGAAGCCAGGCTGAGCAGCATGACGACAAGCAAGGCCACGCCGAGTGCCAGCGTCACCAGCCGCGCGCGCGCCTGCCGGTCGCCATCGGCGGATCTTGCGCGGGTCATGCCGGCAGGGCCGGCCATCGTTTCATCTGCCATTTAGCCTGCTCAATCGGGGTAGCCTGCTCAATCGGTGATTTTCGGGCCGTAGAGCGAAACGGCGAGATCGTGAATGGCATCGGCGGTGCGCGGCCCGAAACCAAGCAGATAGCCGCCGTCCATGCGCACCAGCTTTCGCGCCTTGCCGGCGGGCGTTGCCGCAATCGCCGGGTTTTCGAACGGATCGGCCGAACTGTCGGGACCGCCGCCCCGGTCCATCATCAGAACGATGTCGGGATTGGCGGTGAGAACGGCCTCGTCGGAAAGCTGCTTGTAGCCGGAATATCCGTCGACGGCGTTGATGCCGCCGGCAAGCGCAATGATGCCGTTTGCGGCGGTATCCGTGCCGGCAGCCATGATCTTTCCACCCTGCATCGACAGGATGAAAAGGACGCGCTTGCGCTCCTTGATGGCGCCGGTCCGGCTTTCGACGGCCTTCAGCTTGGCATCGACCGAAGCGGCCAGCGCATCCGCCTTGCTTTCCACGTCAAGCGCCTTGCCGACAATGCGGATCTTTTCGATGATCCCGGCGTGGTCAAAACTTTCCGGCACCTCGACATAGGGGATGCTGGCCTTCTTGAGCACATCGATGGCTTCCCTGGGGCCGCTGCCCTGCAGAGCCAGAATTGCCGACGGATTGGCCGAAAGCACCCCTTCGGGCGAAAGTTGGCGCATATAGCCGACATCGGGCAGCGCCAAGGCTTCGCTTGGGTAGACGCTCGTCGAATCGCGGGCCACCAGACGCCCCTGCTCGCCAAGCGCAAAGACGATTTCAGTCAGCGATCCGCCGATGGAAGCGATCTTCGATCCGGGCGGAAAGGCAACAATGTCTTCCGCCGCAAGCACGCCGGAAGACGCGAACGCCGTCAGCGAAAGACCGAGGACGGCCGCCCGCGCGAGTTTGAAAAGCGAACCCATCACACGTCTCTCAAGCAGCGCTCAAGCCTGGAACACGCGGCAGGTTTTCGGCCAGAAAACGCCAATCCTCGCGCTCCGGCTGGCCTTCATGGCGTTCGCCGAAGAACTGGATGATCAGCTTTCCGTCTTCGCCATAGGCTTCAAGCGAGGTGATGTGGCCGTCCTTGCTCGGCTTGCGCACCGCCCAAGTCTCGCGGATATGATCGAGCCGCAGATGCAGGTGGAACGTCTCGTCCAGCACGTTGATCCACGGCCCCATCGCCTTGATATTGGCAATCGGCCCGGTGTGGATCTGGATGCAGCCGCGACTGCCGACAAAACACATGATCGGCATCGCCTCCGTGGCGGCGTGGTGAAGCATCGACCCCACCGAACCGCCATCCAACTGCCACGCGTACTCCTGGCCGACCAGCCGAAGCGCCTGCCGGCGGTCGAGCTTGAGCGCGCGCAACATGCCGAAGAACTGATGCACATCGGTCAGCTTGCTCCAGCGCTCGCGCAGATCGGCAAGACCCACCGACGCATCAGGCACTTCCAGGCCATCATCGACGGCCGGAGCGCCCATAATGTCGACCCCGGCTTCCTGATTCGTCGACTCAAGCTGAGCAACCAGCTTCTGATAGGCATAGAGGTTGGATGCAGGCCGCAGATGCACCTTGTGCACGGCATCGCCCGCCTCGTCGAAAAACTGCAGGCTGCGCCTGATGTCATCGCCATCGCGCTTCTCGACGGCAAAGCCATGCGCCCAGATTTTGGGGAAAATCCGCAGGTCGATATCCTTGCCCAGCGCCATTGCGTTGTGCGTGCCGGTCACGACCTTGTCGTAGACGCCGATCTTTTCGTGCACGGCGCTTTCGTTGCGGGTCAGCGCCATCACCTCGCCAACGGCCTCAAGCCCGCTGAGCAGATCGTTGACCCGCGGTTCGAGGCGAATAACGCTGTCGCCGCAATGGGCGGCAACCAGTTCGGCCTCCGAAATGCCAAGCTGGACGGCAAGGTCGCGCTCTCGCATTTTCGGATTGTCCGACCTGGCCGTGCGGATTTCATGCGGAGCCGGTTTTACGCGCTGGTCCATGGTTTTAACCTACTTGTTGAGAATGAGCTTGCCCTGGCGGGTGATCTTGAGGCGGTAAAGAGCGCCATGGTGCTCGATGCCGATCTCGTGCTCGCCGCCGGCGAAAAGCGAATTGCTGGATAGCGTCCTGACGGAGAGCCCCTGGGTTTGCGGTTGGCGGGGAGCGACCTCCATGTCCGCGCGGCGATAGCGGCTACGGAAAGCATCAGGATTATACGTATTCATCTGCTTGGCTCCTTTCTGGACGGCCCCTCATCGGGGTCCGGCCCTTCTACAATCGCGAATTCATTCTTGACTCGAATAGTCATGTTTACTAGTCAGTGCAATACCGGACTAAATGAGTCAACATTTAAGATGCCGGCGACATGAAAAATGCCAGCAAGCGCCGGGCCAGTCCCATGCCAGCCAGCATGAACCTTGATTTATGGAGTGGGTACATGGGGTTGAACGGGGCTTTGGCCGGCAGGGTTGATGGTGCGAGACCAGCACTTCGGTCGAAAACGACCAATCGATCCATCGCGTATGGGATAAATATGCTGCTTGCCGGTGCCGCAGCGACAGCGCTTCTCACGGCATCGGCGCTGGCCCAGCAGGCTCCGGCATCCGAAACGAGCGAGAACGCCGAGCCAAAGCCGCAAGCGGCAGGCGCGACCCTTCTCGACAAGGTCCTGCTGCTCAGCCGCACTGACGAGACGGCGATCGAAAGCCTTTCATCGTCCAGCCATGTCGATCAGGAGCAGCTTGACCGGCGCATGGCGACAACGCCGGCGGGCATATTCTTCGGCGTGCCGGGCATCACCATGCAGTCCGACGCCAAGCGCGTCGCCTCCAGCGTCAACATAAGGGGCATGCAGGATTTCGGCCGCGTGCAGGTAATCGTCGACGGCGCACGGCAGGATTTCAACCGCTCCGGCCACGGCACCGGGTCCACCTTCTGGATCGATCCGGACCTCATCCAATCGGTCGACGTCATCCGCGGCCCCGTGGCCAACACATACGGCTCCGGCGCAATCGGCGGCGTCGTCTTCTTCGACACCAAGGACGCAGAAAACTTCCTCAAGCCCGGCGAAACCTGGGCCGGCTCTGTGACCGGCCGCTACGAAACCAATGGCAAGGGCTGGACCACCAGCGCCACCGGCGCCTTCCGCTTCAATGAAAATGCCGACGTGCTCGGAAACATCGTTTACCGCGACTACGACGAATACAAGGATGGCGGCGGCAACAAGGTTACCGGCTCTGGCTTCGATGTGCTCGGCGGATTGCTCAAGACCACCATTCGCCCCAGCGAAAACAGCGAATTGAAGCTCGGTTGGGTCGGGTCCAGCGATGACTGGAACGAAATTAGCGGCGGTTCTCCGAGTTCCGCCCTCGACATGAACCAGAACACCTTTACCGCCCGCTACAACATCACCGACGAGGACAAGAGCTGGCTCGATCTCCACATCAATGCCGCATACAACAAGACCGGCCTCGACCGGACCTATCTCAAGACGCTCAGCTCCGGCCAATTCGACCCGCAAACGGGCCTTCCGACCGTCATTCCGGCAGGCGCCCAGACCAACTACGACCTCGATACCGTAAGCTTTGACATCTGGAACACGTCACGCTTCGAGACCGGCTCGCTTGGCCACGAACTGACCTATGGCGGCGATCTGGTGACCGACGACATGGTGACGCTGGACCCAAGCGGCGGCCAGGACACCTACACGCCTTCCGGCAAGCGGCGGGTGAGCGGCGCCTATATTCAGGACAAGGTGACCTGGAACTGGCTCGAGGTGATCGCCGGCCTGCGCTATGACAGCTACAAGCTCGACAGCGAAACCGCCGAGAACTCCGGCGATCGCCTGTCGCCGCGCATCACCGTGGGCGTCTCGCCATTCGACACGGCGGCGCTGGAAGGCCTCCAGTTCTACGGCACCTATGCCGAGGGCTACCGCTCTCCGTCCATCACCGAGACGCTGATGAACGGTATGCATCCGAGCGGCGTGACCTTCCCGTTCCTGCCCAATCCCAATCTGACGCCGGAGACCGGCAAGACCTGGGAATTCGGCGTCAACTACAAGGCCGACGGCATCATCGAGGGTGGCGACGCGTTGCGCCTGAAGGCAGCCTATTTCAACAACGACGTGGACGATTACATTGGCTTGAACGACGGAGTCGAAGTCGGCACCAACGGTTGCGCGTTCATGCCCCTTCGCCCGATCTTTGGCGGCGGCTCCTACATCCCGATTTGCGCCCAGTACCAGAACTACGCCAATGCCAGGATCAGGGGCTTCGAGTTCGAGGGCGTCTATGATGCGTCCTGGGGCTTTGCCGGTCTTTCCGCCTCTCTCATCAGCGGCCACACGGTGGACTTCGCCGGATCGCGCGAGAGCTTGACCACGATCCCCTCCTCGCAGGTCACGGCGCAGCTTGGTTTCCGGTTCCTCGAAGACAGCCTGACGGTCGGCGGCGAGGTCCAGTACAATGGCAAGCCGAAGGGCAACGACCGCGCCGAGGACTATACGCTGGTCAACGCATTCGCCAGCTACAAGGCCAACGACAACCTCAAGGTCGATTTTCGTGTCGACAACCTCTTCGACGTGAAATACGCCAACCCTCTGAATACGACGACAACGGATATACTCTACGAACCCGGCGTCACGCTCAAGCTGGCTGCAACCATGCGCTTTGGAGGCTAGAATGTTTCATGGCTAGAGCATCGGACCGAAAAGTGGAATCCGGTTTTCGGAAAATCCGATGCTCAAACAAAAGGATAGAGCGGCAGCGCGGGTGTACCCGAGCGTCCGCCGCTCTAGATGAAACACTCTGAGGCCAAACCTTAGGAGACGACATGAAAACGGCAACCTTCGTTCTTTCGGCAGCCGTGGCTACATCCCTTGCATGGGGTGCCGTCGCGCAGGAGGCCACGCCGGCCCCTGCGCTCACCCTTGAACTGAACGGCGCGCAGCCTTCCGAGAAGGGCTGTCGCCTCACCTTCGTCGTGACCAACGATCTTGGTGCCGGGCTTTCCAAGGCCGCTTTCGAGATCGCGCTTTTCAACGAGGCAGGTGTGGTCGACCGCCTGACGGTGCTGGATTTCAAGGATTTGCCGGAGGGCAAGACCAAGGTCACCCGTTTCGACCTTTCGGGTATCGACTGCGCCAAGCTGCACCGCGTGCTGGTCAACAGCGCTACGGAATGCGTCGGCGCGGGCGTCGAACCCACAGCCTGCCTTGCACGGTTGAAGACGCAGACGAAGACACCCATTACCTTCGGCCAGTGACCGGAAATCGAGTATCGCCTTGGGACTGGAACCCTCTTTCTCGCGCAGCACGCTGGCCTGGCCCTTGGCCGGGCCGGACGCGTTGCCGCTAGAGCCCAGCGACCCGGCCCTTGTCATTCCACGCGGCGCGCTCCAAATCTCGCTACGCGATATGACCGAAGACAACACAAGCATCGACATGGGCGCAGAGCCGCTGCCCGCGCCAAAGGAGAAGCTCGGCGGGGTCCCGGCCCGGTCGGTGAACCATGCGAAAAGATGGCCGATAGCAGTCGTTGCCTCCTGCATGCTTCACGCCGCCGTCGCGATGGTTCTTCTGACCACGCCGCAATGGTGGCCCTCGCAGGACGACCCGACGCAGATCGAAGGCGCGGACCAGACCGGCATGATGGTGGCGGGCAACGCCGACGCCGATCAGGCGATGGCCGGCGACGTAACCCAGGTGACACTGGTGCCGATGGTGAATGCCAAGCCCGTGGAGATCGTCGAAGCAAAAGCGGTCGTGACCGACGAAGCCGCCCAGCCGGTCGAGCAGGCTGCCGAGCAAGCGCCCGCAACCGAGGTGCTGGAACCGGTAACGGATCTTGCCCCCGCCCCCAGCGAGATCGAGCGCGTGCAGCCGGAGACACCCGATCCGGCCGCCGCGACCACGCCTGCACCTGAAATACTCGCGGCAGCTTCGCCACAGCCGGATTCCGACAACGTCGTGCAACAGGCGGTTCAAGCCGAATCCGTCGAACCCGTGCAGGAAGCGCCGCCGCCGCAGGTGACGCAGCCCGTAACCGAGGAAGAGATAAAAACACCTGAAATCGTCGAGGCGATCCCGGAGCCCAGGCCCGTCCGCCGGGAAATGCCTGCAGAGACGCCAAAGCCGGTCGAGAAGCAGGCAAAAAAAGCTCCCGCCAAGCCGAAGCCGAGCAAACCCAAAGCCGGTTCGGGCGGCGCAAACCAGGCCGATTCCAAGCGCGGCGTGGCGAGCGGACAGATCGACGGCGAAACGGCGATCGCCAGCAAGGGAGGCGCGCGTTCTTCTGCCGCCGGCAACGCTGCGGTCTCCAACTATCCGGGCAAGGTCGCCGCAAAACTGCGGCGCGCCTCGCGCAGCCTGTCCAGGTCGGACAAGGCCAAGGCCAGCAACAACGCCCAGGTGTCCTTTGTCGTAAGCGCGCAGGGCGGCGTCGGCGCGGTGCGGCTGGTCAGGAGTTCAGGTTCGCCGGGGCTTGATGAAACCGCGCTCGCCATCATCCGGCGCGCCGCCCCCTTCCCGCCGATCCCAGCGGAAGCGGGACGTTCGAGCTGGGCATTCACCCTGCCGATCGGCCCATTTTGATCCAATTCATCTACTGCTAGAAAGGAAAGCCATGTACATCGCCATGAACCGTTTCCAGGTAAAGCCGGGCCAGGAGGAAGCCTTTGAAGACGTGTGGAAGAACCGCAAGTCGACCCTTTCTGAAATGAAGGGTTTCCAGCAGTTCCACCTGTTGCGCAGCGCCTTCAACGAGGAAAAAGGCTACACGCTGTTTGCCTCGCATACCGTTTGGGCAAGCCAGGACGATTTCGTAGCCTGGACGAAATCCGAAAACTTTCGCGACTCCCACAAGAATGCCGGCACCAGCAAGCTGACGACCTTCGGCCATCCGACGTTCGAAGGCTTTTCGGCCGTCGAAGGCGCTTGACAACGACGAAGACCCGTTGCGTTGCCGCTGCGGGTCTTCACATCGTAAGCGGAGCGCTCAGTCGCCGACTTCGTGGTTGGCCATGCGCTCCAGCGCCCGCACCAGTGCCGAGTGGTCCTCTTTCGCCCCGTCATTTGCGGCGCAGGAATTGAACAATTGCTGCGTGGTTGAGGTGTTTGGCAGCGAAATTCCGAGCGATTTTGCCCCTTCCAGCGCCAGATTGAGGTCTTTTTGGTGCAGTTCGATGCGAAAACCGGGTGAAAAAGTGCGTTTTATCATGCGTTCGCCGTGCACTTCGAGAATGCGCGAGGCCGCCAGCCCGCCCATTAGTGCCTGCCGCACCTTGGCCGGATCAGCCCCCGCTTTCGAGGCGAACACCAGCGCTTCGGCCACCGCCTCGATGGTCAGCGCCACGACGATCTGGTTCGCCACCTTGGTGGTCTGGCCAACGCTGTTCGGGCCGACCAGCGTGACGTTCTTGCCCATCTTGTCGAAGATCGGCTTTGCCCGCTCGAACGCCTTGTCCTCCCCGCCGACCATGATGGTCAGAGACGCCGCCTTGGCGCCGACCTCGCCGCCGGACACCGGCGCATCGAGATAATCACACCCCAACTCATTGATTTTTTCAGCGAATTTCTTGGTCTCGATGGGCGAAATCGAACTCATGTCGATGACCAGCTTGCCCTTCGAAAGCCCGCCGGCAACGCCGTTTTCACCGAACAGAACGTCGGCCACCTGAGGCGTATCCGGCACCATGGTGATGATGACATCGGCGGCTTTCGCGACCGCTTCGCTACTGGCGGCGGTCTTCAGGCCCTTGGCCACGAGGTCAACCGGCGGCGGGCCGCGATGGTCGCTGGTGACGACGCTGTAGCCCGCATCCAGCAGATGCCCCGCCATCGGTGCGCCCATGATGCCGAGACCGATAAAGCCGATGGCTTCCATTTTACCCTCCAATGCTCTTGCCACTACGCCGCAGCGCTTGTCCTGCCGTTCAGTTCGCGAAACCAGCCAAGCCCCGCTTCGGTGCCGGCCTTCGGCTTGTATTCGGCCCCGATCCAGCCGTCGTAACCGATGCGATCGATATGCTCGTAGAGGAACGGATAATTGATCTCGCCCGTCCCCGGCTCGTGACGGCCGGGATTGTCCGCAAGCTGGATATGCACGATGCGGCCGAGGTTTTCCTCGATGGTTCGGGCGAGATCCCCCTCCATGATCTGCATGTGATAGATGTCGTACTGGAAATAGAGATTGCCCGAGCCGACGCGGTCGATGATCGCCAGCGCCTGCTTCGAGGTATTGAGGAAGAAGCCCGGAATATCGCGCGTATTGATCGCCTCGATCAGCAGTTTCACGCCGGCCTTTTCCAGCCTGTCGGCGGCGAATTTCAAATTCTCCACGAACACATCCTCGACCTGGCCGTAGGCCACGCCCGCCGGCGCGATGCCCGCCAGGCAATTGACCTGCGGACAGCCGAGCGCTTCGGCATAGGCGATGGCGGTGTCGACGCTGGCCCGAAATTCATCGACCCGGTCCGCCAGCACGGCAATGCCGCGCTCGCCGCCGGCCCAGTTTCCAGATGGCAGGTTGAACAGCACTTGGCTGAGGCCGTTCTTCCTCAACCGCGCGGCCACCTCCTCCGGCGTATGGTCGTAGGGCCCGAGATATTCCACCCCCTTGAAGCCGGCTCCTGCGGCGGCATCGAAGCGGTCGAGAAAGGCATGCTCCTGAAACAGCATGGACAAATTGGCTGAAAATCTAGGCATGTGTGTTTCCTCTTAGTCGAGCATGACGATGGCGGTCGGCGCATCCTCATTGTGTTCGGCAAGGTCCTCGAATTCGGTGATATTGTCGATCTCGGTGCCCATGGAAATGTTCGTGACCCGCTCCAGGATGAACTCGAGCACGACCGGAACCGAAAACTCCTTCATCAGGCGTTCCGCTTCCTTGAAGGCCCCGGCAAACTCTTCGGGCCGACGCACGCGCACCGCCTTGCAGCCCATCGCTTCGGCGACTGCGACATGGTCGACGCCGTAGCCGACTTCCGCGTGACCAACCGTGTTGACGTTCTCGAAGGCGAGGCTGACCTCGTAATCCATTGAAAAACCACGCTGCGACTGGCGGATCAGGCCGAGATAAGCATTGTTCACGACGACATGGATGTAGGGCAGCTTATGTTGCGCGCCGGCCGCCAGTTCCTCGATCATGAACTGGAAATCATAGTCGCCGGACAGCGCGACGATATGGGCGTCGGGCTTGGCCGCACGCACGCCGAGCGCTGCCGGCAGCGTCCAGCCTAGCGGACCGGCCTGCCCGCAATTGATCCAGTTGCGCGGCTTGTAGACATGCAGGAACTGCGCGCCGGCAATCTGGCTGAGCCCGATCGTGGTGACATAGGTGGTGTCGCGTGGGAACGCCTTGTTCATCTCCTCGTAGATGCGCTGCGGCTTGAGCGGCACCTGGTCGAAATGCGTCTTGCGCTTCATCGTCTTCTTGCGCGCCTGGCATTCTTTCGCCCAGCCCGACCAGTCACGCAGTTTCCCTGCCGTCTTCCACTCTGTGGCAACGTCGAGCAGCATTTTCAGCGCCGCGCCCGCATCGGAAACGACGCCGAGGTCCGGCGCAAAGACGCGGCCGATCTGCGTCGGCTCGATATCGACATGAACGAATTTTTTCCCCTTGGTATAGACGTTCACCGAACCGGTGTGGCGGTTGGCCCAGCGGTTGCCGATGCCGATCACGAAATCGGCTTCCAGCATCGTGGCGTTGCCGTAGCGGTGCGAGGTCTGCAGGCCGCACATGCCGGCCATCAAACGGTGGTCGTCGGGGATCGTACCCCAGCCCATCAGTGTCGGGATGACCGGTACGCCGGTGATCTCGGCAAATTCGATCAACAGATCGGAAGCGTCGGCATTGATGATGCCGCCACCGGCAACGATCAGCGGTTTTTGTGCCGCGTTCAACATCGCCAGCGCCTTCTCGGCCTGGCCACGGGTCATGGTCGGCTTGAAGGGGATCATCGGCTCATAGGCATCGATATCGAACTCGATCTCGGCAAGTTGCACATCGACCGGCAGATCGACCAGAACCGGACCGGGGCGCGAAGAGCGCATCAAATGGAACGCCTTCTGCAACACCATCGGAACCAGATAAGGCTCCATGACCGTGACCGCCCATTTGGTGACCGGCGCTGCGATCGCCGCGATATCGACCGCCTGAAAATCTTCCTTGTTGAGCCGCGCGCGGGGCGCCTGGCCGGTGATGCACAGGATCGGGATCGAATCCGCCGCCGCCGAATAAAGCCCGGTGATCATGTCCGTGCCGGCCGGACCGGACGTGCCGATGCACAGGCCGATATTGCCGGACGCGGCACGGGTATAACCTTCGGCCATGTGCGAGGCCGCCTCGACATGGCGGGCGAGAATGTGGCGAACCGTGCCCCTCGCCTTCAGCGCCGCATAGAATGGATTGATCGCGGCCCCCGGCACGCCGAAGCCGCAGGTGATGCCTTCTTTTTCGAGCACGTGAACCGCCGCATCGACAGCGCGCATCTTTGCCATTTCGAACCCTCCATCATCGTTTGATAAAGCGATCCTGCCAGCGTCCCGTTCATTTTTCAATTTTTTCAGAATAATTTTTCATTATTTAAAATGTGGGTCTATATTTTGATTCCATTGGCGTTTTCATTTTTCATCGTGGCGACCACCACATCGAATGAAAAACTTTTTTATTGCATGCGCAACCGAATTGAGAGCAAATCGATACATGGAAGCACCTGAAAAACGCCAGCGCGGACGCCCGCGCGCCTTCAACGGACCGGCCGAGGCCACTTCCGTCCAGTCGCTCGACCGCGCCTTGCGCATCCTCGCCATCGTCGCCGAAGGCTCGGGCCTTTCGCTGACGGAGATCGCCGAGGCTTCCAGCATTGCCGCCTCGACGGCCTACCGGATGCTGACCACGCTGGAAAACCACGGCATGGTCGAGTTCGACAAGACGGACCAGCTCTGGTCCATCGGCGTCGAGACCTACCGCATGGGCGCAGCCTTCCTGCGCCGTCGAAAGCTGGTCGACCGCGCCCGAATTGTCATGCAGGAATTGATGGAAAAGACCGGCGAGACCGCCAATCTGGGGCTGGCGGAAGACGATTGCGTGGTTTTCGTCAGTCAGGTGGAGACGCACCAGACCATCCGCGCTTTCTTCCGCCCCGGCACGCACACGGCGTTCCATGCCTCGGGCATCGGCAAGGCGGTGCTGGCGCATCTCGACGGCGACCGGGTCGCCGTCATTGCCCGCAAGGCCGGGCTGGAAGCCTTCACCGACAGGACGCTGTCCACCCTGCCCGCCCTCGCACATGACCTCGAAGCAATCAGGCAACGCGGCTGGTCCGTGGACGACGAGGAGCGCAATCTCGGCATGCGCTGCGTCGCCGCCGCCATCTTCAACGAATTCGGCGAGCCGATCGGCGGCGTTTCGGTTTCTGGCCCAACCGTCAGGGTCACGCCGGAGCGTGTCGTCCAGATCGGTCCGGTGGTGCGGGACGCAGCAGCGCAAATAACCGCCATGATCGGCGGAATGGAAGCGCCTTGAGGCCGGCTTCCAGGAGTGAAGCCGCCGGCAGCCATGCCCTAAATCAGAAATGGACTTTACTGGCGCGGCAAATATGCTAACCGGTGCGCGATGCCCTTGTAGCTCAGCTGGTAGAGCAGCGGTTTTGTAAACGGAGGGCCTGGGAGTCAAAGACGAGTCGGATCATGCGCTTAACGTTCGCGCGATCCGATCAAGTACCGAATAGGCACCGAGATCGGTGTCCGCCGGAGCCGGCGTAGCACAGCGGTAGTGCAGCGGTTTTGTAAACCGAAGGTCGGGAGTTCGATCCTCTCCGCCGGCACCATTCCTCCCTTTCTTATCGCGCACGCTAGACACGAGGCCGGGTGTTTCGGAACCCAGTGCCGCTGAGCAAGCAGCCGTAGCTCTGCAGCCAGTGGCCCGAGACCGATGTGGATTGTCATAGCCTTTTTCCACCAGGCAAGGCGTTTCCTTCGGGGATGCGGCCCGGCACCATAGCTCCTACATGACCTCCCAGCCGGCAATGCTGGCCCCACGACACGTAGGGGGGCCGATTTTGAGCGCTTGAGCGCCACACTGTTCGGAATATTGTAGAGAAATGTACCGAATCCTTGCGCAAGACGGGCTCTCGATATACAAAAAATGTAGCTTGGAGCCTCCATATGAACGAAGAAGATCGGCGCGCAAATTTCGTGAGGTTGGCAGAGGGGCGGACGCAAGCAGCGCTCGATGCCATTCGCAAGCTCGGCAATTTGTCGAACAGGCGGGCCTACGAATTCACGGAAGCGGATATCCGGAAGATCGGTAAGGCGTTGAAGGAGGCGGTCACTGATCTTGAGAGGCGGTTTGGTTCGTCGACTGACGTATCCGATAGCTTTAAGTTGTAGCCTTTGGGGGGAATATGCGTTCAGAGCATCTCGGGATTGGGGACCGCACCTTCCTCATCAATCGTCTCATCCAGCAGGCGCCAATCAACACGCTGATCCGTGAATTCTTTAAGAATGCAGATGAGAATGCCGCTCTGGCGCCCGAAGGTCATCGCACGATCGAGATACTCCCAACGGTCATCAACGGTGTGCGCAAGCTGACCTTTTGGAACACCGGTGTCGGTATGTCGGCTGCGGAATTGAAAACAGCAACCGAACTTAGCGCATCGGTTAACAAGCTAATGTCGCTAGACGGCAATTTTGGCATCGGTGCGAAAGTGTCCGGGCTCGCAGCATCGCCCGACGGCATCCGCTATCGTTCTTGCAAGGATGGTGAGGTGAACGAGGTCACCATCGGCTACGACGAAGACGAGGAAACTTACGTTCGTTTCGCAGTTCAATTATCGGATGGCAGCAGCGAGTCCATCTATGACGTCACCTCGACTGTTTTAGCCGAAGGGAAAGCCGTCGACGAGGACTGGACCGAGGTGGTGCTATTCGGCGAAGCGCCGGGGCACGACACTGTTGCCGAACCAATTGGTGCCGGCGTCGACGTCGACCGAAGTTTCATAGCTACATCCATTTTTCGTCGCTTTGTACAGTTTTCTCCGGGCGTTCAGGTTCGTGTCGATGTTGCAATGACAAAAGGCGGCGGTAAAGACGAGACTGGCAGGTTTCGCCAATTGAAGACCCTAGACGACGTACTTGATCGTCTCCCTCGGTACGAAGATGTTGCGGACGACTTATCTGGAATTACTGTCCGCTACATTCATGATCCGAAACATGAGGGGTCGAGCCACACCTATAGCGCCCGCGCAAACGCCGCAACGGGTTCCACCACTTTTTGTGCGCTGGTCTATCGGGACGAGCGCTACGATTTCCGAACCCAGAAGGTTTGGTCCTCAGTTGCACCTATCTTCGGCATCCCATTCGGCTCAAAGGTGCTCACCATTGAGATTCGCCTTCCAGATCAGGCTGCCTTTCCGAGTCAGTATCGGGATTCGCTAACGTGGCGCCATGACAGGTCTCCTCTCACCGCTGATCACTACGCCTATTTGGTCCGCGAATTGATGCCCGACTGGGTCAAGGATGTGATCCGCAGTGAATCCCCTGATAGCGCAGATGACCTTATTGACCTTCAATCGGACCTGCAGACGCTACTCGATGAATTGCGAGTTCCTACCAAAGTCATGAAGCGCACGCCGGAGCCGGCAGCATTTACGGAACCAAACTCAGCCGGCATGGCGGAACCAGAAGCGACAACTCTGCTATCGGAGCAGGATGAAGACAGCCCCGAAGGGATGGTGCCGCCGACCAAACGGAACGAACCACGGGCTTCAAAGTCGCGTGTGCGTTATGCACCTGACGGCGCCACCGCCTCTAAGCTGACACGTGCGCTGGAGCGCGCTCCCGAGATCAAAATCTTGACTGATCCTGATGAAATTTCAGATCGTGGTCTCAAAGGAAGGGCCGCTAGGTTTTATGGTGAGGTCCAAACGCTCTTCGTTAACGGGCTTTATCCGGTAGTCACGAAGATGGCGGACGAGTTAGCCAACGAATTCAGCGATGCCGAGGACCCAGATGAAGCGCGCTCAATTGCTCTTCAAGCGTCTCAGCGGACACTTGCCTATCGTGTTGGCAAGGCAACCTGCTTTGCGCTCGCCAAACGATTGCTTGATGACTGGTCAACAGAGGACCTGGAGCGGGCCACATCCCCCGAATCTTTGTCGATGGCGGCCGACGACTATCGTCAAAGCCTAGCCCCTGGCCGTAAATGGGTCAAGGATCGGATACGCTTGGCTAGTGTCACCGCACTTGGATAACCAGAAGTAGTTGAATGGCAACGTACCTGAGAATTTGATCTAGGGGATACGCTGAATGGAGATCGCGGAATTAAGGATCGAAGGGTTCCGCGGAATCAACGTCGGTAGCATCCGATTTGGACCCCACACGGTTCTTGTCGGATCGAATAACTGTGGCAAGACAACCATCATCGAAGCCATGGCTCTCCTCTTCGGTCGCGATCGCATGGTCCGGTCCCTGACTGAGCACGATTTCTATGGCGGCTGCCCTGAGCCAGCAGACCGAATACGGCTCATAGCAACAATTGTCGGGTTCGCAGGAAACGAACCGGTCGAACATCACGAGTGGTTCCGCGAAGATCGGGCGATCGTGCTGGCGATAGCGAACAGCGACCTGGCGCACGTCAGCTTCGGACGGCTCTCGCCTGCGGTCGAAACGCTCGGCTATCAAGATCAGAACGCCGCCGACGACCGCCGCCCCGTGCCAGGTGGCGATGCCCGCATAAATCCAAGTCATGGCGACGGAAAGAAAGCCCAAGGGCATCCACCGGATCGATTGGCCTGTAGAGTATCGTCTACATTGGCGTTTGCGAATCTAAATGTGACGATGAGTCCGTGGACGATTAGTCAACATTCCAGCGTCATGCGGGGATGGCGGATTACGCAAAAATCCTGGCAGGAAACGTGAAGGCGGTGCGCAAGGCGCTCGACCTCTCGCAGGAAGCGCTTGCCTTGGAGACGGAGATCGCCCGGACCTACATTTCCGGCATTGAACGGGCCAAGCGCAATCCGTCACTCACCTTGATCGTCAAGCTGGCCGAACGGCTCAAGACTACCCCTGCGGCGCTGCTGACACCGGCAAAGAAGTGCCCGCCTTCAGTCTTTCAGGATTTTGGCGTTTCGGACGGTAGCCAGACCATCCATGACGGCCAGCTTTACGAAGTCGGCTGGCGCCTGCTTTGAATGCCCGTCATTGAGCGCCCTGATATAGGGCAGGCTGTTCGAGATATGGATCGAGCTATTTTTGCTGATGTCGAATTGCTCGATCACGGCTTCAGCCTTCTCGATGGCCACCTCGGCATTGGCCGTTGCCGTGCTGCCCTTCACGCCTGGGACATGCGCCGGAAACAGCCCGGCGAAGGTGGCATCCATTTGAGCAGTCCAGTTGCTGCGCGCCCTGCCGGTATCGACCGGCGTGTTCGAGATGACGCTCCGGGCGACCGCACCGGCGCAGTCTTTCACCGCGTGCTCGACGCCTCCTTCGACCTCGATAGAAATTCGGCTCATGCGCTTGGAAAAACCGTCAAGTCCGGCCATGATCTACCTCTGCTTTCCGCGCTTGGGTCCGAAGTGCAGGCGCTCGATGCTCGCCCGTCGCGCACGACGCCCAACGGCCGCCTTGTCTTCGGGCCAAACCTCCTTGCGGAAATAGACGCCTTCCTCGCGCGGCTCGTAGCCAAAGATCAGCAATAGGCCGGTGGTCGCGCGACACGACTCCTGGGTGAAGTCATCGAGGTCGCCACCGAAGGCGAGATGCACGTCGAGCGGGTCGGTGATGGCGCAGCCGGCCAGCCTTTCCCGCACGAAGCCCTCGTAATGGCGAAGCTTGGTCGAATAGTTCAGACCCGGCACGCCGAAAAAGCTGAGGTAGTTGCCATCCGCCATGGTCAAGTCCCCCGTAGGAATGAGCCGCCCCGATCAAGGTTCGGCCAGGTGGATTGCACCCGCGCACCGACCGGCAGGCCACTGACAAAGGCGGCGGGCGCGGAGGTGAGATCAACGGACGACCAGCCGACGAGCGCATTCGGTTCAAAGCCTTAAGCCGCCGCTGGCGTTGGCCGTACACTGGATGACGCGCTCTTGTTCCCATAGAAAAGGCGGCCCGAGGACCGCCTTTTCCAATTCCCATTGATCATCGCTTAGTAAGGCGAATAGCACTGCTTCCGAGGCCCGTTGTAGGGCTGGAACGTGTTGTCCGAAGCCCGATAGGACCGATACTGGCCGTAGCACCATTGAACGTGAGCATTGCCGCCGCGACGTTCGCGATAGACCGGTGCCGGCTGGTTAGCGATTGCGCCGCCGATGATCGCGCCTAAGCCGAATGCAGCCAGCGGGTACCAAAGCCCATCATTGTGACGACGATAACCATGGCGCTTATGCCGCTCGCCGCGATGGCCTTTCCAGTAGCCCCTTCGGTTATGGTCCCTTTGATAACGGGAGCTATGGTTCCGGTTTTTCCTACGCCACTCGTCCCGGTACTGAACAGTCTGAACTTGGGAAAAGCTCTCTACTTTTGGCATCATTGGATGCCGCAACAGACGGAACAGCGGGCACCAGTCCAAATGTAAGACTGAGAGACCCAGCGCAAAGCGCAGACACGAACTTCTTCATAGCAACCTCCAATCAGGTAAAAGCGATCCTGACTGGTTAAACTGTCCTGGCTGAATAAGCCATGAACGGGTCGTTCATGCGCGGCACTGGCACTCCCAAACAGCAAGTGCCGGGTCTGTTTTTACGTTGACGATCTGATTCGTCGCGCTGCGGCAATCTTGCCTTCAAGCGGCGACGTCATGCCCGGACAGCCTTGCCAAGTAGTGCGGGGCCACGGCTGATCGACAGGAGCGACGAAAGGATATGCTGCGGTGTTCATGGCTTCTCCCTGTCGAAAATCATGTCGCGGGATTCTACCCTTGCGACAAAAGGCTGGCCCTGTGTCCGTCATGTCACTGAGACCTTTCCACCCGAGTGTCTGGCCTCGCCATAGGCTGCCAGAACAGCCCCTGAGAAATAGATCATCAGACCCGTCATCGTGGCTGGTGCGTAAGCCACGCGACCTTCGATGATCTGAAACAGGAAAACGAACAGTGGACCGAGCGCCGTGATCGCGGCCAGTGTCAGGGTGGACATCAGCGATATCGCCTTCTGCATCGCAAAGACCGGAAACGCCATGATCGCGAAGCCGATCACGACAACAGCGAGTAGCCCGCTTGGATCGACCGGACCTTTCCCATCAAGGCCGAGCCATGCGGCCGAAAGCGCCACCACTACGTAAAGAGGATACCGCAGCCCATATTGCGCAACCGGTGCGATGCCGAGGCTGTCGAGTCTCCGGCTGTAGATCATCATCGCCGCGAGACTGACGGCCGACACACAGGTCAGCAGCAGTCCGGCCAGCGCGGCGGTCCAGCCGCCTCGCACGAAGCCTGACTGTCCAAGCAGCGTGATCGCCGCCAGATAACCAACGCCGATCACCACAGTGATCAGGCCGACGCCTTCGACCCGGTTGCGCAACGGTGACGCTTCCGGAACCCCGCAAGCCGAGGCAATCACGATGGCAATGGGAACCAGCCCTGAAAACACGGTGAACACCACAGCCGGTTCGATCATTTGAAGCGCGAAGAAATATGCGATCCAGACAAGGGCCGTCGAGAGATTTAACCCGAACAGGCTGGCTCTGTTGGCCCACGCAATTCTCAGTTGCTCCGGGGTCCGCGCCTTCACCCAGATCAGCGCTCCAGCAGCCGTGAATCCAAAGACTGCCCCGCCGATCAGGAACGAGTCGTAGTCCTGAAATACACCACCAAAAAACACGGCCTGTGCCGCTTCCAGGATCACAAAGGAGAAGGCCCAGATCAACCCAAGCGTTGCATTATTCATCGTCTCACCACACCGATTTTTTATTTTGATACGGCGAAAATGGCGGATAGGGTGGCCAAAATATTCGAAATTATGGCGATTCAGACCACAGGAGGCGCTGCATATGGATGAACTGGACCTGCGGATCGTGGCCGCGCTTCAGACAGACGGTACGCTCACCAAGGCGGAGCTGGCAGAGGCGGTTGGCTCGACGCCTTCGACCTGCCTACGCCGGGTCGCGGAACTGCGGCGAACGGGCGTCCTAAAAGCCTGCGTCTATCTCGCGGACCCGGCCAAACTCGGGCGCAGCATTCGGGCTATCGTCACTGTCACGACGCGCAACCACACCAAGGACGTGCGGTCGTCCTTCGCCGCGCGCGTTTCAGAGGAACCGGCGATCACCCAAGCGTTCGGTGTCACTGGCGATCTGGACGCGGTGCTGATCGGGCATTTCGGCGACATGGAAGAATATCAGGCGTTCTGTGACCGGCTCTTCGACAGTGATCCGGACGTGGTCCGCTACACGACGCTGTTCGCCGTCGAAACCTATAAGGAGACGACGAAGATTACGCCTCGAGACGCTACCCCCAAATGATCGGCTCCGACTCCTTTGCGAGGAAGGGCAAGCCTGCAGGCAGTTCGGACCGCATTGCCATTCCCGTCGCGGCCGACAGAGACAAGGACCGCGAGGTCGCGATGACGCTCGTAGAGGATTCAGGCCTCGACGCCGTCTACTCTGGCACCATCGCGGATTCCTGGCGGCAGCAGCCGGGCGCTCCGGCGTATTCCACCGATCTCACACGCGACGAGATGCCAGATGCGCTGGCAGCGGCCGATAAGCTCGCCTTCCCAGGCGGCGCGATCTTGCGGTTGGGGCCTTCCTCGAGAGGATGGGAGACCCGAAGACGAACCCGGACGCTGATTTCGGGGTCCGTGTAAGTCGGACATTGTTCATGTAGCATCCAATCCTCCGGCGATCACGACTGGGCGTCGGAGGCAGCCTAATCTGAATACGCAGGTAATAATGTCTACCGCTCAGCCATTACAGCCCGCTCCATCCTGTAACCAAGGAGGTTCCTCGTGCCTTTAGCAATCCGACTAACCGAAACCGGTGGTCCCGATGTACTGCACGCCACTGAAATTGATGCCGTCGCGCCGGGTCCGAATGAAGTTGTTATCGATCACAAAGCCATTGGCGTGAACTACCTCGACATCACGCAGAGAAATGGCGCGGTGAAGATACCTTTGCCGTCCGGTCTCGGGCTTGAGGCTGCCGGAGTTGTCAGCGCGGTCGGTGCGGGTGTGACGGATTTCAAGGTCGGAGATCGGGTCGCTTACATCCTGGGACCTGTAGGAGCCTATTCCGAGAGCCGCACCATTTCCGCGGATCGGGTCGTCCCGCTGCCTGATGGGGTTTCTTTCGAAACCGCAGCGACCGTCCTTTTCAAGGGCATTACGGCGCAGTACCTCCTGAAATCAACCTACGCGGTCGGCCAGGGTACAGTCGTGTTGCTTTACGGCGTAGGGGGAGCGCTCGGCCAGATCATGGCACCTTGGGCAAAGCACCTTGGGGCGACGGTGATCGGTGTCGTTTCGAAGGAGTCGAGCGTGGACCGAGCGCGTACGCTTGGATGCGACGATGTCCTGGTTTGGGGGCAAGGTGATCTCGCCGAGAAAGTCGCAGCCCTCACCGATGGCCACAAGGCCGATGTCGTCTACGACGGCGTCGGCAAGCTCACCTTCGAGGCTTCCATAAACAGTCTGCGCCCGCGCGGGCTAATGGTGTCCTTCGGGGCCTCCACCGGCGCACCTCCGCCCGTCGAAGTAGGCACGCTGAACGCCAAGGGCTCGTTGTATCTTACTCGTCCAGGGCTCGCAGCCCATGCGACTGAGGCGACTGAATACAGGGAACGAGCCGCAGATGTTCTCGATGCAGCCATGACGGGCGTATTCTCAACGACGTTCTGGAAGGAGTTCCCCCTCAGGGAGGCCGCTGCCGCCCATGAGGCCATCGAGATCGGTCGGTCCGCCGGACCGGTGATACTCAGGCCATAACAGCAGGCTGTAACCCCTACTGCGGTCCACCGCACATCGCATTGGTTTTCTATCACCGCTTCTGGCGTGTAACGGCCAACGCAATGCCGGATTCAAATAGCTGCTTTGAATAGAAGGGATGCACGGCCCTACTGCCGAGATGAGGTCAAACTTGCCGGATCGCGAACCCAACGTCGCTACCGCATGCAGGGATGGCTCGATGTGGGTGGAAAGGGGACTGTCGGCTTGGGAGCGAAACGAGCAGGAAAGCCGACAGTAGTCGTCCGACCGGCTCGAGGTCGATCGCCTTCTGGATGTAGCCGCCGGTGAAGCGTTCCAACATGGGCATCTCGATATCGCCGGGAAGGATGGCATTCACGCGGATGTTCGACTTGGCGTAGTCGATCGCGGCGGATTCGGTGAGGCCGATGATCGCGTGCTTGGAAGCGGCGTAGACGGCACCGCCGGCGACGCCCCGGATGCCCGCGCCCGACGAGGTGTTGCTACCGAAAACGATCGAGCATCCTGCTTCACGCGAGCAATGTGGCAGAGCTTTCATTTCCGGCGAGAACGGTCATAGGAAGCCGGACGATGAATGTTGTTCCGGTCTCGGCCGAGGCCTTGGCTAGCGTTCCGCCAAGCTGCATCGCGAAAGCTTCGAGGAACCGTGATCCCAACCCGGAGCTGCTGCTGCTGTCATTCATGCCAACGCCATTGTCCTCGACCGTCAGGGTGACCTCGCCATCGCGCCGCTGAAATCCCAACGTGATACGGCCAGCGCCATTTGGAAAAGCGTACTTGATTGCGTTGGTCGCGAGCTCGTTCACCATCAGACCCAGCGGAACCGCATGATCGGCCATAATCGTGAGAGGTTCGGCTTCGACGGCGATCTCAATCTTGGAATCCTGGCCGAGTAGGCTTGAGCGGATGCTTGATGCGATCCCTTCCAGATAGGCCTCCACCCCGACTGGCCCGAACGCGCTCGATTTGGCGATCACGTCGTAGAGTTCGGCGACCGCGCCGATCCGCGCCTGCATGGCCCGATATCCTTCCACGCATGGATCGGCCGCCTGCCGGAGTTCGTAGGCCACAAAGGAGGAGATGACCTGTAGGCTATTCTTGATCCGGTGCGCCAGTTCGGCGGCCAGAACATTCCGATGACGATCGAACAGCGTCTCCTTGGTGGCATCCTCGAACACGAGGAGAAGCTGCGCGCTGTGATTGCCCCGCACCTGTATTTTGCGTGCATACAGTTTGAAGATGCGATGCCCGAGCAGAGGAAATTCGTCCTCAAGTAGGAAGTCGTCGAACGGTCGGTCATCCGGAACGACGTGGTCGAGCAGTGCATGTAATGCCGCGACATCCCACTGTCCCTGTTTGAGGTCCTCCAATCGCTGCCCGACAATATCTTCTGCGCTGTCCCCGAACATCAGAACGAAGTTCCGGCTTGCAGTGACGATCCGCATGTCGGAATCCAGAATCACAAGAGGATCCCGCACCGTATCGGCGATGGTTTGACCTAGGCGCAGATTGATCGTCGCCTTGCGTTGTTCATTCCGCAGTTCGGTCACATCGTCGATCGTAAGGAGAAAGAAATCGACGCTGCTTCCGGGTCGGTGGACCTTGCGGGCGTTGAGAAGCATCGTCTTCGGACCCACGTCGGGGAAAATGTGCTCGACCTCATAAGCCTCGACGGTGGTTTCCCGCGGAAGAATCTCCTCTAGAAGCACGCGCAACGCCGGAATGTCCCACTGCCCGTTACCCAGATCGTAAAGGCGGTGCCCGATGGTCCCGGCGGCTGCGGTCGCGAACATCGAATAGAAGGCGCTATTGGCCGAAATGACAGTCAGTTCGGCATCGAGCACCAAAAGCCCGTCGCGCACTGTCTCGACGATATCCTGAGCTGAAACATCGCTCAGTTTAAGAACTGGAGCAGACAATGAAGAGCCCTCCGCGACGCGTCCACGCCACTGATCTAATTGAGCATATCAGTGCTTGCGAGATTGGAAAAGCTTGCTGGATCGCACCGACACCGTAGTCTCACCGCCTGGGATTCTCGAGCGTGGCCCGCTGCCTCCTGTCCCGTGTCTTGTTGGTAATCTTCGATCGCCTCAACCGACTGGATGTATTCGGCAATGCGAAACCTCACGTCAACGTCCGGCACGAGGATAGCCAAATTATCGCGGAAGGGCGGCGATGAGGTCGAAAACTGCCGGATCGTGAACCCAACGCTGCAACCGCATGCAGGGAGGGCTTGATGTCGAGGAAATGCGCAGCACCGCCGAACACCATCTCCGGGTTGCGCCGGTGTTGGTGGCTTTCTGCCCGTCCGCTTGGGATCGCGAACGGGCAGAAGCGGACATCCTATCTGCAACTAGTGGTCGCTCTTGATCACCTTCTGCCAATGGTCGTGAAGTGCGCTCACGGTGGGGCTCGTGAGGATCGGCATCGCCTTGTGGAGTTGCTCCTCGGCCAATTCCACCACTTCAGTTCTAGCAGCATGGCGACATCAGCCTCATCGAAGCGTTTGCGGATTACCTTGGCTGGATTGCCCCCAACGATGGCATAGGGCTCCACGTCCCGGGTCACCACGGCACGCGTGCCGATCACTGCGCCGTCGCCGATCTTCACGCCGGGCATGACGATCGCCTCGGAGCCGATCCACACGTCATTGCCGACGATGGTATCCCCTGCTGGTTGGTACCCGTTCTCTGCACCCGCGAAGGTTGGCACTTCCGCCATCCAGAAGAAGGGAAAGGTGCTAATCCAGTCGTTCCGATGGCCCTGGTTGCCTGCCATGATGAAGGCCGCGCCTGATCCTATCGAGCAGAAGCTGCCTATGACGAGCCTGTCGGCACCTTCGTCCGGGAGAAGGAACCGGGCGCAGTCATCGAAGCTGTGACCGTGGTAGTAGCCCGAGTAGTAGCTGTAGCGACCGACGACGAGGTTCGGATTCGTGACCTGCTGGTCGAGCGTAATGCCCTTGAAGGGACTTTCGAAGAAGTTTCTCATGGAAGTTACCACTGAATGTTAGCCGCGTGTGCGACGTCGTTTCGCATGCGATGATGCATGCGAACGCGAACCGGCAATCTATTGAACATGCCGGCATAGAAGCTTCTCGCGTCGAAACGCGGAAACAAATTCAGATGGTACAGTCTGCGGATTTCATACGAACAACATGCGCTGGATACCTGCATGAATGCAAGAGAGCGACCGGCAGCTTCGAATACGCGCGCAAGATGGTCGTTTAGGCCGATCAAGCACATTCCACGCTGATTGCACGCCGAATAACCTCTCATGGGTGGCTGGAGGGACAGTTTGCTTTTTGCGTAACGGGCCAGAGAAGCGGCCTTATTATAATCGGTCATGGCGGCAAGTGGGTCGCTCGATTGTAGCCCGCTTCACTTTTGCGTACCCTCGGCAGCCTCCGAGGAGATGGCGAGGAGAAGATTCCTTATGGCGAAGCTTGTTTTTGGATTGAACCAGTCGCTGGACGGCTATGTCGACCACGACCACACGGCATTTGTACCCGATCCCGTGCTTTTTCGTCATTTCATCGACGACGTGCGCGGCCTCGCCGGCAGTGTGTACGGTCGCCATATGTATGAGGTGATGCGGTATTGGGACGAGGATCATTCCGAGTGGGATGAGGCAGAACGTGACTATGCGGCGGCCTGGCGGAGCCAACCGAAGTGGGTCGTGTCGCGCTCGCTGAAGTCCGTTGGGCCGAACGCCACCCTTGTCGATGATGAGGTCGAGGCAGCGATACGCGGTTTGAAAGAGCAACTCGGTGGGGTGATTGACGTTTCCGGACCAGAGTTGGCGGGAAGTCTGACCAACCTAGGCCTTGTCGATGAGTATCGATTGTACCTCCATCCCGTTGTGCTCGGCGGCGGCAAGCCGTTCTTCGCCGGATCGCGGCCCCCGCTGCACCTCGTGGCGAGCGATCGTATCGGCGAGGACGTGATCAGGTTGACATACATACCAGCATAGTCGCGGCGATTAGCCTACGGACCGCTGAAGAGGTGGCTGGATTGGCGACGGCAACCTCTAGTGCCCGCCGCGGAGTCGATTTCGGCGTTGCCTGCTCTGAGTCTTTGGAATGTAGCTGGTGGTCAGCGGACAGGCGGCTTTGGTCGCCATCCAAATAGGAAGCGGACATTTCAAGCATGGAAACGTCGCCGGTACTCAGACGGGGAAAGGCCCACAACCTTCAGGAATATTTTTCGGAAGGCGCTAGGATCCCTGTAGCCGACTCTCCAAGCGATCTGATCCACTGCTTCCGTCCCGAACTGCAGCGCCTCACGTGCCTTATTCATGCGGAAACGCTGAACATACTCAGTCACCGTCATGCCAGTCGACTTGCGGAAACGGCGCAGAAAGGTTCGTTCTTCCAGGCCAGATTTGCGCGCCAGGTCGGCTAAACGATGTCGCCCGAAAACGACGCATGGAGCCAGTGCTGTACATCTAGCACCGCCGTGTCCCCGTGATTAAGGTTTGGCACGAATGTGCTGTAGTACCGCTGCTCCCGCCCTGGGGGATCGATCAGCAGCGTGCCCGCTGTCTCCAACATGGCTGAGGGACCGAGGTATCGGTCAACCAGGCTCAATCCCAAATCCGTCCAGGCCATCATGCCGCCAGCGGTGATAATGTCGCCGTCATCGATGATCAGCCGATCGACGTCGAGATTGACGTCCGGGAATCGTTTGCGGAACTCATCTGCCGCGCCCCAGTGAGTGGTGGCTGATCGCCCGTCTACAAGGCCAGTCTCACCCAGGATGAATGCTCCAACACAAACCGAAGCCAAAGTCGTGCCCGCAGTATGCAGATCACGCAAGCCGGGAGCGAATTCTTGGGCTATCGCGGGGGTGACGGGTCCAAATTTGCCCGAAGGAATGATCATCGCGCTTGGTGCGCAGCTCTCGTTGATCGGAACAAGATGATTGTCCTCGGCCCGCCATCTTGTCACCTTTAGGCGTGGTCGATCAGGGCGATTGGCGATCTCGAAGAGGTCCGTCAGACCGAAGAGAGCGGCCTCCTGAGCGCCAGGATATTCCAGCAGGCCGATGTCGATAGATTCAGGCATGTGTCGTTTCCAACCCGCTTTTTGTCGATTGCGCCAATGGTACGTTCGCCGCTCGCCGTCCATAAGAGGATTATCGAAAGGATAAAACCATGAGCAAGCAAGCTGTTGTCGTCGTCGATTTCCAGAACGACTATCTCACTTCCGGATCCTGGCCGCTTGTCGGCGTTGATGCCGCCGTCCAGAATGCCGCCAAGGTGATCGAGGATGCTCGATCTAAAGGCCTCCTTGTCATCCATGTCCGGCATGAGAACCCCGCGGGCGCACCGTTCTTCGTCGCGGGTTCGCAGGGCGCGGAGATCATCCCGGCTGTAGCACCCAGGGACGGCGAACAGGTGGTGGTGAAAAACTTCCCGAATGCATTCCGTGACACCGACCTCAAGGCCAAGCTGGACGCTGACGGCATCAAGGATATCGTTATCATCGGCGCAATGAGCCACATGTGCATCGACGCTACTGCTCGTGCGGCTGCTGACCAAGGCTACAATGTTACCGTCGTCGAAGATGCTGCCGCAACCCGTGACGCCGAGTTTAACGGCATGACCGTTCCGGCAGATCATGTGCACGCCGCGTTCATGTCTGCCCTGGGCTTCGCCTACGGCAAGATCGTCAAAGCTGACGAATACTTGAAGTAGGTGTAGCGGCCCCAGGGGGGCCACTTATCTGGCCGGCCCCCCTCAGGTGATCCGGGTTTAATGTTAGTGCATGACGGGTCGTGGCGCTACGGCCGGGGTGGCCGGCGAAGCTGGCCCGGGTTGCGCAGCCGGCCACAGGATAGCTTCCGGTGCGGGCGGTTTGTAGCCCCGCGATGAGTGTGGTCTCACCGTATTGTAATGCTGCCGCGATCCTTCGATGACGATCTGGGCCTCCTTCAGCGTATAGAAGATTTCTCCATCGAGCAGTTCGTCGCGAAGCTTCGAGTTGAAGCTCTCGCA
>NZ_JBTMXB010000030.1:0-53843 GCF_054489405.1 Mesorhizobium sp. A623
GACCTTGACCCGACCCAGATCATCGCCTTCTTTGTTCGACGCTGGCAAATTGAAGTGACGTTCGGCGAGACACGCGCCCATCTTGGAGTAGAGACCCAACGCCAGTGGAATGATAACGCCATCATGCGAACGACGCCTTCACTCTTGGCGCTCTATAGTCTCGTGACACTGTGGGCCGGTGATCTCCTCGGCCAAAACACTCAGCCATACGCAGCGGCATTCTCAGACGCGATCGGCGCAGTGCGTCTCGTTCTGTGGAGCGATGATCTTTATCCATACTGCCCGTCAAACCCGGACATGCATAAAATACCTCCCAGTCGTCTTTTCCGAATGGCCCAGGCCCTTTGCTTCGCCGCATAATGTACAAAGTCGAGCTAAGGTGATCCGAGTTTAATGTTAGTGCATGATGGGTCATGGCGCTACGGCCGGAGTGGCCGGCGAAGCTGGTCCGGGTTGCGATTTCGGGCCGTCGCATTCAAACCTGTTTGGTGGCAAGATGGGCTGTCACAAGCTGACGCCGGTCAGACCATTGGATACGTGAGAAGGACGGTGATGCTCATCTTCGAGGCTTTCAGCGTGCTATTTTCCTATCTGTCACGTGAAATGCGGCAGGCCCTGCCCGAGACCGCTGATATCATTCGATATTCACCGCTCGTAGGCGCGCCGGAGACTCCTCGACTTTATCAACGAACTTAGCCGTGGCGAACTTCTAGCAGATGAGGAGCGCTATGACGATCTGTTCGACTGCGAGCGGGCGCTGTCGCTGCATCTGTTCGAATCATCTGCATGGTGACGGCCGCGACCGTGGGCAAGCCATGGTCGATCCCAAGTAGCTTTACGACGGGCCGGCTTCGAACCACCGCACCCGAACTTCCGGACTATCTTCCGGTAGCGCTTGAGTATCTGAGCCTGCGCGATCGCCGATTCTGCATCGGGTTTGAGCCAGCACAAACAGTCTGCCGGTCAATTCGATACCATTATCCCGAGAACGACTTGACAGGGAGCATCTCAGGCGAACGATGGGTATTTTCAGGCTATTATCGGATTCTATCCTAGGGCTACTGTGCGACAGTAGCACGCCTGCCATGCGTCAGTGGTGCTCATGATGGGCTCATCGCTTTCACGCTGGACAATGACCTACTTCGCGGCGGCGGTAACGTTTTTTGTTGCGGCGCAGATCTTGATGGTAGCCGGTTATGGCTTTCCGGGAGTACCGGTCGAGGCACCGGAAACTCTCATTGTCGTACACATGGTGACGATCGGTTGGCTCAGCCTGCTGATATGCGGTGCCCTATTCCAGTTCGTGCCGGTATTGGTCGCGCGACCGTTGCGCGGCGAAGCTTTGGTGTTGCCCACACTGTTTTGTCTGCTGGGAGGAATTGCTTGTCTTCTAGCGGGATTCCTGAAGCTTTCTGGTGTATTCGATGGCGAAATACCGCTGCTTGCGCTCGCCGCCATGCTTCTTCCGGCCGGTTTTCTATTGGCCGTAGGAGTGCTGGCCGCAACACTCTGGGGTGGTCATCTGCCGCTTCCGGCGCGCTTTGTCGCGATAGGGCTGGTTTGCGTCTTGGTTACCGCTACCCTTGGCGCATTGTTCGCATTGCTGCTATCGGGCTATTTGCCTCAGTTGGCTGGCTTTGATTTCCGAAATCATGCCCTTCCAGTCCATATCGCAATAGGGCTCGGCGGATGGCTGAGCTTCACGGCGATCGGCGTCTCATATCGGCTCCTTCCTATGTTTATGCTGTCGCCAGACAAGGAGCGCGCCAGCGGCCGCGCGGTCTGGTGGAGTGGCGTTGTTGCGTTGGCTATAATCGCATTCGCGCCTCTGACGCATGTTTTTTATAATGCAGGACTTGATGACGCTTACCCGGTGGAGACGGTAGCTATTTTGCTTTGTCTCGCATCCCTTGTCTTCTACGGGATTGATCTTGCGTTCTTCTACCGTCACCGCAAGAGGCGTGTCATCGAACTGAACAGCCGCTCTGCCCAAGGAGCCTTCCTGTCTCTCGTCTTATCTGTGGCTCTGCTGATCATTCTGGTAACCAGCGGAACTCTGGAACGCCACATTGGAGCGTTGCTCTATCTGGTCGCCTTCGGCTGGCTATCGGGACTTGGGCTTTCGCAACTTTACAAGATCGTGCCTTTCCTGACTTGGCTGGAGTGCTACGGCCCGGTGATGGGGCGCAAACCGACACCGCGTGTACAGGACCTCGTCGTCGAAAAGCGCGATTGGATCTGGTTCGCACTCTATTTTCTCGGCGTGCTGGCTGGCACTGGGGCGTTGCTTGCGGAAGCGCCCGGACTATTTCGCTTTGCGGTTGCAGCGACGCTCCTCGCCACGCTGACCATCGTTACGGAGCTCATTCTTACGCGCCGTCTCCACAATGTCACACCTGATCGACGCCTGCCCGATGACACATCACGGCCGCGACTGTTCTTGCCCGCCTTGCGCTGATGCCAACTATCTATTGTGGAGAGACTCCATGACTTCCCATTACGATCTCGATGTTCGTCCGCTCCTTCGTGAAGGAGGCGAGCCCTTCGGAGCTATTATGGAAGCTGTTGCCGCGCTGGCGCCAGGCCAGAGCCTGCGGCTGCTTGCCACGTTCAAGCCGGTTCCGCTGTTCCAGTTGCTGGGCAAGCGGGGATTCGAGCCGTCGGCCCGTGAGATCGGCGGCGGAGATTGGGAAGTTATTTTCACGCCTGTCGTGCAATCCGTGCAGTCTACCGGAGAGCTGAAGGAGCCCATAGGCACTGTGTCTACAGACGATGCTTGGCCAGAACCAATCACGGAACTCGATAATCGTGATCTTGATCCACCCGAACCGATGGTCCGAACGCTGGAAGGAGTCGAGGCGCTTTTGCCCGGCCAGACGCTAGCGGCACTCCTGCCGCGCGAGCCATTGTTTCTATTTGAAGAATTGGAAGCTCGTGGCTATCGTTGGCGTGGCGCCTTCGAGCCTGAGGGGCACTACCGTGTGACGATCCGACGTGGGTGATTCGCAGACGTCAGACGAGGCTCCTATTGGCAGTTTGCCATTCCACAAGGAACTTCTCTCGCAGAACGTCTAGATTATTCGCGTCCGAGATATGGATCGCGAGATGGACTCTCCACTCACTGACGAAATGACCATTGACGAGGTCATGCGCAGATGGCCGCCAACCATCCGCGTGATCCTACGCAATCATATGCTGTGTGTCGGTTGTCCGGTAGCTTCCTTTCATACGGTTTCAGATGCCGCCAGGGAGCACGGACTTGATGAGACGCAGTTGCGCCAAGAACTGGAAGCCGTAATCTCGTCTTGCAAGAGATCGAAGGTAATTAAGCCATCTCCAGGCGACCTTCGGCGAGCATGAGCAAGCGATGTGGTTCAACCACGGTCACTTTCTGTCGCCGGCTCTTCACGAGCCCGCTGGCTTCCCACGCGGTCATTAAACGGCTGACCGTGTGCAGGGTCGTGCCCGTCATCTCAGCAATGTCTTGACGAGAAATTGGAAAATCTATCTGGATGCCGTGCTCGGTCTGCTTGCCTGTCTGGCTCACGAGCTTGAGCAGCGCGTGAGCGACGCGCCGATTCACCTGTTCGGTCGACATTTCGACCACACGTGTATGAGCATCCTGCAAGCGGTCCCCTACAGTCCTGTAGGTGTTAGCGCCAAAGTTTGGGAATGCAGCAGCGAATTCAGACCACAGATGGCTAGGCCAGGCAAGCGCGACGCAGTCCATTGCTGCAATGGCACTGGCCGGATAGGTGGTGCGACCAAGCGCCCGAGCGATACCCATCAGCTCACCTGGGCTAATATAGCGCACGATAACCGTCCGTCCCTCGGGAGTAGTCTTCACAACGCGGACGTGGCCATCAAGCAGGATGAAGAATGAATGCGCTGCCTGCTCCTGTTCAAACACTGCCTCGCCCTTTGCAATACGTAACGAACGAGCATGGATGATAAACCCATCGAGTTCATCTGGGGTAAGGCCCTGGAACGTCGAAAGATCGGCGATCAGCGAGCGGTCGAGACGGCTCATGGTTACCTTCCTGGCCCTTCTGGCTTCATGCTCGAACTAGCGCATTTGCCGAGAGAACAATGCCACATGCAACCCATTCGCGGCAAGTTGCTCACTCTGCGGCTTTTTTCCCCGGGATAATTGCAAGACGTTCGGATACCGATCTTGTCATCCTTGATGGCCGTAGGCCAGTCCTGGAATTTTGGTGCTGATATCGGCGACCACTGATACCGTGGGCTCAGGACCTTTTGATGGGCAGTAACCGTCCGAGTATACGGAGGTCTTTCTGGCCTTGACGGAGACGCGGTCGTAGTAGCATTGGACCATACAGCAGAACAAAACCAAGGAATGCCGCCGTCCATGCGGCCGCTGATCCGTATAGGAGAGCCGACTGGCCAGGATGAAACGCGGCGCAGATACGAAGGATGGCGGCTAGCAGGATTGCTGCGAAGACAAAGCAACCGTCCGGCCCCGCCCGCAAGTCGCGGCCAGTGTGCCCCAGCGTTGCGCGCACCATGACGGCAAGTGTCATGCAGCCGACCGCGCCAACGCCAAATGCATGAAGGCCGGCCGCGGCCGGTACCGTTTGAGGGAAGATCGTGGCGAGCCCGGCTAGCAGCAGCCCAACTGGTATGAAGACGAAAGCCAGATGCAGGATCAGCGCTAACGGATCGCGCCATGTGCGGTAACCCGCCCATCGGCCAAGCCGCACGATATTCAGGGCGGAAGCCGCGATTAGTAGTGCGCCAATGCCGTCGTGTTCCGGAAGGAAAGACCAGCCGGCCAGCGCGAGCGCCGAAAGGACAATGGTCACCACATCAAAGCGGGCAAAAGGGATGGGGAGCCGGCCGGGATTTTCTCGCACAAGCCAATTGCGGGTGAAGCTTGGAATAATGCGCCCGCCTATGATCATGATCAGCAGCACAATTGCGCCGATGGCCAGCCGCCGGCTGACATTTGAAGTCCCGTCGTAATGAGCCTCGAGGTGAAACAGGAGATTAGCTGCAAACAGCACCGTCACCGGGCCAAGCACCTTGAGATTGCGCCAGTTCCGGCCTGCGATGATTTCGATGGCTGCGACCGCCGCTACGGCGAGCAAGAAAGCGCCGTCAATCGCCGCAGCAGCGATCCAGCCGATCTCACCCGAGAAAAATACCGCGAAGCGCCCTGCTAGCCACAGAAGGACAAGCGCTAGAACAGGAATGCCCTGAACAGGCAACCGTCCCGTCCAGTTGGGTATGGAGGTGAGAAGGAAACCCGTTATCACTGCGGCCACGTAGCCGAAGATCATTTCATGAATATGCCAATCCACCGGCGTGAATGCGCTTTCCGTGTCGATTCGGCCATAGAGCAAAGGCAGCCAGAATAGGATTGATATTCCTGCGTAAAGCGTTCCGGCTAGGAAAAAAGGTCGAAAGCCATAGGAAAGGACCGCCGGATAATTGCCCGGCTTCGTGCGCGGGATCGCCATATCGTTCAATATTCCGATCTGACTAGTATTGAGGCACAGAGTGATGCCGGCGTTAGGCGAATGTGCGAGTCCGCTTAGCGCCGGCGGCGATTTTTTGGATCTGGCTTAATTGCCGGCTGAGACCTTGGAGAACAGTTCGGCAAAGGCGGCCTTTGCCTTGCCCGGCTGCTTGACGGTTTTAGCCTGCTCAAGATTCGCTGGTTTGCCTACCACGATCAACGCCACCATTCCCATACCGTAGTGAGGCACACATTTGATCCCGTAGACGCCTTCCTTGTCGAGTGTGACGGTGATCGGCTTGCTGATCTCGCCCTTGAAGGCCTGTGCACCTTCCGGAATCATGCCGTTAATGCTCGCAGCATCATGACCTTTGTCCGTAGGAACGAAGGTGACCGTGTCACCTGGGGCTGCTTTGACAAAGTTTGGCTGGAAGACCATAACGCCGTGCTCGCCCTTGTTGAGCATCTGTACCTGATGGTCGGCAGCATGCGCGCCGCTGGCTGCCATCAGGACAGCGAAAGTCAGAGCGATAAAGGTAGGGTGTCTCATTTACATGTCTTTCTGTTTTAAAACGATTCCATCGTCGCTCGCTTCTATATAGGAGTTGAACTGTCAACTTTGCGATAACGCAAGTTTCGAAGGAAACGCGCTAGGCCCATGCTGCGGTCTTCAATAATAACCCACGCTGCCTGAGCAATTATGGCTCGGCGCCCATGCCAGCAAAGTCAACATTATGAGAAGGGTATTCAGCTGTAAGCCGGCGCACACGCTTGTGCAGGTAGAGCCGATAGCCGTCCATCGCTTTCCGATTGACACCCTGCATGCGGCGACCGAAATCCCCTATGGGCGCACCGGCCGTTATCCGGCTTTCGTGAAACTCCGGATGATAGCTAGGCGCTTGATGGCAATAGTAGCAAGCTCCTGAGCGCGATCGCGTGATGCTTGCGAAAGTAGGGTCTCGCCGGCCTCGAGATAGTAGTCCGCGAGCCATTCGCACAACGCATCCAAGGACCGGGGAGGCGGCGGGCCAATGGGTGCCGGATCCTGCAGCGGGTCCGATGCGAGATCGAGGGAGAGCGTCCGCGCTTCCAGCGCCAAGTCTCGAAATTCATTTCGCGTCTTGTCCATTTCCGCGCATTCCTCGAGATGCTTACAAACCTCTAACTCAAGTTTGGCCAAGTCGTAGGACTCCCTAATCGTTTGCCCACGCTGGCGCCCTTCGAAGAAGGCCTTTCGCCGTTCACGCCTGAGAATTTTGGCATGCTCCAGCTCTTCTCGCGCCATTCTTTCGGCAGCTTCCCGGATTTCGAGCGTTTCGCCATGGGCGGCGACATAAGACCAGAACGCGAATGCACGCTCCTCATTGCGGACAGCGATCGCCAAAGAACGGTAGGCGTCCACCAGTTCAGGAGAGATAAGTCCGAGGCCTTCTTCGTCGAATATACCCGGCGGTACCTCTTCTACCGGTAAGGGTTCAGCGGGATGCTGACGAATTTGCTTCGACCAACGCACAACCATTTCCATGTGGCTGTGCTCTTCATAAACTAACCGCTCGAAGACGTCGGCAAGTTCCTGCTGGCCGGCTCCACGCATGCGCTCGGCCAAATCCGTATATCTGTCAGCGGAATCCTTCTCCATCACCAACGCGATAGCCAGGAGTTCATCCATCGACCGTATCGGCACCGACGGATCGGATGTCAGGCGTATCATCGGACGTCATCTCCAGTTCCACGCTGAACCATATATGTGCTCCCGGCATTTTCGTTTGCGTTCGATCAAAGAAATGTGCGGCCAAATCACGGACATGTGCGCCCGGCAGGCAAAATTTCGAAAGAGCCTGGAGAAAGGTGCCGATGTCAGCATGCATTTCCTTACGAAGAAGGCAGTCAGTTGCCTCGTCCGAAGCGATGGAATTGCTGTTCGTCTTTCTGCGCGCTGCGGCGGTGTTGATGTGTCTTGCCTTTACAGTAGTTCAGGCAAATTCCGCCGAGACGCTTGGCGATTTCCTGTCGAGCACCAAGCCGAGCGAGCTGATTTCTGGCGCCGACGCTTACGGTGAGATGACAGGAACCCCGCCGCTTGCGACGCTGTTGTCTGACGGCAAGACGGTTGGCTATGCCTATCTCAATACCAACTACGGCAGTGCGGTGGGCTATTCCGGAAAGCCTATCCGAATCCTGGTTGGTATCGATCCCAGCGGTATCGTTCGCGGCATCAAGCTGGTCGAGCACAAGGAGCCGATCGTCCTCATCGGCATCCCGCAGGCGAAGGTCGTGGCCGCGCTCAATTCACTGGTCGGCAAGGACCTCGGCAAGGTCGCTACAGGGCAGGAACCGCTTCCGCAGGTCGATATCGTCAGCGGCGCGACGGTCACCGTGCTGGTGATGAGCGACAGCGTCGTGCGTTCTGCGGTCAAGCTGATCCGTAGCGGTCGTCTCGGTGGCGCGGGAAGAGCCGCAGCCGAGGCCTCCGTTGCCGCCCCTATCAAGGCCGTTGACCCCGCGATCTCGGAAGTCCGCAACTGGGATACGTTGGTCGGCGATGGATCGGTGCGTAGCCTGCGGCTCACCGTCGGTGAAGTGACGAAGGCTTTCACCGACGCCGGCCGCACGCAGGCCGCCGAACGCCCCGAGACAGTCAATCCGGGCGACCGCTTTATCGACCTCTTTGTCGCGCCCGTCAGCGTGCCGACGATAGGCCGCAGTCTTCTGGGCGACGTCGGCTACGACCGATTGCGAAAGGCGCTCAAGCCGAACCAGCAGGCCATCTTGGTAGCCGGGGACGGCGCCTATTCCTTCAAGGGTTCCGGTTATGTGCGCGGCGGCATATTCGACCGCATCGAACTGATGCAGGACGGCCAGGGCGTACGATTTCGCGACCGCAATCACACGCGTATCGGCGACATCGCTGCGGAAGGCGCGCCACACCTGCGCGAGATCGCATTGTTCACCGTGCCGGACGAGTTCCCGCTTGATCTTTCCGAGCCATGGGACCTGCAACTGCTCGTCCAGCGCAGCTTCGGTGCGCGCGATAAGGCGACACTGCCCTTTAATCTTGGCTACACCTTGCCGGACCGCTACCTGAAGGCGGTGCCCGTAGCCGCTGCCGCGCCGCAATCCGCGCAGCCAGCCGAAGCGGCTAAGCCTGACGCGGCCGCATCGGGTGCTGCCGAATCCTCTGCCCAGGGTTTCAGCGACGATGAGCCTCTGTGGGTGAGAATATGGAAGCTGAACACGGTGGAGATTGGCATCACCGTCGTCGCGCTTCTCGTGCTGACCGCAATCTTCTTCTTCCAAAACTGGCTGGTGCGGCGCCCGCGTCTTTTTGCCTGGGTGCGGCGCGGCTATCTGCTGTTCACCCTCGTTTGGCTGGGATGGTACGCAAATGCGCAATTGTCCGTAGTCAACGTACTGACCTTTATCAATTCCCTGGTCACAGACTTCAACTGGGAGTTCTTTCTCGCCGCGCCGCTCATCTTCGTTTTGTGGGCCGCGGTGGCCGTGGGTCTACTGTTCTGGGGTAGAGGGCCCTTTTGCGGTTGGCTTTGCCCATTCGGCGCTTTGCAGGAACTGACCAACAACCTTGCCCAATGGCTGAAGGTGCCGCAGATCAAGCTGCCCTTCGGTCTGCATGAACGCCTGTGGCCAATCAAGTACGTGATTTTCCTCGGACTGTTCGGCTTGTCGTTCTATTCCGTCGCACTGGCCGAAACCTATGCTGAGATCGAGCCCTTCAAGACGGCGATCATCCTGAAATTCGCCCGCGAATGGCCCTTTGTGATCTTCGCGCTGACACTACTGGCGGCGGGCCTCTTCATTGAGCGCTTTTACTGCCGGTATCTGTGCCCTCTGGGTGCCGCTCTCGCCATTCCCGGCCGTATCCGCATGTTCGAATGGCTAAAGCGCTATCCCGAATGCGGCTCACCCTGCCAGCGCTGCGCCAAGGAATGCCCGGTCCAGGCGATCCATCCCGAAGGGGAGATCAACGTCAATGAATGCATCTACTGCATGCATTGCCAGGAACTCTACCACGATGATCACCGCTGCCCGCACATGATCCAGGTGCGGCTGAAGCGCGAGAAGTTCGAGGCTCTGTCCTCACCCTCAACACGGGGCAAGGGCCCTGCCAACCCACCGGTCATCACGCACAAGGGCGCGCCAATAGCGGCGCCCAGATCCGACACCAGCGCAACAGGCTGACACGCCAACCAGAAGGAGACGAAGCATGTCGCAGGAAGAACAGGACAAGAAGACGATCCTGAGCAGACGCCAATTGTTGGGTACGACGGCGGCGATGGCCGCCGTCGGGGCGGCCGGCGTCGGTGGGACGCTGGCACTGAACGGTGGTGTTGTTTCGCCCGCCGCCGCTGACGAAAAGGGCGAGCTGGAGTTCGAGGTCAAGCCCGGCGAACTGGACGAATATTACGTGTTCTTCTCCAGCGGCCAGTGCGGAGAAGTCCGCATCGTCGGTGCGCCGTCGATGCGTGAATTGATGCGAATCCCGGTCTTCAACCGGTGCAGCGCCACCGGCTGGGGCGAGACGAACGAAAGCCGCAAGATACTGACGGAGGGGTTGTTGCCGGAAACGACGGAGTTCTTGAAGGACCGCGGCGGCATCTATCTCAATGGTGATCTCCACCATCCGCATCTGTCCTTCACGGACGGCAGTTATGACGGCCGATATCTGTTCGTCAACGACAAGGCCAACACGCGCGTCGCCCGCATCCGTCTCGACGTCATGAAATGCGACAAGATTATCCAGCTGCCGAACCAGCACACGGTGCACGGCCTTCGCGTTCAAAAATACCCCAGGACCGGCTATGTGTTCTGCAACGGCGAAGATCGCGTGCCGATCCCCAACGACGGCAAGATCCTGGACGACAGCAAGCAATACCATTCCATCTTCAGCGCCGTGGACGGCGACACGATGAAGGTCGCCTGGCAGGTGATGGTCGACGGCAATCTCGACAATGTCGATGCCGACTATCAGGGAAAATATGCCTTCTCCACCTGTTACAATTCCGAAGAAGGCGTCACGCTCGCGGAAATGATGGCTAAGGAGCAGGACTGGGTTGTTATCTTTAACCTCAAGCGCATTGAGGAGGCGATAAAGAAGGGCGACTACAAGGAGATGGGTGGCGTGCCGGTCATCGATGGGCGCCACGGCTCCCCTTACACCCGCTACGTACCTGTGCCGAACAGCCCGCACGGCATCAACACCGCTCCCGACGGAATCCATGTGGTAGCCAACGGTAAGCTTTCGCCTACCGTGACGGTGTTCGACGTGCGCAAGTTCGATGATCTTTTCGACGACAAGATCAAGCCGCGCGACACGGTAGTGGCGGAGCCGGAACTGGGACTCGGGCCGTTGCACACGGCCTATGACGGCCGTGGCAATGCTTACACTACGCTATTCATCGACAGCCAAATCTGTAAGTGGAACATCGAGGACGCAAAGCGTTCCTTCGCGGGTGAGGCGATAGATCCGATCCGCCAGAAGCTCGACGTCCACTATCAGCCAGGCCACAATCACACCTCCATGGGGCAGACCAAGGAGGCCGACGGCAAGTGGCTGATCTCGCTGAACAAGTTCTCCAAGGACCGCTATCTCAATGTCGGCCCGCTGAAGCCGGAGAACGACCAGTTGATCGATATTTCCGGCGACCAGATGGTGCTGGTGCATGACGGCCCGAGCTTCGCCGAACCGCATGATGCCACCCTCGTCCATCGCTCGAAGATCAATCCGGTCAGCATCTGGGACCGGGCCGATCCATTCTTCGCTGATGCCGTCAAGCAGGCTGCGGCCGACGGAATCGACCTGATGATGGATTGCGAGGTCATCCGTGACGGTAACAAGGTTCGTGTCTACATGACGTCCTCGGCGCCGGCCTTCGGGTTGGAAAGTTTCGGCGTCAAGCAGGGCGATGAAGTTACCGTTTATGTCACCAACATCGACGAAGTGGAGGATCTCACCCACGGATTCGCGATCGTCAACTACGGCATCAACATTGAGGTTGCACCCCAAGCCACAGCGTCGGTGACGTTCATCGCGAGCAAGCCAGGCGTTTACTGGTACTACTGCTCGTGGTTCTGCCACGCCATGCACATGGAGATGCAGGGCCGCATGTTCGTAGAGCCGCGAGGCGTCTAGGACGTGTTCCGTCCCCTCAACATAGCCACGATGGGAATGGCGGCGGCTCTCGCCGCCTTTTCCGGCACCACAGCGCTTGCGCTCGAGATCGCCGTGCCGCCGGGCGACATCCCCTTGCAGGTGGTGGTCGATGCTGCCGCACCCGGCGACGTCCTGCATCTGGGCTCTGGTGAACATCGTGGGCCGATCACCATCGTCAAGCCGCTAGCGCTGGAAGGCGAACCGGGCGCGATCGTTCGAGGCGATGGGCTCGGCAACGTCGTTACGATCCGCGCTGCCGACACCACGGTTAGAGGCCTCGAAATCCGTGGGTCCGGGACCGATCTCGAGGCGATGGATGCGGGAGTGTTTGCCACGGAGGCCGCATCGGGCGCACGGATCGAGGACAACAGCATTGTCGGTAATCTCTACGGCATCTATCTACACGGATCACGCGACGCGGTTGCGCGCAACAACCGCATTGAAGGGCTGCGCGAGGGACGCACCAACCGGGCGGGAAATGGCGTTTCGGTCTGGAACGCGCCGGGCGCCAAGGTTCTCGATAATCGGATCAGCTTCGGTCGCGACGGCATATTTGCCGTCAGCAGCAAGAACAACGAATTCAGGGGCAACAGCTTCCGCAATCTGCGCTTCGCCGTGCACTATATGTACACGAACAATAGCGTCATCGCCGACAATTCCTCGGTTGGGAACATCGTCGGCTATGCCATCATGTATTCCAACCGGCTCACTGTCACCGGCAACCTGTCTGATGGGGACCGTGACAATGGCCTGCTGTTCAACTACGCCAATGGCTCGGAAATCAGTGGCAACGTCGTCCGCGGCGGCCCGCAACCGATCGGCCGCTGGACCAGCAACGGCCAGCGCTTCGCTGTCGATTCAGACGTGTCGGCTGCCGACGGTGGTACCTTGCCCACGCCGCCAAGCCAGAACACACGCATCGGCCCTGAAAAATGCGTCTTCATCTATAACGCCAACAAGAACCGCTTCAGCGACAACCTGTTCAAGGGCTGCGAGATTGGGGTGCATTTTACCGCCGGCTCGGAAGGCAACGCCATGACCGGCAATGCCTTCGTGCGCAACCGCAACCAAGTCAAATATGTAGGCACCCGGTCTTTGGACTGGTCAAGCGGCGGTCGCGGCAATTTCTGGAGCGATAACCCAGCCTTCGATCTCGATGGCGACGGCATCGCCGATAACCCCTACCGGCCCAACGACGTTATCGACAAGGTGTTATGGGAGGCTCCGGCAGCCAAGGCGCTGGTCAACAGTCCGGCGGTGCAGGTGATCCGCTGGGCACAGGCGCGCTTCCCGACCGTATTTCCCGGAGGCGTGGTCGATAGCTATCCCCTGATGAAGCCTGCCGGTTTGCAGGGAACGGAGCTGCCATGAGCCTAAATGTGGAACTGAAATCGGTCGCCCGGCACTATGGTAAGGTCAAGGCGGTGGACAACGTCTCCTTCGCGGCGGGAGAGAGCGAGATAATTGCCCTCGTCGGCCACAACGGCGCTGGCAAGACCACGCTCATCAAGCTGATGCTCGGGCTTGCGCTGCCTACCGCCGGCTCAGTTGTCGTTCTGGGCCAGGACCCGGCCGCCGGCGATACTTCCGTGCGTAAGCGGTTGGGTTATCTGCCGGAGAACGTGTCATTCAATACCGCCCTTACTGGGCGCGAAACGTTGCGCTTTTATGTCCGGCTCAAGGGCGGCAAGCCGGGTTCGGAAGATGTCCTTCTGGAACGGATCGGTCTCGACCATGCCGCCGATCGGCGCATTGGCACCTATTCGAAAGGCATGCGCCAACGATTGGGCTTGGCGCAGGCCATGATCGGCACCCCCGCAGTACTGCTGCTTGACGAGCCGACCACCGGGCTTGATCCGGAGTTACGCCAGCAGTTCTATGGCATTTTGCGCAATATGCGGGCGGCGGGGGCGACCGTCCTTTTGTCCTCCCATGCGCTCAACGAACTGGAAGGCAATGCCAGCCGCGTCGTAATCCTGAACGAGGGCAATAAGATCGCCGATGGTTCCCTGGACGAGTTGCGCAACATCGCACGCCTGCCGACTAAAATCCGCCTCAAGACAGCCGAGGGTGGCGCCCAGCGCCTCAGGGACTGGATGGGCAACCCAGTTGGGCTCAGGCAGGTCAACGGCCATATCGTCGAGATGGACGCCACTCCGGAGGACAAGACCGCCTTCCTGCGCCGGGCCGCGGGCGAGGAAGCACCCTTCGAAGATCTCGACATGGTGCCGCCGGGTCTCGACGAACTCTATGCCCATTTCCTTGCGAAGAGGTCTGCCATATGAAGACGATCATGTTGATGGCCTCCAAGGAGATACGGGAGGGAATGCGCAACCGCTGGGTACTTGCGGCCACTACGCTGCTTGCCGCGCTTGCGCTCACTTTGACCTTCCTCGGCAGCGCGCCCACCGGCAGCGTGGGTGCCGGGGCACTCGACGTGGTTGTGATCAGCCTCGCCAGCCTCACCATCTTCATCGTGCCGCTGATTTCGTTGCTCATCTCGCACGACGCCATCGTCGGCGAGATCGAGCGCGGTACCATGACCTTGCTGCTCAGCTACCCGGTTCGACGCTGGCAGGTGCTTTTCGGCAAGTTCCTTGGCCATCTCGCCATACTGACCTTCGCCACTTTCGTGGGCTATGGGCTTGCCGCGCTGGCACTGGCTACGACCGGAAAGGTGACCGGAAGCGGAAGCTGGACCGCCTTTGCCACGATGACGGTCTCCTCGGTGCTTCTAGGTGCCGTCTTCGTATCGATCGGCTATCTGATCAGCGCGCTGGTCCGCGACCGCGGTACTGCCGGCGGCATCGCCATCGGTATTTGGCTCCTCTTCGTCGTACTCTACGACATGGCGCTGCTCGGCGTGCTGGTCGCCGACAAGGGGCGTTTCGTTACTGCGGGCGTACTGGATGCGCTGCTCCTGCTCAATCCAACCGACGCCTACCGGATACTCAATCTTTCCGGCTCGGCCGATATTGCAGCGGCGTCCGGCATGGCAGGCATGCTCGGCAATGCCGCGCTGGAGCCCGCGATACTGACTGCTACGCTGGCTGCATGGGTGGCGGCACCGATGGCGCTCGCCACACTCGCCTTTTCGAGGAGGACGCTGTGAGGTTGCGTTTCGGCACGATCCTGCTGGCCGCTTTGCTGGCGCTCACTGCCTGTCAGCGCGAGGCAGAGGCGCCGCCCGCGCCCTTCGCCATGACGGAGGAAGCGATGGGCCGCTATTGTGGGATGAACATCCTCGAACATGCCGGCCCCAAGGGCCAGGTCATCCTCGCCAAATATGATGAGCCGATCTGGTTCTCCTCCGCCCGCGACACCATTGCCTTCACCATGCTGCCGGAGGAGCCGAAGGATATCAGGGCGATCTACGTCTCCGACATGGCCAGGGCCACGAACTGGGCCGCGCCAGGCGCCAACAATTGGGTCGATGCCCGCAAGGCTTTCTTCGTTATCTATAGCGACGCCAGGGGTGGCATGGGAACGGCGGAGGCCGTGCCCTTCTCCTCCGAGGAGGCGGCGCTCGGCTTCGCGAAGGACCGTGGCGGCAAGATCGTGCAATTCAACGACATTCCACGCGATTACATATTAGAGCAGCAGGGCATAGGCGGTGAAGCGCCGGCACCCGGCGGTGGCCAGAGCGACTGAGGTGAGATGATGGCTGACAGAGTGACCCGACGCCGTGTGATCGGCATAAGTGCCGCCGCCGCCGGCATGGCCTTGCTTCCGCTACACAGCCGGGCGTCGCCCGAGGCGGTGACGTGGCAGGGCGAGGCCATGGGCGCGCAGGCCTCGCTCGTTATCCATCATTCGGACCGTATCAAGGCGCTGAGACTCGTGGATGAAGTCGTTTCCGAGGTGCGACGCCTGGAACGGATTTTCAGTCTCTATCGGGAGGATTCCGACCTTACGCTGCTCAATCGACAGCGCTTTCTCGTTACCCCACCGAAGGAAATGGTGGACATACTGGAAAGAAGTCGAGATATCTGGGCGCTCACCAATGGTGCCTTCGACCCGACGGTGCAGCCGCTATGGATCGCTTATCAACGCCATTTCTCGACGCCGGGCGCACCTATAACCGGGCCGTCTCCGAACATCGTTCAAGACTGCCTTGGCCGCGTCGGGCTTGACCAGGTGATCTGGTCGCTGGATCGCATTGAGCTACCGACGCCCGGCTCGGCGCTTACGCTTAACGGCATCGCGCAGGGCTACGTCACCGACCGGGTGGTCGATCTGCTAAAGGCTTCTGGCATCGAGCGCTCGATGGTGGACATGGGCGAAAGCCGAGCTATCGGCTCGGCGCCGGGAGACCGACCATGGCGCATCGGCATTGCCGACCCGATGCACTCGGGCGCTGTTCTAAGGGTGCTGGAGGTGGAAGACAGAGCGATCGCCACCTCAAGCCCGTTCGGTTTTTGCTTCGATTCGGGCGCGCGGTTCAGCCACATCATCGACCCGCGCAGTGGGATGACACCGCAGCGATATGCCAGCACTACCGTGGTTGCGAGGGAGGCCACGTTGGCCGACGCGCTCTCTACCGCCTTAAATCTGATGGACGCGCAGACCATCTCGACCACCATTCACTCTCTCGCAGATACAGAGGCCCATGTCATGTCGCAAGCTGGGCAGTGGACACGTATCGGAGTATGATGCCGTGATGTTCGCCGCCTCAATCAGGAGGTAGTGGCGGCTCCCGCTAAAACGGCAGGCCCGATGTAGTCGCGTTTTGGAGGCGTCAACTCTATACGTCCGGCGCCGATCAGTTCTAGGCAATAAGGAACGGCCGGAAACACGGCGTCGAGGCACACGTCGATGGCGGAGGGCTTTCCGGGTAGGTTTATGATCAGCGTGCGGCCGCGTATGCCAGCGGTTTGGCGGGAGAGGATCGCAGTCGGAACCTCTTTTAAGCTCGCCTGCCTCATGAGTTCCCCAAACCCGGGCAACTCCTTAGCGATGACCAGGTGCATCGCCTCGGGCGTCAGGTCGCGCGGCGACGGGCCGGTTCCCCCGGTCGTCAGAATGAGATCGACGCCATGACCGTCGCAAAGCCTTATAAGAACGTTGCGGACGCTTTCCACACCATCAGGGACCAGCGTAAAGATGAAGTCGAACGGCGTAGCCACGGCCCGGCGAAGCCAACGCTCGATGGCCGGTCCACCGAGATCTTGATATTCGCCGCGGCTGGCGCGGTCCGAAACGCTAACGATGGCGATCCGCGTCATATTTAGCTTTCTCCTCAGGCCGGCATGGCCGCCTGCGCGCCGGCTACGCCTCTGGAATAACCGTCCACAAGGGTCCCCGGCAGATCGAGGCAAGATAGCAGGAAGCGAGCGCTATCTGGATCCTGATGTCCCTCGGCAAGCTCTCTGTAGATTCTAGCTACCTCGACCATGTCGCAGCCATGAGGGGATAGTCGCAGGCGGCGGATGTTGCGTTCGGCGAATTCCGTCGGATCGACAAGGACCGCCTGCACCTGCGCAGACAGGGTTTGTACTCCGTTAATAGCCAGGAAGGACTGGTCATCGAGCGTCTCGACGACGAGGCCGTCGGGATCCTGTTCGCAGGTGAACTGGCAGGAGTCTTTGTGCAGTCCGTGAAGTCGCGCATGATAGCAACGTCCGGAAAGCGCGAGCGGCAACCGGCCGAAAGCGAAAATTTCGAACTCAGCTTGCGTACAGGCGGTGGCGATCGTGCCGATGGTAGCCAAGGATAGCTCGACGGGCGGGCAGATAGTACGCGCGCCGTGACGGATAAGGAATTGCGCCGTTGCCTCATTGTAGACATTCACGAATGGACCAGCCACGAAAGGTTTGCCGGAGCGTGCGGGCAGGGCCGTGATATCATTGATCTCGACCAGGCGTTCGTCCCCGCACAGTTCCTCGATCGCGCGGCGTTCCCGAACGGTGGTGGGGACGGCCAGCGTGGAAAGCACCACCTCCTTGCCGCCCCGTTCCAGGCGCTCGATAACCTCCGGCCAGACAGGGTCCGAGAAAGGCATTCGTTTGCTGCAGACGACCTCGCTGACATGAACGCGGTCCACCGGCGCCTCGTCGGCGATCCGAAAATAGAAATTCTTCAACCTTTCCGCGGGCCAATGGAAGAATAGGGGGCCTAACGTCAACGCGATCGATGCCACTGTCCTACCTCCAGATCTTGCGGTAAGCGCCAGTCGTCTGCCGGCCGCCCTCGGCCATACTAGCGAGAACGGCATCGATTTCGGTCGGGTCGAGGCCCTTTTCGGCGGCGTCCACCGCCTTCCTGAATGCACGTACGACCGCAGTGATGTACCCCTTGCCGCGCTGGCGCCCTTCGATCTTCAGGGCAGTGATACCAGCCGTCTTTAGAGCCAGGATCATACTTCCGGCATTGAGGCTGATGGGATCCTCAAACAGGTAGCCGGTCTTGTCACCGGCCTTGAACCTACCCTTACACAGGGTTGGGTAGCCCGTTGGTTCGCCAGCCTCATAGCGGTCGATGGTGAAACCGGACAACTGCGCGGTCGTACCATCGCTATCCTCGACATAGCTCACCGCTTCGGGCGGCGAGCATACGCCATTGAGGTTTGGCGATCTCCCCGTGGCAAAAGAGGAAAGATGACAGCGTCCTTCCATCATGACGCAGAGGCCACCAAACACGAATGCTTCCGTCTCCACCTTGATGGCCCGGTTAAGGGTAGTGATCTCTTGTACCGAAAGTACGCGCGGCAACACGACACGGCGGACGCCAAATGCCTCGGCATAGAAACCGATCGATTCGGGTGTCGCGGCAGCCGCCTGAACAGACAGATGAAGGCGCGTCTTGGGATGGTTTCTCGCCATATGGTCGAGCACTGCAATATCAGCGGCGATGACGGCATCTGCGCCGGAGGCAGCAGCTGTATCCGCTGCTCTTTGCCACGGCCCTGTATCGCCAGCACGTGCAAAGGTGTTGATGGCGACCAGCACCTTGCTGCCGTGGCCGTGCGCAAAGCGAACGCCTTCGGCTAGCTCTTGCGGAGAGAAATTGAGACCCGGAAAATTTCTTGCATTGGTTTCGTCGCGGAAGCCGCAATAGACGGCATCAGCGCCAGCTTGGACCGCTGCCCGTAGCGTTGCTGGTGTGCCAGCTGGACAGACGAGTTCCATTCTTTGCGTTTCCGTCATGCCGGCCTCGCCTCGCGTACTGAAGTGTCGGCCAGATGCCGGGCAGCACCTAGACTGCCAAGAATGCCTGCGTCAGCAAGACGGCCGAGCAGACCGCTGAGTCCGAGCAGATCGGAGGGACGAAGCTCGGCGTCCTCAATGGCGTTACGCAGGGCAACCACCGCTTCGGTCCGGCCGCTGACCGAGATAGTGCGGTGGAAGAACAATGCATCTCCGTCCAAAGTCCCGTCGAGAATGCCTAACAGCATGAGGATCGGGCCGCGAATGACAACGTCGGATGGCTCGTTTCCGCTCTTTCGCGCAACGCTCACGCGTGACAAGCGTCCGTCGGGGACTACACAGAAGGCGAAGGGAAGGTCGGTGGGGTCGATCAGATATCGAGCAGTGCGATGCTCGCCCAGGCGCTCGAACAGCTGTGGCCTACGCCTGGCCAAAGAGCGCAACGATAGTGTCAGCAACGGTCCCAGTGGCAGCCCGGAGAATGGCGGCAGAAGACGCCGAGCCAATGTCGCCAGATTGGTCTCGTCGCGCTCAACTGTCATCCTGCCCTCCAATTGGTCATGGGTAGTTCATCATAGGCAGATGTGAAGGCGGGAAGTTTGCGCCTGATCAAACGGCAACGAGAATTTTCCGGCAATGGAGTCCGCTTCGGCACATTCAATGACGGCCTTTCGGATGGCTACGTATTCATGTCCGGTGTCCGAGACCAAATCAGCCTGTTTCAGGACACAGGCGAAGGCGCGGCGACGAGCCACATCCAGCCATGACGAATTTTCAAATAGAGTTAGCGCTGAAGGGTCGGTTCGATCCAAAGGGCGCATGGAGAATATCGTGCGATCTTGTGAGCCCCGCTGGCCGCAGACGAATATCGTCTGGCGACAAGTCGTCCACATGGATCTGGTCATGAAGCGGCTGGATGTGGATATCACCACCGCTGCGCGCAGATCGGGCGGCGCAGCCATTGCCGATGCGCGTGATGCTTGTCGTGCCTGCCTGTCGCACCGCCGGTGCAGAGATTGGTTGGAACAGCGCGCCGAGCCATCCGATCTGGCGCAATTCTGCCCGAACGCCGCATTCTTCGAGGAATGCGGACGAGCGGAATGATTACCTCACGCGGCGCCGTTCCGGTAACGCGCATACGATATCCGACGTATGGATGGGAAGTACGACCCCGACCGTTCTCGTCATCCTCTTTGCGCAATCTCAACGTCGCCGTTCAACGGTTATGGCATAGGCGCATACCGGTGATCGGACCGGTGCGGAATCTTCTATGTATCAGCGCCGTCTTCCCAAGTTTGCCAGCCTTGGTCAGTTTCTGTCCTATCTGGAAGGCAAGGGCGATCTCAGGACGATCACCACGCCTGTCTCGATGCAACTGGAGATTACGGAGCTGCATCGCCGGGTGATCGCAGCCGGCGGCCCAGCGCTTCGACTGACGCAGGCATTGGATGAGCGGGGTGCCCCGTCAAGCCTGCCAGTAGTGACAAACCTGTTCGGCACAGCCGAACGTGTGGCTTGGGGACTTGGCACTGACGTCGAAAGTCTCGAAGCGCTCGGGACGCTGCTTGCCTGGCTGCGGTCACCTCGACCGCCACAGAACCTGCGCCAAGCTCAAAATTTGCTGCCTGCTGCTCGCAGCGCGTTTTGGGCGCGGACGAAGATCGGCGCCGCGCCGCGGGAGTGGAGCGACATAGGTCCAGACTTTTCGCTATTGCCCGTCCAGACCTGTTGGCCAAATGACGCTGGCCCTCTCATTACGTGGCCAGTAGTGGTGACGAGATCGCCCGGCGACGACGATCCGAATGCCTACAATCTGGGCATTTATCGCATGCAGGTGATTGATCGCGACCGCGCCATTATACGCTGGCTACCGATGCGAGGTGGCGCAGTTCACCATCGACAATGGTGTGCACGTAACCTGGAGATGCCCGTAGCCGTAGTCATCGGCGCGGATCCGGCGACAATGATTGCCTCGGTCATGCCGGCGCCGGAAGGCGTGTCTGAACTGGCGCTGTCAGGCATGATTAACAGTCAGCGTGCCGGAGTCGCGCCGTGCCGAAGTATCATGCTGCATGTGCCAACGAGCGCCGAGATCGTCCTCGAAGGCACCGTTTCTCCAACCGAAACCGCGCTGGAAGGGCCGTTTGGCGATCATACCGGATATTACAATGCGCCCGAGCATTACCCGGTCTTCAAGCTCAAATGCATGCGCTTCCGGGATCGTCCGACCTACTTAACCACCTTCACCGGACGCGCCCCCGATGAACCGTCCGTGTTGGGCTCGGCATTGCTCGAGGTATTCAAACCGCTTTTGCGCCAGCAGATTCCCGAAATCCTCGACGTCTGGCTTCCGCCCGAAGCCTGCTCCTACAGGATCGCAGTCATCTCGATCGCCAAGAAATATGCCGGGCAAGCCCGGCGGACAATGATGGGCTTTTGGTCGATGCTGCCGCAATTCTCCATGACCAAGATACTCATCGTAGTCGACGACGACATCGATATTCGTTCGTGGCCGGACGTGATGTGGGCGCTTGCCACGCGTATGGACCCGTCACGCGATCTGATGCAGATCGACCGGACCCCGATCGACCAGCTTGACTTCGCGTCTCCACTCGAAGGTCTTGGAGGAAAGATTGGTTTCGACGCAACCCGCAAGATTGGTGCCGAGACCAACCGCGAATGGGGAGAAAAGTTGAAAATGTCGACTCATATCGAAGAACAAATCACAAAACGCTGGAATGAATTATTTCCTGAAGCGCTTATCATGGAGCAGGAATGACAAACAGGATCATAGTCGGCGTCACTGGAGCGTCAGGTGCCGTTCTGGCAATGGAAACAGTTCGCCAACTCTCCAAGGCGGAAGTGGAAACTCATCTTGTCGTCTCCCGGGGTGCGACGATGACGATAGCCCATGAACTGGGCGTCGATGGTCTTGAACGCTTAAAGTCAATCGCCAGCTACACCCATTCTTGCCAAAATCTGGCGGCCCCCATCGCCAGTGGGTCGTTCGCAACCCATGGAATGATCGTGGTACCCTGCTCCATGCGGAGTTTGGCGGCAATCGCACATGGCCTGGGCGATAATCTTGTAACGAGGGCCGCCGATGTTATCCTGAAAGAGAAGCGTCGATTGGTGATCGTGCCACGCGAGGCACCTCTCCATGAGGGACATCTCGATGCAATGCTTAGACTGGCGCGCATGGGTGCGATCATCGCGCCGCCGGTGCCGCCTTTCTACACCAAACCAACGTCACTCGAAGAGATGGTCCGCGAGATCGCCGCACGACTCGTCAACTGGGTCGGCGTAGAACCTGGCCAGCAAATGACGCGTTGGGGTGAACACGATACAGTCGCTGGATAACCTTTATTCTTCTCGCTTTCCTTTGATCCCGCGCACTAAGCGTCGCACTAAGGCAAGCGACGAATGCTCTCGATCGACAGCATGAGTTTGCCGCCTAGTTGTCTCGTCCTGCGGAGGCGTGGTCGGGATGAAGGCAAAAAATGTGACAGGATGCCAGGCCATCATACGTATCACGCTCAGCTCCCTTTGTGCTCTGTCAGTCTCCATTGGACGTTACCTGCGCCAAGCTAAACACTCAGCCTATCTTGTCTCGAACTTCGTGACTTTGTCCTTCCACAAAGAGAGTGCCGATCGACTATGGTCTTCTCATTCCTGAATGAGGATATGTGAAATGGTTCGTCGGACGTCGGACAGGGGGCGCGCCAACGTACGATGTCCGCAGGCTTCCAGCTGCGAAGACGCAGTCCGCTATATTGTCAATGTTCGATGGGCTTCGACCTGGCCAGTCTTTCCGGGCGATCTGCGACTTCAAGCTGACACGTCTCAGGCGTTCGTTCGCCGGGTTCTTTGGTGAAGAACATCGTTGGACCTGTCGTCGGCGGGGGCCACGGCTTTGGCAGATCAAGATCGGCAAACCAGCCACTCCGCGAAACGGTGAATAATACGACCAACGAAGCCATGCCGCCCGAGAAGTATTTCAATATTCCGTATAGCCGACAGATATCCGCTTGAAGCTTAGGAAGCGGCCGTAAATAGCTGTCGCATCGAATTGGCCCCTACCTTGGCAGCGTTCTCTATATCTTCGAACAAGAGCGCGAGTTCCACATAAACAGTTCGATCCGGTTCAGTTAGCTCCAATTCATCAAGGTCCTTAAGGAAGGAAAGCATTACCTCGATTTTAACACGCTGGTCACGAGCCCCGAAGAGGTATTCATGTGCAGAGCGGTTGCGCTCCAGAATCGTGAAACGTGTTAGTGTATCATTGAGATCAGAACGACACTCACAATCCAGTTGTGCATCCTTTATGACGGCAGCCAGCCGCGCAACAACTTCTATCTCTTTAGTGCGCGGAGCACTGTGATTGTCGCCTTGCCATGATTCGATAGCGGACATTTCTCGACCTCCGCGAGACAGCACTTATTTGCCGTCGTTGTATGATGACGCCCAATGTTAACCGCCTCAGGTCGAAGGCGCGACGATGCCAACCCTTCGGAAGCTCGGTCTTATTATATTCCCTTCAACCGCCGTCAGTTTGCGCTGGCGCAAATATTATTAGCGTCCAATGGCATTTCTCTAATCTTCGATGATAGGTTTCTATATCGCAGTTCACCGAGGTGATGATCCGGCCTGCTGAGACAATTTGGCGCTTGGCCAAGGCGGATCCGGTTGTTTTCATGCCGCGACCGATCCCGACGCCACCCAACGCCCCGGCCATTTCGATTGTGAGAGTGCGCGGATCGATCTCGACCGCCATTTCCGTCGTATTCGAAAATTTGTTGCAGTCACGCAGAAGATCAGTCAGCGCGACAAATTCGGCCGGCTCGATGAAGGTGGGAGTGCCGCCCCCGAAATGTATTTTCTCTACCCGCAGCGGTTGCACTGCGATTTCTGCGACCCCACGGATCTCGTGCCGCACCAATCCCAGATAATCAATGATTGGCTGATCCTTCGTCGTGATCTTAGTGTGGCAGCCGCAATATCTGCACATCGAACGGCAGAAGGGGACGTGCAGATAGAGCGAAGCGGGTTCACTGTGTGGAATATTGGACAACCAGCTGGTGTAAATGTCAGCGTCGACCGAGGGCAAAAAATGTGGCGAGCTTGGATAGCTCGTAACATGGTAAGCGAGCCTCGGCGTATTTTCGCAGAATAGACGACTGCAAGAGCTGCTTCCTCATGGAGGATAAAGCTAAGCTCCAGTCGACAGCCGTTTTTCGTCTTTGCGAAGCGCCAAACAACTGGGTGGTACTTTATCTACGGCAATTGGAGTTTGCGGTGCCAGAAGCAAGAAAATTTATACCCGTCGATACATAATCCTATATGCCAGCATCCGTGCCATTCCGGCGAACGTGATGATCCAGGCCGCCAATGCGATGTAAAAGAACGCGCGTGGCAGACCAGCAAGGAAGCCGAAGTCCATGGCGCGATCCATTTGCCAGGTGCTGGCGGCGTACATACCAAGTGGAAACACCGCGCCCCAATAGAGCGGATCATATTCGAATGGGTAACGCTCATAGCCGTAGCGCCAGATGCCAAGCAAAAGAAGCATCGGTATCCACCAAGTTCCGGTTGCCCAATAGAGGATCGTAAAGCCCTTTAGGAATGGCAGTAGTGAAGTCAGATATGGTGCGTGAGGTGCGTTCAGGATCAGCAATGATCCGGCCAGGGTGGAAATCGCCATAGCGCCCATGTTGATCCAGTATGGGGGCGCGAGGTCACCGGGAGAGAAGTGGAAAAACGTATATCGGTAGAAGATCAACGACATCATCCAGATGTAGAGCATACCACCCCACAGCCACATCGACAGAGCGATGAGGTTGAGCTCCAATCGATACGGCTGACCGATATGTGCCGCAAGAATCGCGCTTGATACAGACAGTGCCTGCGTCGCCACCACAGCCAGCAACCAGCCGCCGTTGATGCCTTTATCAAGTGTGGGCTTCTCCTTTTTCACGGTGAAGGCCGTAAAGATCGCATAGGTCAGGCAAATCCATAACAGGACGGCAAAGAGCCACAACGCAATCCCCATTGCGACATTGTCGCGCAGAATCATGAACTGGCTTGCCAATATGCCTGTTCCTGCAACCGTCGTGAAATATCCGGGACCGCTTGGGTGAGAAACCAGGTCGCCGAAAAATCGGGCCGGGTATCGCCATGCTCGCAAGACGTACAACGCACAAAGCACCACGTATTGGGTGATGTTAAGATAGAACAGAATAAACGCAAGGGCTTGATATGCCATCATAAAAGCCGATAACGACACGATACCGGTAGCCATAACTAACCCGAAATACGCGGGCGACATATCTGCGAGACCTGAGGGACCTAAATGGGTTGGCTTCGATATGTTGGTTCCAGTCGGCATTGGTCGTCTCCCCTAAAATCGATGGCCATCGACATGGGCCGCGGCGGTCATGCAATCTCATCGGCCTATCAGAGGCCGGGCTGCTATTCATGAGATGATCAAGCGGTTGCTGCAACAGCACCGCAATCATGAGGAGCATGCAGTTTGCGCAAGCGCAAAGAGAATACGGTTAACATGATCTATATTTCAGCAGCCGCTGGAGGGTTCACGTCTAACGAAGGCGCATTCTCATTGAGGTCTCGGCGACCTCATATCGGTGTTGAGATCACCAAATCAGGCGTCAATGGTTTGGTTGGAACCCGGGTTTGGCCTTTGGCCTCCTTCTAGAGGCGTACGCTCGTATCTGGCCATTTCTGGGACAAATAGGGCCCATTACGTCTCACTGATGTTTCAATCGCGGGAGGGAATTGACACTTATGGCATTCATCAGCGTGCCTCCGGTCCCAGAACCCGAATTCACGATGGCGTTCCAGCCGATCATTGACTTTGATAACAACGGCGCCTTATTCGCCTACGAAGCTCTGGTCCGCGGCGTTGACGGCGAAGGAGCTAAACAGGTACTTGGGAGTATCGCCTGGGCAGATCGTCTTGCCTTCGACGCCGCCTGCCGGACAAAGGCTGTTGAATTGGCATCGTCGTTTGGTCTGAAATGCAGGCTGAGCGTCAATATGTCGGCGGAGGCGATGTGCAACCGTCGTTATGGATTGCATGACACCTTGAAGGCAGCCAGCCGAGTCGGCTGGCCAAGTGAACGTCTCATCTTTGAGTTATCAGAAAACGATCCGATCAGCCCTGTCCCTGTTCGACGGTGGATTGCGTCCTGCCGGAATCGTGGTGTCATGGTCACGTTGGACCACTTCGGTGCGGGATATGCGGGGCTTGGAACGTTGCTCGCACTACGACCGGATATCGTTAAGCTGGATAGAAATTTAGTACAGGGCATTGACAAGGATGCTGGCCGGCAAGCCTCGGTAAAGAATGTTGTGAACGTCTGTTTATCCTTCGGCGCTTCGGTTATCGCTGAGGGCGTAGAGACCAGCAATGAGTTACGAATGTTGCTGCAGCTTGGAATTAATCTCATGCAAGGATATTTGCTCTCAAAGCCGGGGGTGGGGCACCTTCCGACAATAGTTCGAAAATTGGAATTAGTTTAGCGGAAGCGGATTGGCCCTCATGTCGTACTGCTCATGCGGTGGATTGAATCTATTAAAGAGTATGGGTGACGCTCCCACAACGTGGCCAAACTACGCCTCATAATCACGAGAACGGGATTTTGGATTTGTCAATGAGTAACATACGCCAATCATCGCAAAATCGGGGACGTGGCCGCATTTACGATTCAATTATCGACACGGTGGGCGACACTCCGCTGGTGCGCCTCGACAAATATGCCAGGGAAAAGGGCATCGTCGCCAATCTTCTTGCGAAGCTCGAATTCTTCAATCCCGTCTCCAGCGTCAAGGACCGCATCGGCGTGGCCATGATCGAGGCGCTTGAGGCTTCGGGCCGCATCAAGCCGGGCCGCACAACCCTGATCGAGCCCACCTCCGGCAATACTGGCATCGCGCTTGCGTTCGCGGCGGCTGCCAAGGGCTACAAGCTTATTCTCACAATGCCGGAAACCATGTCGATCGAGCGCCGCAAGGTGCTGGCGCTGCTGGGGGCCGAGATCGTGCTGACCGAAGGCGCCAAGGGCATGAAGGGCGCCATCGCCAAGGCTGACGAACTTGCCGCCAGCCTGCCCGATGCGGTGATCCCGCAGCAATTCGAAAACCCTGCCAATGTGGAGATCCACCGCGCCACCACGGCGGAGGAGATCTGGAACGACACCAATGGCGAGGCCGACATCCTGATTTCCGGCATCGGCACCGGCGGCACCATCACCGGCGTTGGCCAAGTCATCAAAAAGCGCAAGCCTTCCTTCTACGTGGTCGCGGTGGAGCCGGAGGCATCGGCCGTGCTGTCGGGCGGCCAGCCGGGGTCGCACAAGATCCAGGGCCTGGGCGCCGGCTTCGCGCCGAAAGTACTCGACACCTCGATCTACGACGAGGTGGTGCGGGTTTCCAACGACGACGCCTTCGCCAATGCACGGCTGGTGGCCCGCCTCGAAGGCGTGCCAGTGGGCATTTCCTCGGGTGCGGCCCTGCAGGCGGCCGCTGTGGTGGGCTCGCGTTCCGAAAACAAGGGCAAGAACATGATCGTCATCATCCCCTCGTTTGCCGAGCGTTATCTGTCGACCACGCTGTTCGAAGAGATGCAGGCGTAAAGGGAACGCGCGTCAAAAGGCACTGAGAGATTTGCCACCCATAATTATACAATTGCGATAGCGTAAAACGTGCATGGCTAACAGGTAGCTGCTCCACAACACTTTTCTTCAAAGGAAGATTGCCGCATCGGCACGACCACACGGTGGATCCGACTTCGAAGGTGCATATTAGTCGGTGAATGGTTCAAATGCCGTTTGCTATTGGTCCGAAACTGGATGACTTAGGATGGCCAAGGCATCGAGTTTGTGACTAGATAACAACGTAGTTGAGCGGCTAAATTGCCCAGATCGGAGACATACTCGGCTTCAACGGGCGGATCGGCACCGATGGCTGGATCGACCAAGTGATGGCGTATGCCACTGACAACGAGCAAGATTGAGTCGATGGCGGGATGCTCACTTCGGCAGCATTGGGCAAGACGGATTCGGGATGTCCGCAGGGGTTTGAGGCGAAATGGCTAAACTCAAGGTCGACGGCAAAGAGATAACAGTATCCGATCACTACACGCTGCTGCAGGCGGCGGAGGAGGCGGGTGCGGAAATCCCACGCTTCTGTTTCCATGAGCGGTTGTCGATCGCCGGCAATTGCCGCATGTGCCTGATTGAGGTGAAGGGCGGGCCGCCCAAGCCGGTCGCTTCCTGCGCCATGGGCGTGCGCGATCTGCGCCCAGGCCCGAATGGCGAGTTGCCGGAAATCTTCACCAATACGCCGATGGTCAAGAAGGCGCGCGAGGGGGTGATGGAATTCCTGCTGATCAACCACCCGCTCGACTGTCCGATCTGCGACCAAGGCGGCGAATGCGACTTGCAGGACCAGGCCATGGCTTATGGCATGGCTTCCTCGCGCTTCTACGAGAACAAGCGGGCAGTCGAGGACAAATATATCGGCCCGCTGATCAAGACGATCATGACGCGCTGCATCCACTGCACACGCTGCATCCGCTTCAGCACCGAGGTCGGCGGCATTTCTGAACTCGGTGCGACAGGGCGCGGCGAGGATATGGAGATCACCACCTATCTCGAACGCGCGATGACATCGGAGCTGCAGGGCAATGTCATCGACCTTTGTCCGGTTGGTGCACTGACCTCGAAACCCTTCGCCTTTACAGCACGGCCTTGGGAACTGACCAATACCGAATCGATCGATGTGATGGACGCGGTTGGCTCGGCGATCCGCGTCGATAGCCGTGGCCGCGAGGTGATGCGCATCCAGCCGCGCAACAACGATGCCGTGAACGAGGAATGGATTTCCGACAAGACTCGCTTCATCTGGGATGGCTTGCGCACGCAGCGCCTCGACCGCCCCTATGTGCGCCGGGACGGCAAGCTGGTCGCCACGAGCTGGGCCGGAGCTTTTTCGGCCATCAAGGACGCCGCTTCAAAGACGTCGCCTGAAAAAATCGGGGCAATCGCCGGTGACCTCGCCGCCGTCGAGGAAATGTATGCCTTGAAACTTCTGATGGAGGCACTCGGCTCGAAGAACATCGATTGCCGTCAGGATGGCGCGGCACTTGATCCTTCGCTGGGGCGGGCAAGTTATATCTTCAATCCGACGATCGAGGGTATCGAGCAGGCCGATGCCATCCTTATCATCGGCGCCAACCCGCGCTTCGAAGCGTCCGTTCTCAACACCCGGATTCGCAAGCGCTGGCGCGCCGCCGACTTGCCCATCGGAGTCATCGGCGATGTCGGCGATACGCGCTACGACTACGAGTTGCTGGGTGCCGGCCCGGAATCGCTCAAGAATCTGGCAGACGGCAATGGCGAATTCTTCCAGACGTTGAAGAAGGCAAACCATCCGCTCATCATTGTCGGGCAGGGCGCGTTGGTACGCACTGATGGCGCGGCCGTGCTCGCCCAGGCGGCGAAGCTCGCCGGCGCGGTCAATGCAAGCCGCGCGGATTGGAATGGTTTTGCCGTGTTACATACCGCGGCAGCTCGCGTCGGTGGCCTCGATCTCGGCTTCGTGCCGGGCGAGGGCGGCAAGGATGTCGGCGCCATGCTAGGCGGGACGGAAGTTCTGTTTCTGCTCGGCGCAGACGAACTGGACATGGCAAAGACCGGTGGCGCCTTCGTCGTCTATGTTGGCACCCACGGCGATGCCGGCGCCCACCGCGCCAATGTCATCCTTCCCGGGGCGGCCTATACCGAGAAATCGGGAACCTATGTCAACACCGAAGGTCGAGTGCAGCAGACTAGTCGGGCGGGCTTTGCACCGGGCGACGCGCGCGAAGACTGGGCGATCTTCAGAGCGCTGTCGGATGTGCTTGGCAAGAAATTGCCATTCGATTCATTGCCGCAGCTTCGCGCCAAGCTTTATGTGCAGTTTCCGCATTTCGCCCGTGTCGACCAGATCGCCGCCGGCGACGAGGACGAGATCGCCAAGATAGCCAAGCTGGGCGGAAAACTGGGCAAAGGTTCGTTCACCTCGCCGGTCCGGGATTTCTACCTCACCAATCCTATTGCGCGCGCATCGGCGGTGATGGCAGAGTGCTCGGCGTTGGCCAAGAATGACTTCAGGCCGGCAGTGGAGTAGAGCATGGACACCGCTTGTCCCTCCGCCGGTCGCCGACGCTAATAGCGTTATACTGATCGTACATTGTTTCTCCTATTCTTGCGCAATGGCCAGAAAAGTTCGCGACAATGCCGTCTGAAACACACCGTGCACCACAAGCAGAATGCCGCAGCCGACACCGTGGCGGTTAACCTACCGGCGAGCGAAGTTGATTTATACGTCCCATCCGAGGATCGTAAGAGCTTGAGTTATGGTTGGTGCGAGCAGGACAAACACACCGCGTAGTTTTACACGATATTCAAGACGGCGCACTCCTTCGCGGGAATTGCGAGAAGTGAACGATGCCAGGTTTGCCGGAAGCCATTTGAGGTGCGCTATGAGGCTACCGGGTGTAGCCCAGCAATATCAGTTCGCTGGATAGGAGTATTCATGACAAACAATAGCTTCAACACACGTGACCGGCTCACGGTCGACGATACCACGTACACGATTCATTGCCTGGATCGCATCAGTGGTAGCCAGCGGCTGCCATACAGCCTGAAGGTGATGTTGGAAAATCTGCTGCGCAACGAGGATGGCGAACTCGTCACCGTCGGGCAGATCAGGGCCGTGGCCGAATGGCTGCCGGATGCGGCACCACGGCAGGAAATCCAGTACACTCCGGCGCGCGTCCTGATGCAGGATTTCACCGGCGTGCCATGCGTCGTCGATCTCGTGGCGATGCGCGATGCGATCATCGATCTGGGCGGCGATGCACAGCGTATCAACCCGTTGATACCGACCGAACTGGTCATCGATCATTCCGTCATCGCTGATGTATTCGGTCGGCCCGACGCGTTTGCGACCAACGCCGCACTTGAATTCCAACGCAATGCCGAACGCTACCAGTTGCTGCGCTGGGGGCAGCAGGCATTTGCTGATTTCCAGGTAGTGCCGCCCGATACGGGCATTTGCCACCAGGTCAATCTTGAATATCTGGCTCGGGTCGTCTTCACCCGCGACAGCCCCGACGGGCCGCTCGCCTACCCGGACACCTTGGTAGGCACCGATTCGCACACGCCGATGGTCAACGGGTTGGGAGTCCTCGGCTGGGGGGTCGGCGGCATTGAGGCCGAGGCGGCAATGCTGGGCCAACCGATGAGCATGCTGTTGCCGCAGGTTGTAGGCCTCAAGCTGACCGGCGCGCTGCAGTCGGGCGTGACGGCCACCGATCTGGTATTGACGGTGACCGAGCTGCTGCGCCGCACCGGCGTAGTCGGCAAGTTTGTCGAGTTCTTCGGTCCGGGTGTGGCCAATGTACCCCTGGCCAACCGTGCGACCCTGGGCAATATGAGCCCCGAATACGGAGCCACCTGCGCGATCTTCCCGATCGATGCCGAGACGCTGTCCTATTTGCGCTTGACCGGCCGCTCCGAGCATCAGGTTCGCCTGGTGGAAGCCTATGCCAAGGAACAAGGCATGTGGCACGACCCTGCGCACGAACCGGACTATTCGCAACGGCTCGAACTGGATTTGGCCACGGTAGAGCCGTCGATTGCTGGACCAAAGCGCCCGCAAGACCGGATCCCCTTGCGTATCGCGCCCCACGCAATCAGCGCGTTGCTGTCGGGACAAACGCAGGCCGAGGCGGTCAAGGTCGGCCTCGACGCCGCCCTGGCAGGAACATTCCCGGCTAGCGATCCGTTCGTGATGAGCAAGCCACATCCCGGCGACGGCCCACAATCTCCCTGCAACTGTGATGGCGAGCACAACTGGCCGCGCCAACCGGTGGACGTAACTCTGGGAGACGGCAGCAGATGCCGAATCGACAATGGCCATGTGGTGATCGCGGCGATTACCTCCTGCACCAACACCTCCAATCCTTCTGTGATGATCGCCGCCGCATTGCTGGCCAAGAACGCTGTCGAAAAAGGCCTGTCGCGCAGGCCCTGGGTCAAGACCTCGCTGGCGCCGGGTTCGCGAGTGGTCACCGACTATTACGAACGCGCCGGCCTGACCCGGTACCTGGATGAGCTGGGGTTCAACCTGGTCGGCTACGGCTGCACCACCTGCATCGGCAATTCCGGCCCGCTGATCCCGCAGATCGGTGCTGCGGTGGCCGAAAACGACCTTACCGTCTGCTCGGTGCTGTCTGGCAATCGCAATTTCGAGGGCCGCATCCATGCCCAGACGCGGATGAATTTCCTGGCCTCGCCACCGCTGGTAGTCGCCTACGCGCTGGCCGGCAGCCTGCACGTGAACCTGCTCAGCGAACCGCTGGGAACCGGCAGTGACGGTCGGCCAGTGTATCTACGCGACATCTGGCCATCGCCGCAGGAAGTCGAACAAACCATTTCCGCCAATCTCAAGACGCACATGTTCACCCAGGGCTACGCGGATGTGTACACCGGCGACGAGCGCTGGCGCGGCATGGATGTGCCGGCCGGCGATACCTTCCTGTGGCAACCTAATTCGACCTACGTACGCAAACCGCCGTATTTCGAAGGCATGCAACGCGACCCTGCGCCGCTCACGGACATCATCGGCGCCAGGGTACTGGCGAAGCTGGGAGACTCTGTGACCACCGATCACATCAGCCCGGCCGGTACGATCGCAGCCGGCTCGCCTGCCGGCATCTACCTCGAGAAGCATGGCGTCGAACGTAACGATTTCAATTCCTACGGCTCGCGCCGTGGCAACCACGAGGTCATGATCCGCGGCACGTTTGCCAATATCCGCCTGCGCAACCAGCTCGCGCTTGGCATCGAGGGTGGCTTCACGCGCGATTTCACTCGGGCCGATACTCCGGTCACCACCATCTACGACGCCTCGCTGAATTATGCCGCGGCAGGCACGCCGCTTATCATTCTGGCCGGCAAGGAATACGGTTCGGGCTCCTCGCGCGACTGGGCGGCCAAGGGTACCGCGCTGCTCGGCGTACGCGCCGTGGTCGCCGAAAGTTACGAACGCATCCACCGCTCGAACCTGATCGGCATGGGCGTGCTGCCACTCGAATTCACCGAAGGACAGAGCGCCAACTCGCTCGGACTGTCCGGCGAGGAGACCTTCGCGATCACCGGTCTTGCTGGTTGCGAGGCACCTCCGGCAACGGTGCAGGTGCTGGCGCGCGACAAACAGGGACAAACGCGACGGTTCGAGGCGCTTGTACGCATCGATACCCTCGTCGAAGCGGCCTACTATCGTCACGGCGGCATCCTGCAGTACATGCTGCGACGGCTGCTTGGCGATGCGCCGGAGTGACTGCCGAGCCTTACCGCGCTCCCCTACACGCCGGGGCAATCAAAGCGTTGGGATCTCACTAATAGCCTGTGACGTATTTTAGTCCGAGTATTAAAATCACGCCAATTGTCATTCCCATAAGGATCCAGCCGTTTGGCCAAGGCGATGACGATGAACCCTTCATTTTTGTCGCGTCTCTTGCAGAGTGACACCCCACGAAAGCAACCGTTGATTCTGATCACCCAAAAGAGGTTTTGCGATCATCGATCTGGTCAGTCTCACATACCTCACTGTACAATCTCCAATAGGCCGATAGTGAGGGGATCGGTCGGACATGCATGCAATTTAAGCTCGCCACAACTCATTCACCTTCATCACGGGCAGGCGATCACCGAATTATACGCGTTGAATAAGGCTCAAGAAAGCAGATGGCTGGAAGAAAGGTAGTGCTGTCAGCTGCAGGGGTGGGAGATTTCACATCGGGAAATTCCTTTGACACCAGACTCGCGGCAAGCATTCGCACGAATGTTTCCATCTGTCCTCTCATGGCTGTCAGACCGTCTCGTTCGGATGACCCGCGGCCTCGACCGTCATCGAAATCTTGGCCGTCGAAGCACGATGATTGACACGGTTTTCGATGCAAGATCGACCATAACGGCCGCCTGGCTGCCGATGCCATGGATTGCCTTCTTCACCGTGCCCGCACAATGTCTGTAGGTCATGTCGGACACATTTAGTGTCGGCATTTCAGTCTCCTTCATTCGGTCGCCACATTGGCTTGAAGTCATGATGGGGGTTCCAGTGGACAGAAGGGCCACCCCCTTCTCGATCGCGATGCGTTGCCAAAGAACCTGGCCGGCGAAAGCGGAAGGCCGTGTCCAACAATCGTAGAATTGCCCTGTCGACTCCCGGCGGTAAGCCCGCGCCGCAGGGAGAGGGTCTTTCCGTTTACATCTTTACATCATGCCCATCGGCATGAGTAACCCGTTGATGGTCTTCTTCTGGGCCTCGTCCAGGGACGCGTAGAATGGCCCGAGCGCCGCAGTGCAATCGCGGTCACCGCAGCGAGTGTAAAGAACACACCTGCAGGATGAAATATCAACAGGCTTCGTCTTGCATCTCCGTCACCCATAGGCCTCGCATTTCCTGCCAGCATCATCTACGGTCGGAAGACCACGTGCGGGTAACCTATACCGATGCTTTGAGATAGCCTCAGCGCAAAAACCATCGAAGGAAACCGCCCGAGCCTCTCAAAAGGTCGTCGGCGTGCCCGGCCTTGCACGGGCGATAACGCGCAACAAGCCGGATAACATCTCCGGCGGACTTGCATCTACCACCGCTGCGGCCAGCATGTCGCGCAGCGGCTGCAACCTTCGCACGCCGCCGATTACCGCGTGGCGCAGCGGTTGCGCCAATGCGCGGTCATCTGTGTAAAGGCCCACTACCATGCCGGTGCCGAGGAACAGCGGCAGAGCGCCTGCCCGGTGGTGCCGCTGGTAACGAGCCAACGCATCGGGGTCGGCCGCACCACGGTGTCTCGCCAGCGACCCGCCTACTGCAGTCGCGAGTCGGTCGACACTGGCGAGACCGAGGTTGAAGCCGTGTGCGGTGACTGGATGCATCCCGACCGCGGCATCGCCCGCTAGCGCGAAGCCAGGTCCGACGAATCGCTTAGCCCAGGTTGCCACCAGCGGATAGACGTGACGGGTGCTGGCGAGTTGCATCGCGCCGAGCTGGCGGTTGAGCCGCGCTTCGATGTCACGCGCGAACATCGCTTCATCCAGATTCTGCAACGCTTCTGCCTCGGCTCCGGTTACGGTCAGCACCAACGAAACCATGTGCTCGTTCAACGGCAGCAATGCGCGTGTCTGGCCACGATCGAACCATTCGCGCGCTACGTTCCCGTGTGGACGTTCGTGGTGCATTCGGCACACCAGCATGGCCTTGCCAAAATCGTGCATCGCGACCGGTACGCCCAGTTGGCGGCGCAGTTGAGAGAAGCGGCTGTCGGCGGCGACCAGCAACGGCGCGGTAAGCCGGCGCCCATCGGCCAAACGCACCGCAATGGCTTCGCCTTCGCGCTCGACCGCTACGACCTCGGCATCGGTGTGGACACGGATAGCACGTGTGTCTTGCACCGCCCGCCATGCCGCGGCGCGAATCACATGGTTGGAAACGAAGTTGCCAAGGCGATCCTTGCCGAAGACGCTGGCGTCCACCTCGAAGCCTTCATATGGGCCGTCACTGACACTTGCGCGGCGTATCGGATGAATTTCCGCTTCGGAAATCCGGCTCCATATTCCGAGGTGCTCGAGGATGCGTATGGAACCGTGGGACAGTGCGATCTCGCGCCCGTCGAAAACGGGCTCGGCCAAGGCGCCGTCGGGCTGGCGTTCCACAACATCAACCTCAAGACCGTGTGCGGCTAGAGCGCAAGCAAGGCACAGCCCGACCGGCCCGGCACCGATGATCAGCACACTGCCGGAGCTTGCGGCGTTCATGGTATAACCTCCAGATATAGATTGGCCGTCTGCGTCGCGGTACGGAGAGCCCCCGGTTCCGAAAAGCAATCCTATTGCAGCCACACGTCTCGAAGCATAATATGCATTTATAATGCCTATTTTATTATGCGTACCATGCAGATTTGTTCCTGTCAAAATTGTCACGGCGCAGAAGCACATGAACGACGAGCGTTACGTCGTCCACAGATTCGCTCGGACGAAGGACACCATTCATGGACGACACTACCCGAAACCGACAAAGGCGCTTACCGACAAGCGTCGTGAGCGGACGCGGCAACTCGACGATGGCGCCAGAGTGCTGAGCGATAATGTTGGCGGGATGCGGTGGATCACCCTGCGGCCGAGTTATCGATGTGTCATCATGCACAATTGCCGGACGGATAAATATGAATTAGAAATACGCATTAACCAGTCACGTCCCAAACCCGCGTCGCCGATAGGACATGCCTGAACACGCGTCGAAGAGTGCGATGAAATTTCCTGATTTCTTTGCGGAAGCTCCCACAATCACGCTGCGCGACCCGCTGGCGGCTTTCCTTGGCGCCTCGGAAGGCGGAGTGATGAGTTACGCTTATATCGATGTCGTGAAACTCGCCGGCCATTCCTGCCCCACAGTTGCTGGCGCCTATCTGATGGTGCGCAGTGGGCTGCGCCATCTCTATGACGATGAGATACCCGAACGGGGCAGTATTGAGGTTCATATGCGCAGCCCACGCGACAAGGGCGTAACGGGCGTTATGGCTGCCGTGGCAACGCTTATCACTGGCGCTGCGCCGGAGACAGGCTTTGGCGGTATCGGCGCGAATGGCCGTTTTGCGCGGCGCGATCTCTTGCATTTTGACGCGCCGATCGATGGCCTTCTGGCCCTGCGGCGGTGCGATAACGGCTGCGGAGTCATCCTCGATCTCGATATGTCCGTTGTTTCGTCGGCGCGCGAGATGCAGGTGCTGTTCCCTAAGGCGGTGGCCGGACAGGCTAACGAGGACGAACTGGCCCGCTTCGCAGCGCTCTGGCAAGCCCACGTGGAGCAAATACTAGTCCAGCACGCCGACGACCCCGATCTTGTCCGGGTCCGTGAGTGGAAGGATGCTGCCTGACCACGACCCAAAGGCCAACCTTCCCTGTAACCCTTATGCGGATGAAGCAGGAGATAAACAATGAAGCCGAGGCTTGAGTATTTTCCCAAGGCGCCCGAACTCATGAAGGCGCAATTGGCGCTGAACAAGGCAGTGGAGGAGAGCGGGCTTGAGCACAGCCTGCTCTGCATCTGATCAAGCTGCGCGCCTCGCAGATCAACGGCTGTTCCTATTGCGTGGACATGCACGCACATGAGGCGCGCGCCGACGGCGAGAGCGAGCAGCGCCTCTATCTTGTCGCCGCCTGGAAGGAATCGCCGCTTTTTTCCGAGCGCGAACGCGCCGCCTTTGCCTGGACCGAGGCGGTGACGCAGATTTCACATGGCGGCGTCCCGGATGAGCTTTATGCCTTGGCGCGCAAGCAGTTCTCGGAAGAGGATCTGGTGAAGCTGACCATGGCTGTCGCCGTCATCTACACCTGGAACCGGTTGAGCGTGTCCTTCCACACGATCCACCCGGTGCGCAAGGCCGAGGCGGCATGAACGCCGATGCACAACAGGTTATTTTCTTCAACCTTTCAAGGACGTGATCATGAAGCTTTACTATATGCCCGGCGCCTGTTCGCTCGCCACCCACATCGTGCTGGAATGGACCGGCGCCGCTTACGAGACAAAGAAGCTCGGTCGTGACGAGTTGAAGGGGGATGCCTATCTGCGCATCAACCCGCAGGGCATGGTTCCGGCACTCGAGCTGGACGACGGGACGGTGCTGACGCAGAATCAGGCGACGCTCGGCTATCTCGCCGACCGCCATCCAGAGGCGAAGCTCGACGGCGACGGTACACCGAAGGGCCGCGCCGAAGTCCATCACTGGATGGGCTTGATCAATTCCGACCTGCACCCTGCCTTCAAGCCGCTGTTCGGCGCGACCGCCTATCTCGGTGACGAGGCCGCGATCGACAAGACCCGGCAAAACGCCAGGAAGGTGGTGCGCCGCCTGTTCGAACTGGTGGACCGGCAGCTACATGGCCGCGACTTCATCGCGGGAACCCGCTCCATCGCCGACGCTTATCTGTTCGTCCTGGCAAGCTGGACGAAAAAGGTAGGCATCGACCTTTCCGACCTGGTCGGGATCGCGCGTTTCGAGCAGCGGATGCGGGCCGATCCAGCCGTGCAGAAGGCGATGAAAGCGGAGGGACTCGCCTGATCTGGCCATGGTGTCGATGGAGTAGCCCCGCATAGATCAACGCTGGCACGGTAAGGAGGATGGAATGGCTGAGAACAAGGAAACCCCGGACGGACCCGATCTGGCTGAGGGTATCGCCGCGGCCGAGCTTGCCGATGGCGGCATGCTTGTCGGCCATGTCGAAGGCAAGTCCGTCCTGCTCGTACGTCGCGGAGAGGAAGTCTTCGCGATCGGGGCCGAATGCAGTCACTACAACGGACCTCTGGCCGAGGGGCTGGTGGTGGGAGAAACCATCCGCTGCCCCTGGCACCATGCGCGTTTCGATCTCCGCACCGGCGAAGCGGTGGCAGCGCCGGCTTTGGCCCCGCTCGGCTGCTGGTCGGTAGAGCGGCATGACGGTAAGATCGTCGTCGGCAAGAAGAAGCTCGCCCCCAAACATGTGCTTTCCGGCGGTTCCGTGCCAGAGCGGATCGTCATTGTCGGCGGCGGCGGCGCCGCCTTTGCTGCCGCCCAGAGGCTGCGCAATCTTGGCTATGCGGGCAGCCTTGTCATGCTGAGCGAGGATGCCGACCTGCCCGTCGACCGGCCCAACCTTTCCAAGGACTTTCTCGCCGGCACGGCGTCGGAAGACTGGATGCCCTTGCGCGGGCCTGCCTTCTACGAAAAGCAGAACATCGACCTGCGGCTTGCCACCAAGGCGGCCAGCATCGACGTGGGTGCAAGCGAAGTCCGCCTCGCCGATGGCGGCACACTTTCCTACGACCGGCTTTTGCTTGCAACTGGAGCAGAGCCCGTGCGCCTGCCGATCCCGGGCATGGAGTTGCCACATGTCCACACACTGCGCTCCTTCGCGGACTGTCGGGCGATTATCACGCAGGCCGAAACGGCCGGTCGGGCCGTGGTGATGGGGGCCAGCTTCATCGGATTGGAGGTTGCGGCAGCACTACGCAAACGTGGGCTCGAGGTCCATGTGGTGGCGCCCGACAAGCGGCCGATGGAACGGGTGCTGGGCCCGCAGGTGGGCGATTTCATCCGCGCCCTGCATGAGCGGCACGGTGTCATCTTCCACCTTGAAGACACGGCAAATGCCGTCGCCGCCACCGAGGTCCGGCTTGCCAGTGGCCGCACGCTTGCCGCCGATCTCGTTGTCGTCGGCGTCGGGGTGCGGCCACGCACGCAACTGGCCGAGACCGCCGGCCTCAAGACCGATCGCGGCGTGGTGGTAGACGCCTTCCTGGAAACGAGCGCGCCCGGCATCTTTGCTGCCGGCGACATCGCCCGCTGGCCCGACCCGCATAGCGGTGCGGCGATCCGCGTCGAACATTGGATGGTGGCCGAGCGCCAGGGCCAGACGGCTGCCGAGAACATGCTGGGCGGCCGCCGTAAGCATGTGGACGTGCCGTTTTTCTGGAGCCGCCACTACGACCTGGGTCTCAATTATGTCGGCCATGCCGAGGCATGGGATGCAATCGAGGTCGAGGGCGATATCGCCGGAAGCGACTGCGTGCTGCGCTACAAGCGCGACGGACGTACACTTGCCGTGGTCACCATGGGCCGCGACCTGGAAAGCCTGGCCGCCGAGGCCGCAATGGAAGCCGAAGTCGCGGCATAGGGAATCCTGCGACCAGGACCGTGGCGTGGCTGTTGGTAAGCACCTCCGCCGCCTGGCTGCCGAGAAGAAAACGCTATAACAATCAGATTGCAATCGGGAGCCGCGGCTGCTTCAAGAATTGCGGTAGCGGGATGCTTGTTGGCCACCTGTAGCGTGCTCGCGTCGATCCCGAGCTTTCCAGCCAGAGCCGCCTTTCATGGCTTCGGTCACAACATCGCGACTGCAGTTTCGCTCGGTTCCTATCAAAGCCAGGCTCGCTGTTATTTTTGAGAGCCCACTATTTATCTTCTTCCCGCAACGCAATGATAATGCGGTCGGGCAGAAGCGGCAGATCTGTCAAGCTGGTGCCCAGCGCATGGTTGACGGCGTTGACGACAGCTGGCGCTACCGGGATGGTCGCTATCTCGCCGATGGCCTTGGCGCCGAACGGCCCGGTCGGTTCGCCTTCTTCCACCAATAGGACGTGCAAGGCCGGCATTTCCGACGCATTGACCAGCGTGTAACGGGCGAAGCTGTCAGCAATAACCCGCCCTGTCATTAGATCCATGGCAACGTCCTCGTAGAGCGCATAGCCTATGCCGATCTGGACGCCGCCGTGTATCTGGCCCTCGACCAGCATGGGATTGATGGCCCGGCCGACGTCGTGGACGGCGAGATAGTCGCTCACCTCGACCCGGCCCGTCAGCGTATCGACCTCGACCTCGGCAAAATGCGCCGCATAGGAGCCGGGATTGGCGCTGGCGCGATGGGTATAGGTGGCAGCAGGGAGGTTGGTCCCGCGCGTCCCCAGCCAGGCGGCCAATTCCGCGAGCGTCATCGACCTGTAGGCGGCCTCGACCCGGCCGCCGCGCAGCCTGATTTCGGTTGCGGCCGCGTTCAAGGCCAGCGCTGCGGCATCGGCGACGATTGCAGCGAGCGCGAGTGCGGCCCGGCGCACGGCTTCCCCGGCGATGTAGGTCATCCGGCTGGCACGGGTGCCAAGATCGTAGGGGCAGGTGTCGGTGTCCGCCGGCGCGATGACGATCTCGCTGGCACACAGCCCTAGCACTTCAGCGGCGATCTGCGCCAGAGATGTGTCCGATCCGCAGCCGAGATCGTGCAGCGCGCAAACCAGTTCGACCCGCCCGTTTGCCAGCAACTGCAGCGCGGCCGTCGTGGCTTCGTCTTCGCCAGGAAAGCAGCCGTTGATATGGGTGGCAGCGGCCATGCCGACCCCACGCCAGAACCGACCTCTCTTCACGACAGCCGCCCGCCGCTCGGCCCACTTGAAGACTTCGGCCCCGCGTGTCAGGCAATCAGCACCGCGTGCATTGCCCAGGTCCAGGTCCTGCCACGGATCCCGCGCGCCGGGCGCCACAATGTTCAAGATGCGTGCATCCACGGGGTCGATGCCGATGTCGCGCAAGGCCAGATCCAGCGCAATCTCGCCCAAAGCATGGATCTGCGGCGAGCCGTAGCCGCGAAAGGCTCCCGTTGTCAGCGTGTTGGTATAGACCGCCCGGCCTCGGTATCGTTCGGCCGGGACGGCATAGAGCCTCGCTAGCCTTTGTAGCATAGAGCCGGGCAAATAGTTGCCCCCGGTGCAATAGGCGCCGATGTCCACCACAACGTCGGTATCCCGTCCCAAGATGTGCCCGTCAGCCGCCAGGGCGATACGCATTCGCCCGCTCGTGGCGGACCGGGTCCTGGTCGCGGTGAAGGTATCATGCCGGTCGAAGGTGATACGCACAGGGCGTCCGGTTCGGTCCGCGAGATAGGCGCAGATGGGATCGAGGATCGGCTCCGCCTTGCCGCCGAAGGAGCCACCGATGGGCGCCTTGGTCACATGCAGCCGACCGGGATCCATCGCCAGCGCCTGTGCCACCACCGCCTGCACGGCAAAGACGCTCTGGCAGGGAGAATGGATTGCGATGCGTCCGCCCGCCTCGGGCCAGGCCAGGCAGACATGCGGCTCGACCGCACAATGGTGGCTGCGCGGAGTTTTAACGGCCACTTCGGCAATGTGATCGGCGCAAGCAAAGGCGGCGTCCAGGTCGCCGTGGACGAAGTTCACCTCGTCCACCGGATTGCGGTAGGTGGGACCGGCGGCATCCGCAACGGGTCCGGCATGGTCGAGTGCGGCCTGCGGTGCCAACACGGCGGGTAGGTCTTCGTATTCCACCGCGATCTTCAAGAGGGCGGCGCGGGCGAGGGCTTCCGTCTCGGCCAGCACCACCGCCACCCGGTCGCCAACATGGCGAACGATGGGAGGAAGCATGTGCTCGTCGGCGAGAGCGACTTGCCCGCAATACCAGATCGAGCTGTTGTAGCCGTTCTGGGGGGTGTTGGCGTGCCACCACACACCGATGACACCGGGAAGGCTTAGTGCGGCCGCGGGGTCGAGGCTGACGATCCTAGCGTGGGCACGCGGCGAAAGCAGCAGCGCGCCATGCGCCAGCCCTTCAACCGCCATGTCCGCGGCGAAGCTCAAGCGACCGGTGACTTTCGCGACGCCATCGATCAATGGCACCCGCTGCGAAACCTGCTCCATCACAGCGCCTCGTCGAACAGCGGATCACGTGCCGAAAGCCCGCAGAGCCGCGCGATCAGATCAAGCCCCAAGCCGCGGATCGCCTGCCGTTTCCAGCGCCAGGAAGCACGCCCGGGAATGGCGGCGGCGAACTCGTCGCTCAATGCCTGCATGAAGTCGCGCAGGGCGGCGAAAGTGAGCTGCCGGCCGGCCAGCGCGGCCCCGGCAAGGCCAAGCCGGATCGGCCGGGGGCCGAGGCTGCCCGCCACCAAACGCAGCGCACCGAACCGGCCGCTCGAGAACTCTCCCATCGCAGCCATGTTGAGCCGCGAAATCGTAAGATCGCGGCGACGTCCGAGCTTCACGAACGCGCTGCGCGGCAGGAGCTTTGCTTCCGGAAGGATCACCTCCATGATGAGGCCGCCGGCCTCGGGACGGAAATCGCCGAACGGGATCTCGGCGCTTGCACCCCCGGGCATCATCAGCCGCTGACGAGCCTCTGCCAGCGCCAGGACCGGCACCAGATCGGCGGCGGGAGCTGCATTAGCGATGTTGCCGCCGAGTGTGGCGCGGTTGCGGATCTGGACAGACCCGCATTCGGCGGCCGCCTGCGCCAGCGCCAGAAAACGCTTCGCCAAGCCGGCATGGGCCTCCAGCGCCGCGACGGTGGTGGCGCCACCGATTTCGATATCGCCGCCATCGGTCTTGATGCCGGTAAGGCCGTTTATGGCCGAAATATCCACCAGCAACCCTTGCCGCGGCAAAGGCCGTCCCGACAGGAGAAGGTCGGTGCCCCCGGCGATGAAGCTGACGGGAAGGGGACCCGCCATCAGCTGTGCGAGGGCGGCAAGGTCGACGGGCCGGGCCGGCACCAGCGCGGTCAAGTCCTGGCCCCCCCCCGCGCCGTTCCGCCTCGGCGGAGACGGCGCGCACGATATTTTCGTGGCCGGTGCAGCGGCAGATGTTGCCGGCCAACGCGCGGCGGATATCTTCATTGCCGGGAGCGGGTTTTGCCCGCAGTAACCCCTCGGCCGCAATCACCATGCCCGGCGTGCAATAGCCGCACTGCACGGCGCCGACATCGACGAAGGCTGCTTGCAAGCGTGAGAGAAGCCCGGGCCCGGCCAGACCTTCGATGGTAATGATGTCGCGCCCCTGCGCCTGAAAAGCGAGCATCAGGCAGGCGTGAACGGGCGCACCGTCCACCAGGATCGTGCAGGCGCCGCATTCGCCTTCAAGGCATCCTTCCTTAAGACCGGTCAATCCGAGACCTTCGCGCAGGACATGGCTGAGCCGCGCCAAAGGGTCGCTATCCACCAAAACCTCTCGGCCGTTGATCTTGAGTGACAGCGCCATGGATGCACTTTCCTTGGATAGGTGCCGACACCGTCGCATAGGAAACGATCAATGACAATTCATCATATAGTAAACAAAACAAGATGTGTGTTAACTAAAATCGTCATGTGATTACTATTGTCATGTAAATGATATGCCATCTATCTCAACAGATAGAGGCATTCACGGTCGGCCGAGCCGAGCAGATGCGCGTCGGCCCAACTAATGACCGGATGAATAGAAAATGGCTTGCCGCATGAAGCAATACCGCACCATGTCGAGTAGCGGCTGAGGCATTTCACGCTCAGATTCTGCCCGCGATATCTGGCCGACGTGCTCGACCTAATCTACGATCATAAGATCAATCACCTCGATGGGCTGCTTCCCTGAAATTAGTCGCCTGTCACCGCCATCTCCGCCGGGGCCGCTTGATGACAACCGTGACCCATGTGTTCAGCATCAACTACGTCGCCAAATTGCTCGATGAAGATGCCGGACTCCTTCAGGCGATCGTCAGCAACGATGACAACCTGAGCTACGGCAGCAGCATCAGTGTCTACACCGGGCCGGACGAGGCAATAACCTCGCTGACCCGCGACGGAATTGAAGAACTGGAGCAAATGTTGGCCCATGCTCGCCGTACCGATGACGAATGGGACGACTTCCTCGACGCCTTCGTCGATGACGAGGAACTCATCGCACGCATCAAAGCGAAATCTTCGCGGTAACAACCGGACGGTTATGCCGCTGCCGACCCAGGTGATGGCGGGACTGGCGATCCAGTAGCACACGTTCGTGTCGGACGAGATGTGCCTTGACACCATTTATCCGGGAGTCGGAATAATTAAAGATAGAGGTACCGCACCAAGTCGTCCTCCAAAAGCCAAGCACTCGGGCCGCAGGCCGCGATCTGACCCATGACCAGCAGATTGCCTCGATCCGCGACCGCCAGGGCGGCTTCGGCATTCTGCTCGATCAGCAGCAAGGTCGTGCCGCCGTTGCGGAGTGCGGAGACATGCCTAAATATTCGTCGATCGGCTTCAGCGACAGCCCAGCCTTAAATAGGTGGCAACTCGAACAGCTTGGCGCCATTATCTGCCTTTTCAACATAGCCGATGATACGAAACCAGCGGGTCATTGCAGGTTCTTCCAGCCAACTTCTGGAATGGATCGGCAGATTGCCGGCTAGTGCCTGAATACGACGGATATGTCGTTGGCAGAAGCGCACCGTGTGTGCAGTAAAGAAGCTTTCTCGCGCGGCGAAAATAGTCTCGGCCGCATCATCCGTCTCATGCCAAGAAATGATCGCCACTACCGTCTCGCCATCGAGCAAGGTATGGGCGCGCCCCTCCTTGAGATCCATCATCAGACTATCCTGAACCTTCTGCGGATTCTCCCCTGTCATGCCGTAGCTGGTTGACATTCTACCTGAAAGGTCTCGAAAGACGGTCTCCAGGTCGCCCGGCGTCGCAGTCCTGGCTCTCATCCTATCGCCCTCTTGCAAAAGACCATCATGCCTCGCCTCGCTCGGTTCTTGGACCCAAGTGAACCATTGTCACACCATGTCTATCGGCGCCGGCCAACTGGGTCCTGGCAACGAAGATAACAAGCCTTCCTGGTAAAAGGCACCGACATACCTACCGAAGGCCAGACATAGCCTGGCGTTCCCCAACGATTGGCCGAAAGCGTTCCGAGCGACGTGAATATCTGGACCCACGGTGCAAAACATGCGTAGACCATCAAGGAAACACAGACGCGTGAGAGTTTTGCTCGGCGCCCACGCCGCCAGCGCTGAAGCATAGCGCGATTTTGTGAGCCGTGTTTGCGCTAGCTCAATGATTCATTGCGCGTGCTGGGCTAGCGGGGGCGTGAAGTTTCGCTGCCGCCGTCGCGACACCGAAATGTCTTGGAGGGTTGCCATGAAGTCGACGTCGGATAGGCTGAAATCGGACTGGGATCCGAGGTCCGACGCGGTACTTGCCAACCAGATCAAGGCCTATGATGCGATGCGCCATCAATGTCCGGTGGCCTATAGCGACTATCTGGGCTGGTCTCTGCTCCGGCACGAAGACGTGGTTCATGCGCTGGACGATCACCACACCTTCAGCAGTGTTGTCTCCAGCCATCTGTCGGTACCGAGCGGCATGGACCTACCCCTGCACACGGCATACCGGCGGTTGATCGAGGGTCATTTCGAGCCCGGGCGCGTCGAAGCCTTCGAGCCGCTTTGCCGTACGATCTCGGCCGATCTCGTGTCCAGCCTGGAGCGGGGCGTGGAGATCGACCTTGTCACGCGGCTTGCCCAGCTTTTCGCCGTGCGTATCCAGTGCGCCTTTCTCGGCTGGCCGGACAGCCTGCACGAACCGCTGCTTCAGTGGGTACGCAAGAACCATGAAGCCACCCTGGCCAGGGACACGGCCGCGATGGCGGCCATCGCGCTCGAGTTCGACGGCTATATCAGCAGACTGCTGGAAGCACGATGCCAAGCCGGCGCGAGCGCACCGGACGACATCACCACCGACCTCTTGCGGGAAAGGGTAGGTGACCGGCTGCTGACCCATGAGGAAATCGTCAGCATCCTGCGCAACTGGACCGTCGGTGAACTGGGCACCATCACCGCCTGCGTCGGCATCCTGGGCTACTACTTGGCGGAAAAACCGCAGCTCCAACAGCAACTCCGTGAAAACCTTCACCTGCTGCCTGCAGCGATCGACGAGATATTGCGGCTGCATGCGCCGCTCATCTCCAACCGACGGGTGACGACTAGGCCGGTGGAGATTGGCGGGCGCATAATACCGGCGGGCGAACGGATCACGCTGATGTGGGCGTCGGCCAACCGCGACGAGGCGATTTTCGGCAATCCTGACGAGTTCCGCCTCGATCGCGATCCAGAACAAAATCTCCTCTATGGCCGCGGCATTCATGTCTGTCCGGGCGCACAACTGGCGCGGCTAGAACTGCGCGTCGTCATGGAGGAGCTGCTGAAGCAGACCCGCAAGATCACGCCGGCTCCCGGTCGGCAACCGGTCCTTGCCATTTATCCAGCAAGCGGGTTTTCCACGCTACCTATGCAAATATTATAGTGTGGTCGCGATCATGCAGGGACGATCCGCTCGTACGGGACGCAATCCGAAAACCCGGTAACACCAGCAACATCGGCATCATTTCAAGACTGCTGAGACAGACATTGCAGGCCTCGGCAATAGCTCTGCCGGCATCCATCCGCACTCCAGCTGGATCAAGGGAAGATTTCAATCTTCGGGAACTCCAACGATCTATTCTCATAATTCGCGACGCTCGCATGCCTGTGGTGCCGGAAGGGCGCATTCGGCGAGACTCGTTTTGTCGAGTTCCGATATGAACGCAGCCTGTGCAGCCGAAAGCTTTGACTTGAAGCGGCAACTTGGCGTGAGCAGGCACGCCCCGCCATCAGCTCGAAAACATTCGACGACGGCGTGTCGATGCTCGAGGCAACGCACGACCTCGCCCAGCGTAATAGCCGCGGCTGGTCGAGCCAGCCGGATACCGCCCCCGGCACCACGCTGCGTGAGGATATATCCGCCCTTCGCCAGATCCTGCACCACCTTCGCCAGGTGACTATAGGGGATATGCAGTTCCTTCGCGATACCGCTTGTGGTGAGTACGGCATCCGGCTTGTCGGCAAGGCGCATGAGCACACGCAGTCCGTAGTCGGTAAAGGCAGCAAGGCGCATGACGATCCTTAATTGGTATTTACAATGCGTATTAGTAAGTTTACGAATTGGCTCATGGAATACCTATTTGGCAATTTTGTGTGCTCCACCTCAAGAGCGTGGTCGGTAGGAGAGCGACGAAGCCAGGTGGGTGTCCGACGTCCATATCAACGGAGGGAAGGGGTATGTCGGCGCAACGGAACATCAGGTTCGGTCTAGCGGTTGCAGGCAGCGTGGGGAGCTTTGCACTGTCTTGGCCTTACTGGCGGAATTTCGAATATTGGGCCGAATCGCATTCTATGTGGCTTTTCTATTTCGTGTTGGGCTTTGTCCTTGCGATTTATGTATTCTACGTTTTTCTTGATAGCCTGGAAACATTGTTCGAACACGATGCGCTTGAGCGGCAAGCTCAGGTGGTCCCCGCCGAAGAAACTCCGGCAAGCCCGGAGGACGCGCGATGAGCTGCTCTCCGGGCAAACCGTGCCACGAAGGCGTGAAGCGGCGGCGTGCACTTGCTGTCCTCGGTCTGATGGCGATCATCTTCGTAGCGCTGTCGTCCGTCTCCTTCCTCGATTCGCGGGGGCAGGCGGTTCCTGCGGCCATCCATTACGCCGGCTTCGACGTCGTCCAGGGCAAGCGCGTGTTCCAATCCTACAATTGCATGGGCTGCCACACCATCGTCGGCAACGGCGCCTATCTGGGGCCGGATCTGACCAAGCTCTACGACAAGACCGGACCGGCCTGGATTGCAGCCTTCCTGCCCTCGGCGGGGAGCTGGCCAACAAGCGGGGCGGTGAAGCTGCAACTGCAGGATAAAGCGGTCGCTGCCGAAGCCGGCGTGGATTCAATCGAGGCCTACCTGGAGAAATATCCGGGCGCCGCCGAGCGCATCAGCCGCCGCGGCGGCCACACCACGCTGATGCCGAACCTACCGTTCAGTCGAGATGAGGTCGGCGAACTGATCGCCTTCCTGAAGTACACGTCGGCGATGAACACGGAAGGCTGGCCGCCGGTACCGCAGGTGAACGGGCTCGCCTTTCCACAAGCAAAGCCGATCCCTGTGTCCGAACAGGCGGCCGCCGCTCCAGCGACGGCATCTGCCGCTCCCGTCTCGCCAGGTGCCGAAATCGTCCGCGGTGAGGAACTTGCCAAGGACAATGGCTGCACCGCCTGCCATGCGCCAACCAAAGAGAAGCTCGTTGGACCTGGTTGGGGCGGCCTCTACGGCTCGACCGTCAAGTTTGCCGACGGCTCGAGCTCTGTCGCAGACGACGCCTATCTGACCGAATCGATCCTCGAGGCGGATGCCAAGATTGTCGAGGGGTTCGAGGCAGGCGCCATGCCTTCCTTCGCCGAGATACTTGGTTCTGACCAGGTCAACGACATCGTCGCTTATATCCGCAGTCTTGAGGGGAATTGAGCCATGTTCCGTATCGAATACGAGACCCAGCGCCTTAGCCTGCGTTTCTTCATGGTGATGCTGGTGCTATTTTTCTTCCAGACCGGCCTCGGTCTGCTGCTTTCTGCCCAGCACATCGACCCAATGCTGCTTGCGGGGACGCTGAACTTCAACATCATCCGCACCCAGCACCTCAACCTTGCCATCTTCTGGATTCTGTGCGGCTTTATCGGCACAATCCTGTTCGTCGGTCCGCTCTTGTCGAAGCGCGAACTGGCTGCGCCGTGGATGATCAAATTCCTGTTCTACGCGCTTCTGGCCGTGGTTGTCTGGAACCTGGGAACCCAGGTTCTGGCCCAGCAGGGCGTCGCCGGCTGGTGGATGGGCCAACCCCTGCTCCAGGAGGGGCTTGAATATCTGGAAGCCGGCCGCATCGCCGATGTGGTCATCCTGATCGGCTTCGCCATCCTGTGCTACGTCGTGCTGCGGACTTTTCCGCCTGTGTCGCAATGGAACGAGATCCACTGGGGCCTAGGCCTCGGCGTGGTGGCGCTGACTCTGGTGTGGGTCTTCGGCATGTTCTTCGTCGAGCGGTTGGACGTACAGGAATATTTCCGCTGGTACGTCGTCCACTACTGGGTCGAGGGCGTGTGGGAGGTCATCCACATCTCACTCGTCGGCTTCCTGCTGGTGCTTTTGTTCAAGGCTAACGTGAAGTCGGTCGGCTATGCCGTGTTCTGGGGCGTCTCGCTGGTATGGCTGTCCGGGTTGATCGGCAACGCTCACCACTACTTCTGGATCGGCACACCGGAATTCTGGCAGTTCTGGGGTTCGCTGTTCAGCGCGCTGGAACCGTTGCCGCTGATCTTCTGCTTTTGGCACATTTATCTCGACGCCCATCAGGACGGGAAGCCGATTCCCAATATGCCGGCTTTTGCCTTCCTGCTCGGCTCAGTGGTGCTGGAACAGGTGGGAGCCGGCATCCTCGGCTTCACCATGACGTTTGCGCTCACCAATGTATGGTCGCACGGTACCTGGGTGACGGCCAGCCACGCGCATCTGGCGTTGTTCGGTACCTTCGGGATGCTCGGCATTGCCGCAGCTTATTATGCAGTCCCGATAATGCGCGGTGCCGCGAACTTCGACCAAAGGCTGGGCAAGCTCGCCTTCTGGCTGGTCTTCACCGGTATACTGGGGCTCGGCTTTGCCTTTGCCATCGGTGGCACCGTACAGGTGTTCGTCTATCGCACGTTGGGGCTAGACTGGTTCGGCGGCGACATCGCTCCGGCGATGCTGTTTGCAAAGGTCATGGTGCCGGTCTTCGGCATCGTGTTTGCTGCGGGCGTATGCCTGCTCGTCTACGACCTGTTAACCGTCGGCTTGCGCATCCCATCCGCCTCGTCCGAAAACATGGCGATTACGACGCCCTCCGGCTGGGGTCGGCGGCTGAGTGGTTGGGAAACCGGTATATGGCTGCTCGGCATGTGGTTCTTTGGCGGAATCATCACGCTCGGCTTGCTCAGTTTCAACCTAGAGACGGTGCAGCAGGGCAACGCGCTGTTTCCTTATCTTATGGGCGGTATCGGTTATCCGGGCCTGCTTCTGGTGACACTATTCTTCGTCTGGCGCTTCTTGCGCTCGCTCGAGGCGCGCGGCCATGTCCGCCTTGCCCCCCTCGCGACGGCGGCGGTAGCGCCCGCCGGCGCGGCCTGAAAAGGCCGTGCCGGCTCTCTCTTCTCCCGATCACAAACATGGAGTTTCGACTATGACCACTCAGATCCCGGAGGCTGCACTGATCGAGCGCACGGTCGGCGACATCGCCACGACGCTACCCGGCGCCACCGCCGTCTTCCGCAAATTCAAGATCGATTTCTGCTGCAACGGCGACCTCACCCTGGGTGGCGCCGCTCAGCGGCGCGGCATCGATCTTGAGGAACTCGAGCGTGCGTTGGAGACGCTGGCTGCCGGCACCGGAGAGACTGCAGCATCGGCTGCAATGAGCAGCGACGAGTTGATCGACCATATCCAGTCCCATTACCACGAGGAACACCGTCGCACGCTACCGGAGCTTGTCAAACTGGCGCGTAAGGTGGAGGCGGTGCATCGCGAGAATCCGAAGGTACCAGCCGGTCTTTTCGATGTGCTGTGGCAGATGGAGAGCGAACTGGAACAGCACATGACCAGGGAAGAAACGACGCTGTTTCCAGCGATGCGGCGGCGCACCAACGGTCTGGATACTCCGATCGATGAACTGCGCCACGAGCATGACGACCAGGGCGCGATGCTCCGCCGGCTCGAAAGCCTCACCGACGACTTCACGCTGCCCGAAGGGGCTTGCCGCTCGTGGCAGGCGCTTTATATCGGAACGGCCAAGCTTGCCGAGGACCTGATGGAGCACATCCACCTGGAGAACAACATCCTGTTCCCACGCTTTGCTACGGCACAAAGCCGGACCTAGCCGTCCTGAGCGGCCAACTGGAGCGACGGCATGCGCCTATGCCGCGCTACGGGAAGATCTGAAACCTACGAGTTTGGTTCTTACACAGTAGCGAGGCAGGAATTGGTGAAGAAGGAACTCGGGGCGCCACAGGTAGATCCATTGCCTAGTTCGATTCAATCAGGAGACTCCCGATGCAGCCAAGATTGAAATACCGGGATTCGTCACCGGAAGGATTTACAGCGATACTGCAGCTAAATACCTATGTCGAAAGCTGCGGCATCGAGAATTCGCTGCTTGAACTGGTGAAGGCACGGGCCTCGCAGATTAACGGATGCGCCTATTGCCTCGACATGCACACCAAAGATGCTCGGGCAGCAGGCGAAACCGAACAGCGACTGTATACGCTTTCAGCCTGGCGAGAGACACCATTCTTCAGCACACGCGAGCGCGCGGCACTGGCCTGGACCGAGGCGGTCACGCGGATTTCCGATTACCACATCGACGACGAGCTCTATACAGAGCTTCGGCAGCATTTCTCCGAGAAGGAAGCAGTCGATCTGACGCTGGCGGTAATTGTCATCAACGGCTGGAACAGGCTAGCAATCTCGTTTCAGAGCGAGGTTGGCAGTTACCAGACGAATAGCGCCACAACGTGAAATTTCGAAGCCTTCTGACCGTAACAGGCAAACATTTTGCGAGGAGTGTGTTCCAGAACAATGCCTCCGCCGATGACACTGATATTGAGGCACTCTTGCAATAAGGCAGGCTAGGGGAACTTTAATGAGCGAGAACGGCGTTCAGATGGGCAGGATAAGCCGCCTTGGCGACACATTCGAGGCGCGGCTTGAGCGCTTTTTCGACCATGACAGGGATGCTGTTTGGCACATGATCACCCGGTCGGAGGCGCTTGTGCAGTGGCTCGCACCCGGAACCATCGAACCGCGCGTCGGCGGTGCCGTTCATATCGACTTTGCCGATAGCGGGATAACGATTGAAAGCACGGTGCTTGAATTGGACCCGCCACGGTTGCTCAAATATTCATGGAGCAGCGGCGATGAGCCTGCGCGGCCACTGCATTGGGAATTGGAACCGGTCGGGGAGGGGACGCGGCTCACATTGATCCTGCGACTGCCCGGGACAGAAGACGTCTCCAAGGCATGTGCCGGGTTCGATGCTCATCTGGAGATGCTGGCTGCCGCCCTTGAAGGTGTCCCGATCCGCTTCCCTCTCGACTATTACCTCGAGCGTCGACGCGTCTATCAGAGTTTACAACCGGAATGACTGTCGGCGCTGACATCTGGGCAGTTGTCGATGCCGCCGGGAAGGCATGCGGGGCGGATTGTAATATGCTGGGTGATTTTGGGCTGCTCGCTTGTGAAGTGAGGTCCGTCGGCCCGTTGGTGCGTTGGGATCGTCAATGAAGCGGAAGGTCTGAGCATGAGCGAAAAGTTGAGAGCCCATTTCGATGAGCGATTGCCACGTTATACAAGCTATCCGACCGCACCGAATTTTTCCCCCGAGATAAACTCCGCTACCTACAGCCAATGGCTGACGGATCTGCCGTCAAACACGCCAGCCTCACTCTATCTCCATATTCCCTTCTGCCGGTCGATGTGCTGGTACTGCGGCTGCCACACCACCATCACGGCCAAGGACCAGCCCATCGTCGATTATCTGAGTCTGCTACGCAAGGAGATCGATATGGTCTCCACGCAGGCCGGAGCGCCGGTACGCGTCGAGCGAGTGCATTTCGGTGGTGGCACGCCGACGATCGTCGAGCCGGCGGATTTCATCGCGCTGGCCGCCCTTCTGCGTGATCGCTTCGATTTTATAGCCACGGCCGAGGTCGCCGTGGAGATCGATCCGCGCACGCTCGCAGCCGAAATGGCGGCGGCACTGGGAGAGGCCGGCGTCGGTCGCGCCAGCCTTGGCGTCCAGAGCTTCGATCCGGTCGTGCAGAAGGCGGTCAATCGGATACAAAGCGAAGAACAGACCCTCGAAGCCGTCATCCATCTGCGCGAAAGCGGCGTGGAGCGGATCAACTTCGATCTGATCTACGGACTGCCGCATCAAACGGTTCGCTCCTGCGTGGAAAGTGCCGAGGCCGCAGCCGCGATGAAGCCCGATCGCTTCGCCGTCTTCGGTTACGCCCACATTCCTTCCTTCAAGAAGCATCAACGGATGATCGACGAGGCTGTGCTGCCGGACGGTGCTGCCCGCCATGAACAGGCGCTTGCCATTGCCGAAACGCTGGTTGCGGCAGGGTATCGGCAGATCGGCCTCGATCATTTCGCGCTGCCTGAAGACGACATGGCGCAAGCACAGGCAAAGGGAACGCTGAGGCGTAACTTTCAGGGTTACACGACGGATCGATGCGAGACGCTACTCGGTTTCGGCGCCTCGGCGATTGGTTCCATGGGGCAAGGCTATGTTCAGAACGAAGTCGGGCTTGGGCACTATGCCGATCGCATCGGCACTGGCAGACTGGCGACAGCTAAGGGATACAAGCTGACCCTGGAAGACCGTGTACGCGCAAATGTTATCGAGCGTTTGATGTGCGACTTTGAAGTCGATGTGCCTTCGATCGCCGCGCATCACGCGTTCGATCCGTCCTGTCTGTTGGAAGCCAATGAAAAACTCGAGGCGCTGGAACGTGACGAATTATTGGAAAACAAGAACGGATTCATCCGCGTGGCCGAGGATCGCCGCTTCCTGGTTCGAACGGTAGCGGCCGCCTTCGACGCCTATCTCGCCCATTCACCCCGCACCTACAGTAGAGCGGTCTGATATGCGAGCGTGTCATCCGGCGGACCTATGAATAGCCCCTAGATTTGTGGACGCCTTCCTCCCTAAATTTGAGGCAAGGAGGCCATGATGGGGACCAGCAGTTTC
>NZ_JBTMXB010000031.1:0-53263 GCF_054489405.1 Mesorhizobium sp. A623
CACGTGAGAAACGGGATGCTGTCGCCCGTCGAATTCGAACGGCAGCAGAAAACGTAACCTGGGAGCGTCTACAAAACTCGGGGCTATTCAGATCGATGAACGAGGAATGGTGACTTTCGGCTTATAACGAGGCCTATCCATTCAAAGAAACAGGGCCGCTGGAGAGATGGCTAGACGGGTATCCCGGAGGCTGATCGAGTGAACGTTGAGACCGCTGGCGTGTAATCGGGATTATGCGGCAGCGTGACCCTTATCTTGATCTCGGCTTTCCTCCAATTGCAGCAAGAGAACTTCCACCCTCTGCTGCGAGATAACGGCGTTCGCTGACGCGCTGCGCAGTTTCTGAAGAAGCGATTCGGAATCGTCCTGGACGTTCCGGTCCACAGGCCCGGAACCCAGGCCGGTCAGCAGCCAAGAAGGGCTTACACCCAAAACACCGGCCATCATGGCCAGCCGGTTAGAGCGAGGGCTGGAGCGGTCGCATTCCCATGCGTGCCAAGTAGACGTTTGCACACCAAGTCGACGTGCTGCCTGGGCCATGGTCAAATGTGAAGCCGAGCGTGCAAGAGATATTCGTCCACCGATCGTGTCGTCGGATGCTACGTCGTTGTCTTCGTTTTGGGTAAACATAGCTTGTCTCCTTCGGTTGTTGGTGAATCTCCTACTGTCGCGCCATGGCGAAGCGGCGGCAACCCCCGCCATGGCGCAACAATAGGAAACGTTGGTCTCGCCGTCTTCGAACCATTTGATCGAAACGTCGCCGTCGAAGGACGCATTCTTGACCTTGGTGTAGGGCTTGAACCAGTCGATGCGCTTGCCCTGCTCGCCCCAAAACTTGTCAGGATTCTTGACGCTGTCGGCGTACCATTCGAGATACGGCCCACGTCGCGCGTGCCAACGCGCATTGGCGGGTACCAGAGGGCAGCGCCAGTCTCGCGATTTTTCAAGACCCTCACTCCCACATGTTGGCGCAGTGATATCCGACCAAGACCTCGGCAGCCCCTTCCAGAAGCTGCGTACGCCAGGACGTGATCTGATTGGCGTGGATGTCATACTGATCGGCCAATTCGGCCAGCGTCTTCTCGCCCTTGATCGCGGCAAGCGCAACTTTCGCCTTAAAGGCCGGGCTGTGGTTCCGGCGCGGTCGTCTGGTCATGGTCTCTCCTGTTCACGGGCATCATGCCGATCTCAGGCAGAATTTCCACTTATCACCGATGCCCAGATTTCTCGAACCAGCTCTGGCGTGGTCTGGGACAAGGCCACGCTGACCAAGTATCTCCACGATCCCAAGGCGTTGGTCAAAGGCAACAAGATGGCGTTCCCCGGACTGAAGAACGACGAGGATGTCGCAAACGTCATCGCCTATCTGAAGCAGGAACCGCAGTAGTCTGTTTCGCCCCGTTCTGCGGGCGGTGTGTGCGGCGGCCATCCCGTTCGGCTTCGTTGGCGGATAGGTTGCAACTGTGCAGTTGACGTGCAAGCTGAGGTCGGTAGCAGGAGCCCTGCAGCCGAAATAGCGATCGCGGTTGATGGCGGCCAGACGACCGAAACCGGCAGCGGCGTCGGCAGCGGTCGAGCGGGTTTCTCTAAATGCAGGGGTCCTATCAGCAGCACTTAGAGACCGTCGAGTTCGCGCCGGGCGCCACAGAAATTCGCGATAATCGCCTTGATGCAAGTCACGCGCGATAGTAGTTATATCAACTTGCTTGAAATCTGTGGTTGTAGTGGCCATATTGGGGATGAGGTGCCTTGCCAGATCGGCGCCCAGTTGCTTGCTCAAAAATGGAGGAAGTGATGAGTGATACAGGCTTTTCCAACCCAGTTCGGCTCAAAGTCAGGAACACTGGTCGCCGTATGGTTGCCAACCCCTGGGAGGCCATCGAGGTGTTGTACGGCCATTGGCCGCAATGGCGCACGTGCGTACCTACCGCTCTGCATACAGGGCGTGCCGCGATGCGATTGATGGCTTACGGAAGCCTCCTGAGGTGAGGCGTGCCTTCATGGCAGTCGCCCGTCGAGCTGGGATATTGGTCTGTTAGGGCCGCCGAGGCCGAGACTCTACAGAAAAGAAGTAACGATTTCTGGGTTCGTGTCTCCGCCAGTTTCCTTGTCTTCTTTGAATTGAACTGGGTTAGCCCCTGCCATTTCGGCATGCGAGGTGCGCTCCGCGGAGGCGATGCTGTGCCGACCGGTCGAGGCGAGAAAATAGCAACTGGGAAATCAGATCGTGTTGAATAGTTTTGATTTTGTATTGCATCACAGAGCACGATAACAATTTTATAGAATTGTCGTGTCGATTGATTATGCGGATCTTTTGATAGAATAGGAATATAGTATTGCTTGATTATATTAATGAAATCATCGATGCGCACGGCGTTACGAACATGGAATTACGCATTTCGACGCTAATTGGTGCTTTGTATATAGGTTATTTGAATCTTTTCATTATCTCGTGGTAGGAGTACTGGAACTCGACGCGAACCGGAAAATGGAACGAGGTGCTTGAACTCAAATAACGCTCAATTTCGCCAATCTCGGGGTCCGGAAAGCCAAGATAGAGGCTCGCATCGGATACCCCAACTGCCAACATAGGAGTGCGACCATGGCCTTGACGAACTGGGCGGAATACAAGGGGTTATTTGCGGGATGGGGCGAAATCCTACTTTAAGCGATGGGCCACCTATACTCTCCGATTAAATTTATATGTTCCCAGCCAAGCGGCGAGACGTGAGCGAGGAGTTCAGGCGGAACTGGTAAACCGGCATTGTCTCGACTTTTGACGGCATCGCCTAGTTTCAGGGTATTCCAGAAGATGATGATAGCGGTGAGAAGATTGAGGCCTGCGATTCTGTAGTGCTGGCCTTCGGTGGAACGATCACGGATTTCACCGCGCCGATAAAAATTAACTGCTTGCTTCAAGGCATGATGTGACTCGCCTTTGTTCAGGCCGACCCGTGCACGCCGCTGCATACCGACGTCCATGATCCAGTTGATCATGAAAAGCGTGCGTTCGATCCGGCCAACCTCCCGTAAAGCGACAGCCAGTTCGTTTTGCCTGGGATATGATGCAAGTTTCCGTAAGATCTGGCTGGGTAGCATGATACCGGCAGTCATCGTGGCGGCAACACGCAGGATATCCGGCCAGTTCCGTTCAATGAGAGGTTCGCTGAGCTTGCCGCCGATCAGCGGACGTAAATGGGCTGGCGCACTTGCTGGATCAAAAGCATAGAGCCGTTTGGACGGTAAATCCCGGATATGCGGGATAAATGCAAAGCCAGTGATCGAACAGGCGGCAAAAACGTGATCGGTAAAGCCACCTGTATCGGCATATTGCTCGCGGATTCGTTTGCCTGTCTCGTTCATCAGGAGGCCATCGAGAATATAAGGGGCTTCACTGGCTGTGGCGGGGATCACTTGTGTAGAGAATGGAGCATACTGGTCCGAGACATGGCTGTAGGCCTTGAGTCCGGGCTCGTTTCCATACTTGGCATTGACTAGATTCATTGCCTCGCCTTTTTGGCTGGCCCGGAAAAACTGTCCGTCGCTTGATGCGGTCAGGCCTGTGCCCCAGAAGGCCGCCATGGGTAGTTTGGCGTGCGCTTCAACAACCATCGCCAAGGCCCGGTTGTAAGCCTCGCCTTCTACGTGCCAACGCGCTATACGCATCAGTTCCCAGAAGCCGTGCGTGTGAGTTGCTTCGGCCATTTTGCGCAGACCGAGGTTGATCCCCTCGGCCAGAATGACATTCATCAGGCCGATCCGGTCGGCGCATGGCGCCCCAGTGCGCAAATGCGTGAACGCATCTGAAAAACCTGTGATGGTGTCGACCTCAAGCAACAGATCGGTGATCTTGGTATCGGGCATGCGTTTGTAGAGATCGAGCACCATATCCTCGGCGCCGCCCGGCACATCAGCTTCCAGTTTGTCGACATGGAGCACACCGTTTTCAATGGAGCCGCCAGGAATCGTGCCATTTCGGGCCGCGCGCCCCAGGGCTTTGAGCGCAATGTCCAGCCGTGATCTTCGGTCTGATAACCATTCCTGAGGTCGCAAGGGGATGGCAAGATGAGCAGTGTGAGTGACAGCCTGTGCTGGAACCAACACCTGCTTCAGATCGCCATAACGGCGCGACTGGGTCAGCCAGATATCGCCGGACCTGAAAGCATCCCGCAGATGAAACAGCACACTGACCTCCCAAAGCCGGTGATCGTCATTGGGTTGCGCGCGCAGATGGCGATGCCATTTTGATCCGTTCCGTAGAAAATCCCGTGGATGCTCCTTGCCATCACCGCGGCGCAATATCTGCACCGCGTTCAAGAGAGGAATGGCGACCGCTGCTGCGTGAATATCCAGCAGCATCAACATTCTTGGCGTATAGCGGCGAAACCGGTGATATCCAGTGAGCACGTGACTGAGAGGGTCTGTAGCCAGCGTGTCCGTCAGTCTTGATGCAGTGGCGACAAGCAAACGCAACCCGTCCCAGCCTGGCTTTGTGCTGATGACAGCATCGAGGGCCTCGCCATCATCTTGCGCTCCGATCAAGGTTCCGCCCAGTTCCGCGAAAGATTTCAAGGTCTGGCGAACGGCGATCTTTTCATCGGCAATTTTGGCCTCGCAAAGCCGCTCCGCCGATCGGTAGAGCTTGCCGACAATACGGTCATGCGTCTCGATAATGGTGTCAGCCAGCTTGGATTGCCATTCCGATGCACAGACAGCAAGGATCGCAAGGCGGCGCTCCACTGGCAAGTCCCGCATACCATCGGCGTAGTAGCGCTCCCCGTGTCTGCGCAGACGTGTTACCCGATGAGCCGGCACGTCCAGAAAGAGATCGTCCGGAAGGTGAATTCCTTGCAAATATTCTAGCTTGTCCATCAGGCGATTGGCGTCAGCCGAATTGTTGCCAGGCTCGATCTGTCGCAGCCAGACGAAGCGGGTCACCCGGCCATCCACAGTATCAGCAAGCAAGCCCAACAGTTCTTGGCGAACGTCAGGAGCAAGTCGATCGGCGATTCGTGCCTCTATCCGGCGCTCAGCATCGACCAATGCATCCGCACACAATCGTTCAATTGTGGTGACAGCTGGCAGAATGATCAAGCGATGCCGGCAGGCCTCCACGAACCGATGCACCAGGTCCTCGTTGGAGACAGCGTGCTCTGCTTCTTTGTAAATCCACTCTTTCAGATCACCCGCTTCACGCCCGGTAAAAGAGCAAAAGCCGTATATCTGGCGCAGCTCCGCAAGATGTTCGTGGCGCGTTTCTTCACGAACGGCATAGTCGAGAAGATCGTCTCCGTTCAGTCCAAGCTGCGCTCCGATGAATTCTACAATCTCGAGGGGGATGATTTCCCCTGGCGCCAGTATACGGCCAGGATAACGCAGGACGCAAAGCTGCAGGGCGAAACCGAACTTGTTATGAGCCCGGCGGCGGTGCCTGATATGTTCGAGATCTTCGTCGCTGAGGGTATAATGCCTGAGGAGGCCTGCCTGTTCTACGGGCAGGCGAAAGAGTGCAGTCTTCTGGCGGTCGGTTAAAATGATGCGGCGCGGCATGCTTGTACCTTATTCTAAATTCATCTAGCTTTAAGGGGCTTTGTTTATGATGCCAGTTAAGATACAGTTTGCATGAACAAATCAATCGCGTCTTCTTCACCGCCTCAAACCAACGTTTAAGAAACATGCTGATCGGATATGCCCGTGTTTCCAAAGCTGATGGGTCGCAGTCCCTCGACTTGCAGCACGACGCGCTACGCGCTGCCGGCGTCGAACAGGACAACATCTATGAGGATCGCGCTTCCGGCAGTCGTGATGATCGGTCCGGGCTGACCGCCTGCTTGAAATCCTTGCGCGCCGGCGATGTGTTGGTGGTTTGGAAACTCGATCGCCTCGGGCGGTCACTTGCCCACCTCGTCAATACGGTAAAGGATCTAACAGACAGAAATGTCGGCCTGCGGGTGCTGACCGGAAAGGGCGCCCAGATCGATACCACGACCGCATCCGGTCGCATGGTGTTCGGCATCTTCGCCACCCTGGCCGAGTTCGAGCGCGACCTGATCCGCGAGCGCACCATGGCAGGTCTTGCTGCCGCCCGGGCGCGAGGCAGAAAAGGCGGACGAAAGTTCGCCCTCACCAAAGCGCAGGTGCGCCTTGCACAGGCCGCCATGGCTCAACGCGACACTTCCGTCTCCGATCTGTGCAAGGAACTCGGGATCAAGCGCGTCACTCTCTATCGCTATGTCAGCCCAAACGGCGAACTCAGAGATTATGGAAAGCGCGTTCTCAATTTAACGTAGAAGCACAGACCCTTCGCAAACGCATCCACTTCAGTGTCATAGGATCGCAAAATGAACGCCTCACATGCTTTCCTCGGCTTCGCCGATTACCTTGCGGACGACCAAACGCCACGTATCGTGATCTTCGGCGTCGGTCACGGAAGCACTTACCCGGCAAGGATAACAGCGGCCATGCCCAAGCTGCGGATGCCATCCGCGCCGCGAGCCAGGAAGATGCCTCGCTTGTCGAGCATTGGGATTTCGACCTCAACGGCCCGCTGTTCGACGGCAAGCCGGTGTGTTGTATCGATGCCGGCGATATTCCTACCACGACGTATGACAATGCCGGCAACCGGGCCAAGATTGAGGCGAAGACGCGCGAGATCCTGGCATTGCCAGCCATACCAATCCTGTTTGGCGGCGATTGCTCCGAGACCTTTCCATTTCTCGCCGGTTTTGGCATAGAGCGCGAGCAACTTCGGTTGTTGCAACAGCCTGAACTGAGAGAGGAAGCCCGCCGACGGTTCAAAGGAAATCTGGCGCGGCAGCAGAATTTGCAGAAACGTCGCTGCCAGCGTGCCCAGCCCGGCGATGGCAAAGAAGGGCGCGCGCCAACCAAGTCGCTGGCCGATGAATGTTCCTGACGGAACGCCAACCACCATGGCAACGGTGAGGCCGGCGAACATCAGCCCGCGTGACCGTTCCACCAACGACATCGCGATCGTGGCCCCGATGGAGAAAAAGACGCCGTGCGCCACGCCAGTGACGATGCGTCCCGCCAGCATCACGCCATAGCCGGATGCGAAGCCGCTCAAGAGATTGCCGAGCGCGAACAGCAGCATCAAGGCAACCGCTAGCGGCCGGCGCGGCAGATGCCCGACTAACGCCGTGACCGTGGGGGCACCGACGGTCACGGCGAGGGCATAGCCGGAAACGAGGAGACCAGCCGCCGGGAGTGTTATCCCGAGATCGCGCGCGATCCCGGGAACCAGGCCGATGATCACGAACTCAGTCGTGCCAATGGCAAATACTCCCGCAGCCAGCGCGATCAGCGCAGGCTTCATGATCGTCGTGCCTCACGCGTCAACCGTCTCGACCACCCTATCGGCGACATGCGCGACGATGCCGGTCTGGCCCGGCGCGACGTCATCCGCCATGGTGTGACGATCGGGAAAATCGCCTCCGTTCTGCACACGGAACGGGATTGGCGCGTCGGTGAAAAGCCCGGCGAGTCGCGCGCGCCAGCCCGCCTTGATCGCCTCGACCTCTTCGGCGGTGGAGACATGGCCGGCGCTGTAGACAGCGTGCGTGGGCAGCACCTCCATGCCCGGATAGAAGAGCGCGCCGTGGGTCAGCGGAAAGAGCAGCTCCTCAATCGGTGCGTTGATCCCGCGCGGGCCATAGTCCGCCACAGGTCCACCGGCCTGAACATTTACCAGCGCGCGCTTGCCCTTCAGGATGCCGTCCCCGAAGCGAAACTCGTTGGTGCCGTTCTCGTAGCCATAAGCGAAACCAAAGGCATAGACGCGCTCGATCCAGCCCTTCAGGATCGCGGGCACGCTGTACCACCACAGCGGGAACTGCAGGATGACCGCGTCCGCGGCAAGAAGTTTGGCCTGTTCGGAAACAACATCCGGCGTCTGGTTGCCGGTCGCATAGGCATGGCCCGACTCCATGATGAACGACAGCCGGTCGGGATTGGTGCGGACGGGAAAGTCGTCGGCGTCGAACACCGCTTTCCACTTCATGCCGTAAAGTTCGGATTGCACGATCTCGTGTCCGGCGGCGCCAAGCGTCTCGACAGTAACATCGACCAACTGCCGGGTGAGCGAGGTTGGTTCGGGGTGCGCAGATACAATAAGGATATTCTTCATCATCATGCTTCTCTGGTCTCTGTCGTGGAGTGGAGGGGTGCGCTTCAGCGCTCGCTGGGATGTACCCAGCCAGCGGTTTCACCGGATCGTCAAGCTCGGTATGGGCCAGCGCGTTGGTGAAGTTGGAGATGAGCTTGGCGGCAAGCCCTGTAAGCACTTCGAGCGCCTGACGCTTGATGTAGCCGGCATCGATGAATGTCTGTAGTTCGGCATCGCCGACATGGCCGCGCGCTTGTCGATCAGCAGCGTAACGAAGCGACGCAAAGTTTCCAGCTTGTGATCCCTGATCGGCCGGCCTTCGCGCAGCGCCGCGATAACATCCTCGGGCAGCTTCTTCATCTTCATCAGCATCGAGTGGCTGGCCATGCAATAGTGGCAGCGATTATGATAACTCGCCGTCATCAGGACGGTTTCCTGCTCGACGGGTGACAGCGTCGAACGTTCGTACATGGCGGCCATGCGCTGTTGTAGATCTCATAAGTGATCGGCGCTTCGGCGAGAAGCTGGTGCAGCTTCGGAAGGAATCTGAAGGTCTTAAGCGAAACGCCGATCTGCGCCTGGGATTCTGCGGCCGCGGTTTCTTTAGTGTGATAGGTGAACATCTGCATCTCCCGATTGGATGGTGTTTAAGATGGCGGGCGGCGGTTCCGAACCGGATGTGCCACGCGGTGGGGCCGTGTTTTGGCGTTCGGCCGCTTTCTTTGTGTCGGCCATCAACGTCACGACGCTCACATTTCCGATCTGAACGACCGGCGCGATGTTTGTGAAGCTCGGTCCGTCGCCCTGAATTTCGGCCGCGTGCGCGCGGAATGCTTTTTGAAAGCTATCCGGCGACTCGAATAGCGCGTGAAACGCGGCGATGTAGGGCGCGGGGGCACCCGGCTGTGCGCCGCCAATGCCGGTTTCGACGATCACCCCTCTAACAGCGTCGCCAAGCAGGCCCAGGGTCATGGGCACATGGTTCTCGACATAATAGGCGGCATCGAAGCGCGCTTCCTCAGTATTGGGGTAAAGAAAACTGACGATGATCATCCTTGCCTCCCGCGGGAGGGATTGGTGAAGCCCCCGCATCGGTGCTTGCATGATGGAGGCTTTTCAGCCATATGTGAAATCGATTAAATTTTGTTCAGGAATAAAGGTGGTGGATACCAGCCGCATCGACCTCAACCTTCTGGCAACGCTCGAAGTGCTGCTCGACGAACGGAACGTCACCAAGGCGGCGGCGAAGCTCCATCTCAGCCAGCCGGCAGTCAGTGCGCAACTCGCGCGGCTGCGGGATTTGTTCGACGATCCCTTACTTCTTCCCGCCCAGCGCGGAATGACCCCGACCGCCAAGGCAACAGAACTTGCCCCGCAATTGCGCGAAGCGTTGGATCGGGTGCGCTCGACACTGCAATCCCACAGGGACTTCGATCCCGAAACGGCGCAACTCGCTGTGTCGATCGCTTGCTCGGATTATGTCCAGGCAGCCGTTGTGATGCCGCTCGTCTTGGCGCTCCGGCGGATAGCACCAGGCGTGCGCGTGGCGGTTTGGCACCTGTCCCCCGCCCTCATGGAACAGCAGTTGGCGAACGGCGATATCGATTTGGTGATCGCCACACCCGATCCCGCGATGCAGCATCTACGTGCATGTCACCTTTACGAGGAAACATATGTCCTCATCGGGAGGCAAAGCCACCCGGATTTGAAGGCTGGTCTGACGATCGAGGAATATGTCAGACTGGAACATGTTGTCGTCTCACGGCGAGGCGGCAATTTCGAGACACCAGTTGACGACGCCTTGGGGGTTCTCGGTTATCGGCGCAATGTCGTCATGTCAGCGGGCTCGTTCTTGTTCATTCCCGAAATTGTTTCCAGCAGCGATCTTGTCGCGCTCGTGCCCAGGCGGCTGTTTCGTGCCCAATCGGAAAGGCTGACGATCATCGATCTGCCCTGGCTGAGCGAACGGTTCGATATTGGCTTGATCTGGCACGAACGTTGTCACGGCCATGCCGGGCAGCGCTGGGTTCGCGAATTGATCGGAAAGCTGATGGTCGAGGGCGAAGACGACGCGCCGCGCGCCTAGAATAATCGGGCAGCGACAGTTTCCCGCAATCGCCGAGGCTATCGAGTTTTTCGAACTCGGCGGTGTGGCGGCGGCCCCATTCGCGCAGGGCAGGTTGAACGAGACTGGAAAGCGCATACACGAGCAATACGCCGATACAGGCGGCTTCACCGATCACGTCTTTGCCGCCTGCTCGATTACTGGCTTCTCATTTATCCCGCACATCCGGGATCTGCCGTCCAAACGATTTTATGTTTTTGATCCGGCCAGTGCGCCAGCCAATCTGCGTCCGTTGATCACCGATAAAGTAAAGGAATCTCTCATCGAGCGGAATTGGCCGGATATCCTGCGCATTGCCGCCACGATGACCGCCGGCATCATGCCACCCAGCCAAATCTTGCGGAAACTCGCGTCATATCCCAGACAAAACGAGCTGGCTCTGGCGTTGCGGGAAGTTGGCCGGGTCGAACGAACACTCTTCATGATCAACTGGATCATGGATGTTGGCATGCAGCGCCGTGCGCGAGTGGGCTTGAACAAAGGCGAGTCACATCATGCCTTGAAGCAAGCCGTCAATTTCTATCGGCGCGGCGAAATCCGTGATCGTTCCACCGAAGGCCAGCATTACTGGATCGCAGGTTTGAACCTGCTCACCGCCATTATCATTTTTTGGAACACCCTGAAACTCGGTGACGCCGTCCAAAACCGGAAGCAAGCCGGATTGCCCATTCCGCCCGAACTCCTCGCTCACGTCTCGCCGCTTGGCTGGGAGCATATCAACCTCATTGGCGAATACAGATGGGCCGGTTCCTTAGGGTGTCATTTCGCCCCCTCCCGCAAATGACCCCGAGAACACCCATGGCTGCCTCCAAAAGACAGCCTTTGAATCTGATTTGCTCAGCCTTGGGAATCCCAAGAGTCCACACGGCCTAGCTGATGCCGACGCACCGCGGCTACATGTTCAGCCGGATTTCCATCGACAAAGGTTAGACGTATCGCGCCATACTGCTTTCCGAAAGCTTGGATCAGCTCGGAAAGAAAACCAGAGGCTAGCGACGAAAAGATCCCGATCCGCACATGCCCGCTCTCGCCACGTGCCACCGCGGCCACCTCAGTTCTGGCAAGCCCAATCTGTGAAAGGGCCTTTCGGCCGCGTTCGACGAACTGCTCGCCCGCGAGGGTCAGTTGAACGCCACTAGGTGATCGAGTGAACAACTTCGCCCCAAGGCGATCTTCCAGATCACGCACACGGCGACTGATCGCCGACTCTTGTATACCCAACACACCAGCTGCTCGGCGGAAGCTTCCGTGGTCCGCGGCAGCGATCACATAGTTGATGTGGCGGATCTGAACCGGCAAGTCCGCCGCTCCTAAGCAGATCAACCCGCGCGCGCTTAACGGTAAATGCCTGCCTGGCGCCAGAACCACCTATGCCGGCCGCTCCAAGGAGCCGTATCAGCACGACTTATTGCACGGGCGGTTCCCAGCATCGCATGTAGCCACGCAAGGCTCATCCGCTACGAATGACAGCATGATTAGAATTGCACCAATCGTGAATTCTTTCCCTTGATATCAGCTTGAGTGATAGCGGAAGAAAATTCCGAACGCGCCTCGACGCGTTTGACGGAGGTTCTCATGGTGCGGGCCGCCTATGTCTCAGACTTTGTGCGCTCGGCATTCACGCCGTCTTCAGTCGCCGTGCCTGCGAGTTCGGCGATCAATTCGCGAATCCAGCGCTGGCCTGCGTGACCGTGACCACGTTCGTGCCAGATCAAACTGACGTTAAACGCCTCCGCGAGCCATGGAACGTCAACCATCGTGAGCCGGCCGGACTGGGTCCGAAACAACCGCCGGGGCACAAGTGCAACAAGATCGCTTCCTGAAACAATTTCAGGAACGAAAAGAAAAGAGGCGGCCGACATAACGACGTTGCGTCGACGCCCGAGGATCTCCAGGGCGTTATCCACCGGCGTCTTGAAATTACCGCCGCGCCGCGAGACCACAACATGCTCTAATTGAACATACTCGTCGATTGTCAGACCGCTTTTCAGATGCGGATGATCCCATCGGCCGACGAGCACATAGGTCTCATCGAACAAGGAGCAGGTCCGAAGATGCGGCAGAGCTGGGTCTGGTGTGGCGATGACCAGATCGGTCTCGCCGTTCGTCAGCTGCTGATCCATCTGGGCGGGGATCAAATGTCGAACCGCCACCCGCACGCCGGGAGCTCTTTGCCTCAATGCCAGTACGAGCGGCATAATCACCGCAGCCTGAATGTAATCCGAACAGGCGATCGTGACGGTCAACTCCGCAGTGGTGGGATCGAAATCCCAATGAGAGTGCAAGATATTGCGCAGCTGATCCAGCGCGTCGCGTAGCGGCTGCGCGAGGTCGAGGGCCTTGGCCGTAGGAGTCATCCCGCGCTGAGCGGGAACAAGCAGGGGATCGTCGAAGAGGTCACGTAGCCGCGCCAACTGCGCGCTAACGGCCGGCTGGCTCAGGTGTAGCCGAGCGGCCGCCTTGGTCACGTTCCGCTCGGCGAGCAAGACCTCAAGAGTCGCCAACAGGCTAAGGTCGATGCGGCTGGTATCCACCATATGTATTGCATCTCAAAACACTATCGATTTCACATATGCTTGCGTCAGGTTCAGAAAGCAATGGCAAGCCGCATTTCGGGGCGGTGTTGGTTCCTCCGCTCCAGTCCGCGGTCCATCCAAAAGACCGCAAGTAAATCGCGCATACGCCCCAGGAGACATCCGTGACCAAGAAGATTCTCATCATCTACGCTCACCCAGAGCCAGCTTCGATCACGCGCCAACTCGTCGATGTCAGCGTCCAAACGCTCACTTCCCAGGGGCACGAGGTTTTGCAGTCTGACCTCTATGGCATGCGCTGGAAAGCTGTGTTCGACGCCGAAGACTTCCCAAGCCGCACCAATCCCGAACGCCTCTCGTTCATCATGGAATCGGCCAATGCGTACTCTACCGGCCAACAGTCCCCGGACGTTGCTGCCGAACAGGCCAAGCTGCTCGCGGCCGATGCGGTGATCCTACAGTTCCCTCTGTGGTGGTATGGCGTGCCGGCGATCCTCAAGGGTTGGATCGAGCGCGTATACGCCTTTGGCTTTGCCTATGGCTACAAGAACGGCACCAACGAGTACCGCTTCGGCGACGGCATCCTAAAGGGCAAGCGGGCGCTCGTGAACGTCATGACGGGCGGTCCAGAGGCCGACTACGGTCCGCGCGGCATCAACGGCCCGATCGACCAGTTGCTGTTTCCGCTCACCCACGGCGCACTGTTCTATCCCGGCATGGACGTGCTTCCGATTCATCCCGTCTATGGTGCGGCCCACATCACCACCGGCGAAGAAGTCGAGGCGGTCAAGGCGGCTTGGCGCAGTCGGCTCGAAGGGCTATTCGCCGATACGCCCATCTCGTTCCGCTCGCAGAATGGCGGCGACTTCCCGGATCGTCACACGATGGCCGACGATGTCGCGCCTGGGAGAGCCGGATTCGCGGTCCACTATGTAGACGATGTCACGGCGTGAGGAGCGCGCGGCTTGCTGCTCACACTCGCCGTGGCAGCCTTCGCCATCGGCACGTCAGAGTTCGTGCCTGTCGGGCCGATCCGGGAGATCGTTCGCGATCTCTCGGACGCCAGTCTGATCGGTGGCGAATCCACGGCCATCACTGTCGCCGAGCACTTCTCGCGCCGGGCGCTCGCTACCGGTCTGACGGGTCTTTGCCCCCGTCAGCAATCTCGCCGACGGAAAGCCCAGAGTTGTCCACGGAGTCGGCGGCGAGGAAGCGACTAGGTCCTCACGAGTCAATGCCGTTTGGCAGCTCCAAACGGCGACTAAACCGTGGATAGGCTCAATCAAGAGGTGTCGTATGAAGGCCTTTGCTGTTCGGACTCCAGGCGGTTTGGATCGCCTTGAACTTGTCGAACGTCCTGATCCGGGCGAACCAGGCCCGAACGAGATCCGCGTCGCCATCCACGCGACGTCGCTGAATTACCACGACCTCCTCGTCGCAAACGGCGGTCTTCCCACTGCGGATGGGCGCATCCTGATGTCCGACGGCGCCGGGGTGGTCGACGCCGTGGGCCAAGATGTAACAGCATTTCACCCCGGCGACCGCGTGGTCTCCTGCTTCTTCCCGCAGTGGCAGGCCGGCCCACCCTTCGCAGCGGTCAGCACCTTTTCGGGCACTCCGGGCGATGGCATCGATGGGATGGCAACCACCCATGTCGTGCGACCTGCGTATGGCTTTACGCACTCGCCCGCCAGTTGGTCTCATTGCGAAGCCGCCACAATCACCACCGCAGGCTTGACAGCGTGGCGGGGGCTTGTGGTCGACGGTAGTCTCAAGGCCGGGGAAACGGTGCTGGTTATGGGCACTGGCGGGGTGTCGATCGCCGCGCTCCAGATCGCCAAGCTCATGGGCGCCACGGTCATTGCTACATCATCCTCGAACGAAAAACTTGAGCGCCTGCGCGCCCTCGGCGCTGACCATGTCATCAACTATCGCGAAACCCAGAACTGGGGCGAAGTGGCTAAGCAGTTCACCAGCGGCTGCGGTATCGATCACATCGTCGAGATCGGCGGGCCGGGCACGCTGCCGCAGTCCATTGAAGCCGTCAGAGTGGGCGGACACATCGCTTTGATCGGCGTGCTCACGGGTCGGCAAGGCGAAGTGCCGACCTCGGAACTTATGCGCAAGCAGGTGCGCCTTCAGGGCCTCATCGTCGGCAGCCGACGCGATCAGCAGGATTACGTGTCGGCACTCGACGCCTCCCGGCTTCGACCGATTATCGACCGCACCTACGACTTTGAGCAGCTGCCAGAGGCCTTCCGCTATCAAATCAGCGGCGGCCATTTCGGCAAGATCTGTGTCGAATGGTAGGCCCGGCTGTGCTGTTGAGCGCCGGCCAGGTCGTGGCTTTGTGCATCGATACCCGAATGCCGCGGACGTCCGGGCGCTTGCGCGCAGTGCGCCTGCCACAGGGTTAGGCCTATGCTCGATATTCAAGTTCAAAATGCCGCCACGATCGAGGATCTTGCTCGAATTGCGCGAAGGCGCGTGCCGCGCATGGCGCTCGGTTACCTTGAGAGCGGGACCGGAGCAGAGCTCGCGCTAAAGCGGAATCGGGATGCCCTCGACAACGTGACTTTGGCGCCGCGATATGCGCGTGACGTGAGTGGTCGCTCGACTGCGTCGAGTTTGTTCGGCCGAGCCTACGACCTTCCCATCGGCGTGTCGCCTGTCGGGCTCGCAAATGCTATTTGGCCCGGCGCCGATCGCGCGCTTGCGGCTTCCGCGCGTAGCGCAAACGTACCCTACGGGCTGTCGACCGTTGGAACCACAAGCATCGAGGAAATCGCCAGGCTCACGCAAGGCAATCTATGGTTCCAGCTCTACGCCGCCAAAAACAACGACGTTACCTTTGACCTGATGCGCAGAGCACGAGACGCGGGTGTGGAGGTTCTGCAGGTCACGATCGACGTGCCCATCCAAAGTCGGCGGGTGCGCGACATCCGAAATCGATTCCAGCTTCCGTTTCGACCGGGCCTTGGGACCCTCGTGGATGTGCTGAGACATCCGTCCTGGGCTCTCGCAACTATTGCTTCCGGTATGCCCCGTTTCCAGAGCCTGGCGCAGTACGCCCCAAAGGGCGAAGGGGCTCCCTCGCTTGCCGAGTATGTGGCTGCGCACATCACGGACGCTCTGGACGCGTCCCACCTTAAGCGGCTGCGCGACGGCTGGCCCGGTAAGTTCGTGCTCAAAGGCGTCATGGACGTCACGGTGGCGCAGGACGCTGTGGATATTGGGGCGGACGGCATCGTTGTCTCCAATCATGGCGGACGGCAGTTTGACGCGGCGCCCGCCCCACCCGAGGTTCTCCCGAAAATAGTAGAGGCCTGTCGCGGTCGCCTGGTCGTCATGATGGACAGCGGTATCCGCAGTGGCGAGGACGTGCTTCGCGCGATTTCATTGGGCGCGGATTTTGTGTTCTCAGGTCGGTCGTTCCTCTACGGCGTTGCCGCAGGAGGCCCTCAGGGCGCTGAGAAGGCCTTCGCCATCTTCGGCGACGAGATACGCCGAGGCATGGCGCAGCTCGGCGTCAGCACCCTCCAGGAATTGCGCGCCCGCGGCGCAAGCGACCTGGCGCACGACGTCGCAGTCCGGAGCCGACCGCCAAGTTCAGCTTAACTCGTCCAGGGTTCATACCCGGTCATATGCATTGAATCGAAACTCAAGGAGACGTCCCATGACAGCCCAGTCGCTACGCGGCACAGTAATGAAGCTTCACGAGTACGAGCTGCCGACGTTCCCGAAGGTGAACATCCATTTCCTCGCCACAGCGCCAGGAAATGAGCACCTGCTGAAATTCATGACCGAGGAGCCAGCCGACCCCAAGCGCTTCGCGGGAAAGCGAATTGGCATCATCGCGACCCACGGCGTGGAAGAGACGGAAGTTTCGATCCCCAGGAAGTGGTTCGAAGACAGAGGTGCCGCTTGTCACCTCGTCTCGCCAAACCACGTCGAATATCCGGAGATGCTTGGAATCCAATTCCCCGAAATCGCCAAGACGCACGTCCTAGCGGTTCAGTTCACGCACAATTCCGGCTGGATTCCGATCGACGCTCGAATCGAAGAGATCTCCGTCGACGATTACGATGCCGTCTATGTGCCGGGAGGGGCCTGGAACCCGGACCAGCTCCGAACCAACCCGGCGGTTCTTGCCTTCCTCCAGAAATTCCAAGCATCAGGAAAGCCACTGGGCGCCCTGTGTCACGGCTCACAGGTCTTCTTGAGCGCCAAATTGACGGAAGGCCGACAGGCGACCGGTTATTGGGCGATCATGGAGGACATGACGAACGCCGGGGCCACGGTGATCGATCAGCCGGTCGTGGTCGATGGAAACGTGATCACAGGTCGCTTCATTTACGACATTCCGCAGTTCGTCGAGGCGATCGTAGCGCAGCTCAACTGACGACATTGCCTATAGTCCGGGGAACCCACCAATGAAACTCTGCCGATATGGCGCGGTCGGCGCAGAAAAGCCCGCCGTCGTGGATGCCGCAGGGCAACTGCGTGATTTGTCGCGCCACTGCGCCGATATGGATCCCGCAGCGATCTCGCCGGAAGGGCTGGCGCGACTGTCCGCGCTGGACATCGCCGCTCTTCCGGTCGTTTCGGACCCGCTCAGGCTCGGTCCTCCGGTCAGCGGGACGTCGAAATTCATTTGCATCGGTCTCAACTACGCCTGCCATGCGAAAGAATCCGGTATGCTTGAGCCTGCTGAGCCGGTCATCTTCCTGAAGGCGCCCTCGTCCATCTGCGGACCGAACGACGACACGATCAAACCGCTCGCGTCGACCAAATTGGACTGGGAGGTCGAGTTAGGTGTCGTCATCGGCACACTAGCCCATCACGTCTCCGAAACCGAGGCCCTGTTGGGAGCGGGAAAAAGCTGGGGGTAAGAACCTTCGGCTAATCGAGGCCTTTTCCGGAAAGGGCACTCGGTGATGGGGCAATTGAGGATGAAGGTCTGGGTTGAGATTGTCGGCGCCGATGGCGTTCCGCAGCGTCGGGAGATTGCAATCGTCGACCGCAGTGTCGACGGAGCGCGTCTCGACGAGCTCGGCCTCTCCCTGGAGGATGGCAAGGCGATACATCGCCGCCTGCAGGAGGCGTTAACGCAGTTTCAGACGGATGAAGCTAGTCAGCAGGATAGGAAATGTCACGACTGCGGCCGCCCTCGCGGGGTTCATGACTATCGATCTCGTACGGTCCATTCGCTCTACGGTATTTGTCGCCTGCGCGTGCCTCGGTTCCGCAGCTGTGCCTGCGGAAAGACGGCAACAGCGAATACCGGAAGCATCGAGACCCTGTTGAAGGGCAGAGCAACGCCGGAATTGGAGCGTGTTCAGGCCGAACTCGGCTCCCGACTATCGTTTCGAGAAGCAGCCCGTGTGCTCGATCTCTTTGTACCGGCCGCGCGACCACACAATCATCGAACTGTCGTCAACCGGCTCGCCACAGTCGCCGATCAGATCGAGAAGTGGGATGCCGCCAGCCCCTATCGCATGAGCCAGGCCGGCGGATCCTCCATCTCAGTCTTCATCGATGGCGCCTATATCCGCGCGGTTCCAGGATATCAAAGCCGGCATTTCGAAATCGCAATGGGACGCGTTGTTTCACCGGGACGGCCACCGCGTCAGTTTGCGGCCGCACCGCATGTGGCCACCGGCAAGCACGATGTGGTTCTTGCCGCGATGCGGGCGCAAGGATGGCTGCCTGGCCGAGACGTCACTGTTTTCAGCGACGGAGACGTCGGGCTGCAGGGCATCGTCCTCAGTGCAACAAGGCAGCCCGTGACGCATATTCTTGACTGGTTCCATCTGTCGATGCGGCTCCGGCACATCGAACAGACATGGGAAGGAATCAGGCATGTCGGCGATCTGAACATCTACCTTCGGGATGTTGCGGTTGATGTGCCGAGGCTCCGGCATCTTCTCTGGAGCGGCTACGTCAGGGAGGCGACGAAAGCCGTGAAGAATATGCTCTACCAGTTGGAGCAGCACCCTGGGCTTCGAGACGCCAACCAAAAGCTCAAGCGATTGTCCGTATTGATCAGCAATCTCCAGACCTACCTCGTCCAGAACACGACGTCGATTGTCGACTACTGCCATCGATATTGGTCCCGTCAGCCGATATCGAGTTCTCCGGCCGAAAGCGCCGCCAACAGCCTCGTGAACGCTCGGATGAACAAGAAGCGGCAGATGCGTTGGTCTCCTGCCGGCGCTCATAGGGTATTGCAGGTCAGGGCGGCCGTCGCCGATGGTCGTCTCAAGCAAGCTAAGTTTGCCCTTGCGACTTGACCCCCACTTTTTCCCGCTCCCCACAACGGCCAGCAGCTGCTCTGCTAGCGAGCATTTAGTCTTCGACCTCGAAGTTGGAGTTTTGCTGGGTTGAAAACTCCGGCATGATGTCGCCCGCCAGCAGCTTCTCTTTGCTCAGCAGTCCGGCATCCTCGAGCGCCTCGAAATCCGGCAGATCGCGCAGCGTATCGAGACCGAACTCCAACAGGAATTCTTTGGTCGTGACATAGGTGTAAGGCGCGCCCGGCGTCGGGCTGCGCGGACCGGAGGCGACCAGCTTCGCACCGCGCAGATGGCCAATCAGGTCGCGCGAAACTTCCTTGCCGAAGAACGTCGACAGCTCTCCACGGGTAATCGGCTGGAAGTAGGCGATGCACATCAGCACCAGCACTTCAGATTGTGTCAGGTCGGTCGTCTTCTCATTGCTGCCAACCGCGGCGCGGATGGCGTCGGCATAGGCAGGCCGGGTCAGGTGCCGAAAACCGCCGGCGACGGAAACCAGATCGTAGGGCCGGCCGCGCAGCTCCTCGCGGATGTCGTCGATCAAAAGATCGATGCTGCAGCTTTTCCCGACGATGCGGGCGAGCATTTCGCGGTCGACCGGCTCGCTAGCGGCGAAGATCGTTGCTTCGACCCGATGCATCCATTCGCGCCAGCGCGCCTCCGGCGGCAGATGATCCAGCTCGCGATCAAACAGGCGGTCGCCGGATCGACGGTCATCTGGCTGGCTCCCTCCTCGCCTACGTGCACTCTCCGCCATTGTCTTCACAGCCCGTAGATGCGGAAGGTGGCGCGGCCGGACAATTCACGCACGGCACCGAGCTCGACCAGCCGGTCGAACAGGCGGCGCAGGCCGCGATCGCTCATGCCAGAGATCTGTTCCGAGGCGACGATCGCGTCGTGGGACAGGAGCTTGTCGACAACAGCGTCCGCCGCCTTGGCTCTGAGTTTTGGGGCAACGGCAAGCAGACGGTCCGCACGGCGCCCGAGGTCCGCAGACAGATCGATGGCGCGCAGCGCGGCCCGCGCCTGGGCGGCGAGCAGATTTTTCGCACGCTCGGGATCTGTCTCAATGCTAGTCGCCACAGAGCCGGCTGCCGATCGACGTGCACGAGCGCTTATGCCCCAGGTCGCCTCGGCGCCGAGCAGCGGCACCGCGTGGGTCCAACCCACCCGTTGCGCCAGCAGGGCGTCCGCGAGCAAACATCCGAAGGCTCGTGCGAAGCCATACCTTTCGGCGGCCGTAAACGCGCCGGTCAGCATGCCGACCATTCCGATGTTCGCGGAAAGCTGTCGAAGATCATCCGCCAGTTCGCCGACTGCGTCCTCGTCGCGGCGGAGACCGAGGTCATCCAGCACCGCGCCGATGCTCGCCTCGGTCAGCAGTTTCTCGGCAGGCGTGCCGGCCAGCCGGCGCCAGGCAAGCAGCATCGATCCGGCGGGGCCGACGGACAAAAAATCGCCCGGGCGTGTGAGCAGCACGGCGTCGCGCAGCGCGCCTTCATCCTCGACGCGCCCTGCCTGCTTCGCCGTTACCGCGGCCGCCGAAAGCGCCAGGCGCTGCCGCCAGGCGCCGGCCCACCGCTCCTGCCGGCGGACCACCGCATCGAGCGCGCCGATGGCGGCGCCGGCAACGAGCGCCACATCCTCAACGTCGTTGCTCGCAAGGGCTTGCGCATCGGGGACGGCGCGGCGCAGCCAGGCCGGCACCGTTGCCATCGGCGCGGTCGAAGGGGCGCCGGCAAGCGTGGCGTAGTGGCGGGGGGCGGGTTTTGGACGCAGAATCATCGCAAGCACGATGAGTCATGGCGGCGCTTTTGGCAACAGAAATGGGCAAAAAGCGCTGTGCCTGTCGGCAACATACAACGAATGATAATGTTGCCTTATCGTTCGTAATTGGAACGTGGGCCGAAATGGCTCAAAATGTCGAGCAAAAGCCCGCAAACGGCCCTCACCCCGACTCCGCTCGACGACAGCGATGAAAAATGGCGGCTCGCCATGAGAGACGGCGTCAGCAAAAACGGTCGCGCCTCGGGCCGACATGCCGTCGGCAGAACGCACGGTACCCGCAGATGTGGCCCTCGCGCTGCATCCTGCATTTTCGCGAAACACGCAAACGCGCTATGCCCTGAACCGATCGTGCGCCGTCAACCGTACGCTCGGCGGCTCCGCCTCGTCCCAGCGATAGATCTCGGTGCGCAGATAACGCAGTTCGTCAGCGTACAGGTCTTCATCAACTTCGATCCACCATGCCTTCGGCCGACCATCGCTGCCGTCAGACCAGCGATAGCCCCTCGCCTTCAGATGATCCTTCATATCGAAAGGTGCGTTCTCGGCGAAAATGCGGATCCTGCAGCGGGCGCTTGACAGCAGCAGCTGGGCAAGGGAAGGGCACCGCCCTCCCCCGCCGGTCTTGCCAACACTTCAAGAAGTGCATGGCAATCGTCGGTGGCGCGATGCCCTTCGTGGAACAGGCCGGGCTGCCCAACCAGATAGCCGAGCTTGTTGCCCTCAAAGCCCAGATCGGCCCAACGCACCTCGGTGACCGAGCATGCCCACGCTTTTGGAACGAAGGCCGGCGAAAGTTTTTCGCAAAATGGCCGATCAAATCCGGCATTGTGGGCAATGATCAGGTCGGCCGGCTCAATCAGCGTTTCGAGGGCGGCGATATCGATTGCCTGCCCGGCGACCATTGCATCGGTGATGCCGGTCAGGCGGGTAATTTCCGGGGGGATGGGCGACGCGGGCTGGCGCAGACCACTGTAGACGCCAACCACGTCCCCGATCCTGCCGCTATCCTCATAGGTGAAGGCAACCGCGCCGATTTCGATGACCTCGTCCCTGGCGTGATGGAGGCCTGTCGTCTCGGTATCGACCAAGACTGCGAGGTTGGAATATCGGCTTTCGCTCCGCCTTACGATCGGACGCGGAACCAGCTTGCGCAAGACCCTGTATTCACCGCCCTCTTCCAGTCGTCTTGCTGCCTCCTCCGCGTTCCAGTTCGGAGAGACCAGGCCGCGCGCCACAGCTCGCTTCTTCAGCGCGGAGCGCGGAACGCGGAACTTCCCGATAGCCGGGAGCCTCATCGAATAGGTCAAACTGGGCGGCTGCCGTCTTCATGCTGTCAGCCTCTTCCAATTCGTCGTCCGACTTTATCGTTCATTCTTGCAAGCGCTAGCTGAGCACACGCAAACCGTGCTTTTCGACCACCGACAGCAGCTTCAGCGCCAGCCCGCTCGGCCGTTTGGCGCCGGTCTCCCACTTCTGCACCGTCGATTCCGACGTGTTCAGATAGCGCGCGAACACTGGTTGGCTGACATGGTTTTTCTCGCGCAGCGCCTTGATCGCATCCGGATCGAACGCCGCAGGAACCGCCAGACAGCCCTCGTCGAAGCCGCGCATCGTTGTCTTGTCGATCGCCCCGACCTTGTAGAGCGCGCTGGCCGAGCTGTGGATCGCCTCGAAGGCGTCAGACTTGTATTTTCTAGCCTTGTTCATGGCATATCTCCAAAAAATCCCCGTCTGCGAACAACGCGGCGATCTGCCGGTCCGTCAATCCGAAATAAGCTTTGGCCAGTTTGCGGAACGCGACGAGTTCATTGTCATCGATGTTGGCCCTGTCCTGCTTGGCGAACAGATATTCATAGACCCAGAACGCGCCAGACCTGGCCAGAATGATCGAGCGGTGCCGGTTGTCGTTCAGGCGCTTCTTGAACACGCCGCCGCCCAGATCGTCGGCCTGTCCCTGTGCCACCTGCGCGATAGCCTTGCATAAGACGGCGTCACTGATGCGCGCCTTGCGCGCCGCCTTGGCAAACCAGGCCGTCTTGAATGCTCGTTCCTTCATGCCGTCATGTAGCACCAAGTGCTATAGAAATCAACGTCAATGCGGGCAGTGACCCTGCTTGTCGATGCCGATTCACATTCCGTGTGCGTTGCCATACACTGGGGCGTCGGAAATTGCTTTCCGAGAGAATCTTGAGGCGACGGTCCCGCTCCTGTAATTATGAACCAATCTGAAAATCCATCTGATACCGATACTGGCGATCTGCCCGACATTATTGATGTCGTGATGGAGATGGGGGTCGTGCAGACCAAAGTCCCCTCTCCTCCCCTTCCGGCGCATCTGGAAAAGCTTGCGGACCGCGCGCGCGATTACGTTGAGGCGGCCAGTTCCGCCAATACGCGCCGCGCCTACGCCGCCGACTGGAAGCATTTTTGCGCCTGGTGCCGGCGGCAAAATCTTGAAGCGACGCCGCCTGACCCGCAAACCGTCGGGCTCTACATCACCGCCTGCGCCTCAGGCACGGTGACCGGCGACAAAAAGCCAAACTCAGTATCAACGATCGAACGGCGGCTGTCGTCGCTCTCATGGAATTACACGCAGCGCGGTCAGCCGCTCGATCGCAAGGATCGGCACATAGCGACGGTGATGGCCGGCATCCGCAACAAACATGCCTCCCCTCCCCGACAGAAGGAAGCGATCCTGCCCGAGGATCTGATCGCCATGCTGGAAACGCTCGACCGCGGAACCTTACGCGGACTGCGCGACCGGGCCATGCTGCTGCTCGGCTTTGCCGGCGGCCTGCGCCGTTCCGAAATCACCGGCCTGGACTGCGGTCGCGACCAGACCGAGGACGGTCGCGGCTGGATCGAGGTTTTGGACAAGGGCATCCTGGTCAAGCTGCGCGGCAAGACCGGCTGGCGCGAGGTCGAGATCGGCCGCGGCTCGGCCGACGCCACCTGCCCGGTCGTGGGGCTCGAAACCTGGCTGAAATTCGCGCGCATCGCCCACGGGCCGCTGTTCCGCCGCGTAACCGGCCAGGGCAAACAGGTGGGGTCGGAGCGGCTCAACGACCAGGAGGTCGCCCGTCTCGTCAAGCGCGCCGCGCTGGCCGCCGGCGTGCGCGGCGATCTTTCAGAAGGCGAACGAGGGCAAAAATTCTCCGGCCACTCGCTCAGAGCTGGCCTCGCCTCTTCCGCCGAGGTCGATGAACGCTATGTGCAAAAGCAACTTGGCCATGCCTCCGCTGAAATGACCCGAAAATACCAGCGCCGCCGCGACCGCTTCCGCGTCAATCTCACCAAGGCGTCTGGCCTGTAGGACAAGGCCCCATCTGCGAATGGCGACAAAAACGCTTCACCGTCCGTCGAATACCAAAGCGCGCCCACGCCGTATGCATCAAACCTCAGAACGCTATGTGCGTACGCCCGATTGCAGCAGGAATGCGTCGATTTGCGCGAACTCTACTTCAGTGTGATTTCGAATCGGTCCGACATAGTCTGGGTCGGTGGCTTGGCGCACGATCGGATTGCTCCGGATTTCTGCTATCTTGTGGTCGTGAGAGACGAGCCCCTTGGAATGCCGGGACGATTGAAGCAAATGGCAGAGGCTTGATTCCTGAAGGGCGAAGAGCCCGATCTGACGGGAGTGGCTCTCACTACCCGCTCACGATTGTCAGCTGACAATTGCGATCGCCAGTACTGCAAGGCTTGCCGTTAACCTTCTGTTAACCCAATATTCCTTGACGGTCACGGGAGACTCGGACACATTCACGAAAAAGATGCCCATATGCTGGAAATATCGTGAATGACAACATCAGCCGCTAATCCTGCTGCCGAGCGAGTAATCGCGGCGCAGTCAATTGATGAGACGATATGGGCCGATTCTCAAGCTCTGGGCTCTCAACTCCAGTTGCTACGCGAGCGTTTGTTCCCGCCGTCCGCACAGAAAGAACTTCGCAAGTTTTCCAGTCCTGAAGTAGCAAAGCTTATCGGGGTGACGGAGAGTTATATCAGGCACCTGGCTTTAGCTGAAGAAGGCCCTACCCCCGATAAAACAGCGGGTGGCCGTCGTGCGTACACGCTGGAGCAGGTTCACGAACTCCGTCGTTTTCTCGGGAATTCCAAACCTGCGTATCTGCCTAACCGCCGTCAAGGAGATCATCTCCAGATCATTGCTGTAACGAATTTCAAGGGAGGGAGTGGAAAGACCACTACTGCGGCCCATCTCGCCCAATATCTAGCACTTCATGGGCATCGTGTTCTTGCGGTTGATCTCGATCCTCAAGCGTCCATGAGCGCGCTGTTTGGTTATCAGCCAGAATTCGATGTCGGCGAGAACCAGACGCTTTACGGCGCTATCAGATATGACGGACCTCGGCCGCTATCCGACATCATCCGGACAACGTATTTCTCAGGTCTCGATCTCGTTCCGGGAAATCTGGAACTTCACGAATTTGAGCACGACACGCCCCGAGTTCTCGCGAGTAGAGAACACTCCGAAGATATGTTTTTCTTGCGTGTGGCCGAAGCCCTGAGATCCGTCGAAGATCGCTATGATGTCGTCGTTATTGACTGCCCGCCGCAACTGGGTTTTCTCACGATGTCTGCGCTCTGTGCGGCGACCTCAATTCTGATCACGGTGCACCCGCAGATGCTTGACGTAGCGTCCATGAATCAATTTCTGGCGATGACGTCCAACCTGCTGTCGGTGGTCAAGGATGCTGGTGGCAATCTTGATTATGACTGGATGCGTTATCTGGTTACCCGTTACGAGCCAAACGACGCTCCGCAAGCGCAGATTGTGGCCTTCCTTCGCAACCTGTTCGGTGAACGTGTGCTGACGGCGATGATGGTGAAATCGACTGCCATTTCCGATGCTGGATTATCGAAGCAGACCGTCTACGAGGCATCCAAGGATTCGATGCATCGGCAAACTTACGAACGTGCTCTGGAATCCATGGACAGCGTGAACTCCGAAATCGGGCAACTGGTACTCAAAGCATGGGGGAGGGCGACCGAATGAAGGGGCGCGATATCCTGAAAAGCCTCGTGGAGGCAGGCACGCCGACTGCTCCTGGCGGATTAATGCCTCACCAGAGACCATCTGGTGCCGTCAAGGCTCTGAACATGGGCCTCAATAGGCTCAATGAGGAAGCGGCCGAAGCCAAGGTTTTGCGTGAAGCGTTGGCCAATAGCGAGAGTGTTTTCGAACTTGATCCCTCAGTGGTCGATGCGTCCATCGTTTCGGACCGTCTGTCCTCATTTAATGATCCGGCTTTCAACGAACTGAAAAATGCCATCGAAACATCTGGTCAGCAGGTGCCCGTCCTGGTTCGCCGTCACCCGACAGAGCAGGGAAGATATCAAGCAGCCTACGGGCACCGCCGCATCCGTGTTGCGGGCGATCTCGGACGAAAGGTAAAAGCTATCGTCCGCCCGTTGACGGACGCCGAAATGGTGATTGCTCAGGGACAAGAGAACGGCCAGAGACTCGACCTCTCTTTTATCGAGCGTGCGGTTTTTGCGGCCAAACTGGATGCCGAAGGCTTCGACAGAGATGTCGTCTGTTCCGCACTTGGGATCGACAAACCCGAGGTCTCGCGTTTGTTGACGGTCGCCAATTCGGTAAGCCGGGAGATTATCAATGCTATTGGACCCGCTCCAAAGGCTGGACGGCCGCGTTGGTTGAAACTGGCGGAAACGCTGAAGAGTACTGACGCTGCTTCGCTAATTAGTGCTCGCATACAGCATGAAGATTTCCGGAACGCTGATAGTGATGCGCGTTTCAAGCTGGCGCTGACAGCTGCGACGATACCGAAGTGCGATGATGATCGACAATCGCGTCAAGGTACCCTTCAATCCGGTATCGGCTCGGTCGAGAGCGACGGCAGAACTTGGCGGCTGACCACTACGGATAAGGCCTTTGGTGCGTTCTTGGAGCGCCGTCTGGATACTCTTTTCAAGGAATTCGAGACAGCACAAAAGGGAGCCGTATCGTAAAATTGTCAGCTGACAATCGCCTGGGCTCAGGAAAATCAGCTAGCATTTAAAATTGGAGACTAGAAACCGCAAAAGAAAAAGGCCCCCGACGGCGAACCGTGGAAGCCCTTCTCGACTTGTTGCAGAGTGAGAATCACATTTCCACGAATCAGTGTCAAGCGTTTTGACGTCGAAGTCGGCGAGCAGGATTCTTTTGCCTAACTGAAGGCGAAGGAAAAGATGGAAACGCATATTGCAACGACGCCCTTTGGGCGGCGGCCGATGTCACTTGCCTTGTTGGCAGCGCAAAAGGAAGAAATTCCCGAAGGGAAGGTCGTCGACAAGTGGCAGCTGTATCGCGATCTGTGCGAGGGGAAATCCCTTGTTGGCATCGGAGACCGTTCGCTGGCCATTCTGGCAGCCTTGCTGTCGTTCTATCCGGACAACGAGCTTTCGGAAGAGAACGGCCTCGTCGTGTTCCCCTCGAACAAGCAGCTGTCTCTTAGAGCACACGGGATGGCCGATACGACGCTACGGCGGCATCTGGCGGCCTTGCTCGATTGCGGGCTGATTACCCGTCGGGATTCTCCCAACGGCAAACGATACGCCCGGAAGGGCAGGGGAGGGGCCTTGGAAGAAGCGTTTGGTTTCTCCCTCGCTCCGCTGCTTGTCCGCGCCGACGAGATCACGGATGCCGCTGAACGGGTCAGGGCGACCAACCGTGCCCTGAAGTTCATGAGGGAGCGGATCACGCTCCATCGTCGCGACATCAGTAAATTGATTGAAGCGGCCGTTGGGGAAGACGTTGCAGGAGATTGGGGCGGCCTCTGGAGGCGGTTCCGTGTCGTGGTGGACGCAATCCCCCGCCGGGCGACCGTTGACGGCCTGGAGCCGATTGTGGGTGAACTTGCCTCGATTCGTGAAGATGTCGATATCCTGCTGGAAACTCACATGAATACCGAGAATCCGGTTGGCAATGAATCCCATAGTGGCTGGCAGCAATCTGATTCAAATACCAATAACCTTTTTGAATTTGAACCTGCTCAAGAGAAGAGCAAGGCAACGGTCGAGCCAGAACGGGGTACGCAGGAGCCGCCCAAAGGGTATCCACTTGGGTTTGTGCTGAAAGCTTGCCCTGAAATTGCAGATTACGCGGTCGATGGGATTGGCAATTGGCGCGATTTGATGGCCACTGCCGCCCAGGTGAGGGGCTATCTCGGGATTTCGCCGTCGGCGTACGAGGACGCCTGCCACGTCATGGGGCCGGAAACCGCAGCGATTGTTGTATCCTGCATCCTCCAGCGTGCTCAACACATCCATTCTGCGGGCGGATATTTGAGAGCGCTCACCGAGAAGGCGAGGGCAGGGGAGTTTTCGGTCGGCCCGATGCTGATGGCGGCGTTTAAGTTGAACGGGACAACGTCGAGGATGGCGGGATGACGAGGCTTCAGGAGATCATGTTAGGATGGAACAAACACTCAGGGTCAGTGCGAACCCAAAATCTGTCGTTTCAGCCGTGAATGGTCTCTCCGCGTACGAGCATTCCAACGAAGCCATCGATCTTCCACGCCCTGGTCTCAGCTTTCTTAACCGCGCCAATCCTATACACGATCGCGTATCGGTTAGCGCCGGAGAGTGTAGCAAAGAAAGCTGCGGCCTTCGGGTTCGCATCGAGCGCATTCTGTAAATCCAGTGGAACCTCGGCCTTGCTAGCTGGCGCATACGCAGACTCCCATCAGCCTTCGCTTTATCTATTTCCAATTGTCCAGAGGTCTGCATGCTTCCCGCCGAAATCAGTTCCAGCGCGCGCTTTCGATTGACCTCCGACCACTTGCTGTGCGGCCTGCGTGGGGTAAAGCGAACCAACCAACTGTCAGCGTCGTACTTGTCGAACTGGCCGTCGATCCAGCCGTAGCAAAGGGCGCTGTCGATCGCCTGGGCTTTGGTGACGCTGGCGACGCTCGAACCCTTCTTACGAAATCTAATCCAGGCGCCGTTGGAATCGCTCGGTTGCGCCGCGAACCAGCCCTCCAGTGCAATCTGGTCAGAAAATGAAACAATCGGAAGGCCAGCACGCAATTCAGTCATTTTCGACCCATAGCGCGGTCCGTGGATCCGATAAATGTCCGCCAGATGGGTTCGCCGTAAAGTTCGCGGCTCTATTTCCGACGAGCCGCCCGTCTAAAGTCGATGATTTCGGCCTGCCGATACGGCTTCGAGTGCTCGGCCGTGGCGACGGCCTCGACCAGGATATCAATCGCAAAACGGGATTTCCGGCTCGTTTCGTCGTCGCCCTGCAGTTGGAGCCAAGCTTGCTCGAGCAGCTCGCGGGCATGGCCGAAATTGGAATTCATACGTCGTCTCCGTCCTGTGCCCACCGCACCGCAGAGGTGACAGAGCCGGGAACATGGACGGTAAACGCCCGTGGCCGTATTTGCCTCAAATGGTAGTCAACGGCTGTTAGATTCCAAGAAGCCGATGGATAGATTAGCGAAATCAGATGGATGGTTGGTTCCGGCGGACGAGCACGTCGAGAGAACACGAATTATTCATGGATGGAGACCAAGATTGAGCGGGACGCGACAGCCCTCTAATTGCGACGGCAACTATCGGTCTTTGCTGAGACAAGACAGGCGGTGCGGTTAAGCGTGATAATGGTGGCTTCAAGCGCACTGGCGATCTACCCTCGCCACCATGATTCGAGCCGAAAAATCCTTTGCCCCGCCCCGCGGCAAAACCCTGGCCAACGCCAAAGCCGCTATGCCGGCGCCGCCGTTGGTGCCCGTCTGGGCGGTTCCCCGCGTCCCTGCCAGCAACGACGCCGAAGCTGCCTTCTTGGCCGGCGCAGCGTTGACTACGCTCGACATGCTGGCGCGGTCCGACCCGGCTTGGGCCGGTGCCTGGCGCCAGCGTCTCTCCCTCAAATGCGCCGCAGCCGCGACAAAACTCGCCGGCCGGGCAGAGGACGAGGCGGCGCTGCGTGACGCCTGGTATCTGCGTCCTGCCGACGGCGATCCCGGCCCCGCCGGCAGTATTTTGGCCGCGTGGCGGCAGCTGGCGGCGCGGCCGCCGGTGGTCGACATCGCGAGACTGGCCGAAGTGGTTGAACAACTCGGCCTGCGCTGGGACGACGGTTTTGGCTATCTCCCGAGCGCCATTGACGATGTGGTCTATTCCGGCCGGCCGGCGCCTTTTGCCGCCGCGGCAATCGCCAGCCAGGTCGTTGCCCTGTCGCAGGGAGCGGAATTGTTGGCCTGGTGGTGTGCCGATCTGATCTTGGCGCTAAAACTGCGCTGGCCACGTCCGGTGCCGCTGCTGATGGCTCAGGTTTTTTCGCCCGTATTCCGCATCGATGGTAGTCGGGGGCGGATCAGGCCCGGAGAGGAGGGGTTTGAGCGAGCTGTTTGTCTGGCGCTGGCGCAGGGCGCAGCGGCGAATTGCCAGCTAGGCGCGGACCTGTCTCGGCGCGCCGAAAAGCTCGTTGGAGTGGTCCCTAAACTCCGCGCCAAAGGAGCAAGGGAGGTGATCCAAAAACTGCTCGATGACGATGCCGTGCCAAGCTCACTGACCACGAGAAATCTGTCGCGCTTCGGTTCACGGCGTCTGTTCGAGCGTCTGCAAAAATTCGAAGCGGTGCGTGAACTCTCCGGCCGTTCCTCCTTCCGGCTGTATGGGTTATAACGATGGCAGAACCGTCCGCTCGCCGAAAGGAAAATGCTCAGTCGGCATTGCTGGACATCGAGCTCGAGCACCTGCCGTCGGAACTACGCTGGCGCGAGTGGATGGGCCGGGTCGAGGCGGTGATTTTTGCTGCCAGCACTCCGGTGACCCGCGAAACATTGGCGCGTGTCGTCGGCAAAGGCTGCAACATCGATCTGATCATCGACGACATCCGTGCCGAACTCGCCGGCCGGCCCTACGAGTTGGTGTCGGTCGCGGGCGGCTGGCAGCACCGGACCAGAAAAATCTATTCCGACGCAATTCAAGCGGCGACGGGGCAGAGCACGGCAGAATCTCGCGCGCTTTCGCAGACCGAGGCGTTGGTTTTGATGTGTGTGGCGTATTTCCAGCCGATCACCCGCGGCGATCTTTCCAGCTTCTTTGGCAAGGAGGTTTCTCGCGATCTGATCGGCGTATTGCGCTCACAGGACTTCATTGCCTCGGGTCCGCGCAGTCCCACCCAAGGCGCGCCTTACACCTATGTCACCACGAAAGCCTTCCTTTCAAATTTCGGCCTAGACACGTTGCGCGATCTACCCGATTTCGAGGCGCTCGAGGACGCAGGATTGCTGTCAAAGGAAAAGCTTCTGGCGGGCGAGATTCCGGCCGGATTGGCAAATGACGAAAGCGATGAAGCCGAGGAGCAGAATTTGGATACCGTCATCGATGTGATGCGATAAGCAGACCGCCTTTGTCCGCTAGCTCTCCCGGAACCTACGGCCACGGCGACTGATCGTGCGGCCCACTTTTCGAGAACACGCTCTAGTTGCGAATAGGCAGCCCGAGGCGTGCCCATTCGTCGGGAGGGATCGCAGTTCCGACACGGAAGGCGAAGGCTGCGGCGAACGCGCAATTCCGCACCTTTCTTGAAGGTCTGTTCGACGACATTGCGCGATATATCGATGTATCCCGCGCAGCCACGTTGTCGACGTCGGAAAATCGTCGCGCAATGCTTGCTGAGCCTCAGGTCGAGTTTCTTGGCCCCGGACCGCAAAGAATGGACACCGGATGGCGAGAATTATATCAATGGTCTGTTCAAGATGTTGCACACAGATGGCTCCCATCCGGGCCTGTCTGACGAGGACCACTGCACCTTCCGTCTGCACATTGTGCTTGTGACGGCTCGAACCTTCCTGCGGCGGCTTTGGCAGGGCACTCAGTGGCGAACCGCTGGACGGCGCCGTTTTTTTCTTTCGGGCACTGTGATCGCGCCTGAGGTCGGGAGACTTTGGTCGGTACGAGCCGACCCGCGGGCCACTCGGTACTTTTGCCGGGGCAGATCGCATCGAAAACGTCGTGAAAGCCCGGCCAAGTTCGACTTGGCCTAGATCATCTATCTCCATCCGCGCCTCGCCGAGATGCTTCCGCCATATTGGCAACCGCATCGACGAGCACCTTGACAGCATGCACAGCTGGACCCTCGACCAACATCCCGCATTCGAGGTTAGTTGCCTTTGACCGCCAGAGCAGGTTTGCCGATCCGACGTACGCGGCGACCCCATCAGCCAGCACGATCTTTGCGTGAAACGTCTCCTGCGTAAGGTCGCCGGCGCCATAGTCGATGATGCGCGTGGTCGCCCTTTCAAGGCGGCGCCCCGCCTCTGCGCAGCTGCTCAGCTGCGATGCATCCCTTATGACCAGGATGCGCTCGATTGCCTCGGTAGTCTCGAACAGCTCGGCAGCCCAGGCGGCCCCTACCTTGTCGACGTAAGGGATCATCACCGTGAATCGCTGACGCGCCAACGATGCGAGATGCCGGAAGGCGTCGGTTGTCGGCGTGAGGGTCACGTAGTCACTCGCAATGTCGGCAGCGAGCGCGTCCGCCAATCGACTGGGCGTCGGTGGCATCGTCACGACGAGCCTGGCGGTAGCTCTTGGCGAAATGAATACTTCGTTCGTCATTTCGCCACGGCAGCGTCGAAGAAGCCGACCAGGTCGGGTGCCGATCTGGGTTCCCATTCCGGGCCCTTGCCGCCCTTGAGGACAGCGCGCGACAGCAAGAGGTTGAAGGCGATGCAGCTTACCTCGGATACCATTACGCAAGCCGGGCAGGCGCCGCCCCTGGCGTCGCACAGGCTGCCCGAGCCGCATCGCAACATGCGTGGATCGAGCGCGCGGCGCAGAAACTCATCGGCATGGTTACGCCACATTGCGGAGATGTTGCCAAGGTCAGGAGTCATGCCCTTCCGGTAGATCACAAAGGCGAGGTCCGCCGGGAAGATGTGCTCGCCGATGCCATCACGGTCGACGCCTGACGAATCGGCTAGCGAATGCATCATCTGGTGCGACAGGGTGTGGAGAAGGAGGTAGACATACGCGGGCACTGTGCGCGGATAGCCGCCACTACCCTCGCGGTCCTTGAACATTTCGAGGAATGGGCCGAAATCCTCGTAGCGTTCCAGATAGCCTCGGCCGAGACCATCGTCGGGCACGTCAGTGACCATATTAGCCTTCAGCCAACGGACCACTCTGGCCTCGTCCAGCTTGAAGTAGAGTGCCTCGTTTTGCTGTTGGGTCACGTATATCGGTCGTTTCGTGCCTTGGATCGGCAGCTGGTCGAACGCCTTAAGGCGCACCGGCATGTCGACGCTCGTGCCCTGATGCTCACGCTTGTAGACGGGCGTCGCGGAAACCCGTGTGAAGCCGAAACTGAACTCGCAGATTGGCAGATTGCGGACGATCACCAAGCGCTCCATGCCCAAATGCGCCAGGAGATTCCCAATATTGGACTGGTAGCGCGCCTTGCGCTGGGGATCGTTGACGACGTCGGTCAATGTGATGTCGGGCTCCATCACGTCGACGGCGGCGTGTCGAGCCATAGCCTCTTCGACATGCTCCCGTAGGAAAGCGTCGTGCTGGATAGTGAGCCTGATCGGATCATAGCGGCGCGTCCAGTCCTCGCGCTGCGTGATGGCCCTCAGGACGCCTGTGCTGCCCAGCCTGCCGCGTTCAACAATGCCAGCAGCGAACCACCCCTCGCGCAGCTCGTGTGCGCTATCGCGATATGACCGGGCGCGCTCAGGTCGACCGCTTTCTTCCGCGCGGCGAGCCATCTCGAGGAAGCTAAGGTAGTCGTCCCAGTCGCTGCGGTGTGTCGGGTCGGCCTGCACCGCCGCCCGCACCTCGTCCTCCGCTGGCTCGGCGAACGGGATGTTATGAATTTGAGCCAGCTTCGCCACCAGTTCGCCGACCCGTGGCGGCGTCATCAGCTCGACGACGGCGCTATCCTGGAATTCGATAAAGCTGGTGCGCTGTGGGTAGAAGGTTGAGTTCGCCCGGTACGACACCGGCAGCATATTGATTTCGATCCACTGGAAGGCGCGACCACTGGTACTCTGCTCGGTTTGCAACCGGGCTAAGACCTCGGGCTCGGCCTTCTTGAGCGGGCGCGTATCGCCACAGCCCTCGCAGACGTACCGCCACTCCGAGAAAACAGGGGCGTCGTTCCGCAGCTTGAAGCTGGTTGAACCGCAAGTGCACATCCTGATCTGGCGCGTGCCGCCGGTCTGCGGATCAAAGTTGTAGTTGAAGGGACTGAGGGGCTGAATCTCGCCCGACCAATGTACGTAGACGACGTCGACCTGGGTCCAACGGGCATCGTGTCCGTTGCACTTTCTTGGCAGCGGCTGCCTCGCCTGATCCGCGATGCTCTCGTATTCAAGGGTCGAACCGCAGATGCCGCAGCGGTAAACGAGGGGATAGGGGACATAGCCAACACGGTCCGGTCCTGTCATCTGAAAATCGCCCCGCTCGATCCGGACCTCCCCGGTCCGGGAATCGCGGAAGGGGGCGTCGAGGACGAGTTCGGGCAGGGCGTCAGGAACGGCTTTCATCGCCCGATCGCGCCAATTGGTGGCGAAGTCACTCAGATTCTCGAAGACGAGATCAATCGTCGTCCGGTTGAGCTGCTTGGAAATATCGTTCGCCAGTGGGACGGAGCGGCATATTCCCTTTCCTCCCTCCCACGTCATAAGCACTCCGGGTGCGTAGGAGCTGGCGAGCTGCACTCGCGATCGCGACATAGTCGGCGGCTCTAGCGCTTCCGGCTCGCGCCTTGCCCCGCCGAAAGCCGACGGCCGGCGGTTTGATGTGCGCCAGTCTCCGCCTGTGCCTTTACCCTCGCCCATCGTCGCCTCCGTCTGCGTCCAATTCCGAGGCTGTGCCGCGTTGGGTCCTGATCGCCCGCATCACCTTCGCCAGATCCTGCCGATCGACATCTGTGGATCGCCCCCGCGCAAGGGGATCTCGCCCCGCAGCCACGATGTACCCCGCCTCGTCGACATCGCGCAGCGACGTCATTGGCGGCCGGAACGCCGGCAAGTCGTCCCAATAGTCCCGCAGGCTGGCGATCGTGCCACGGCTCGATATGTCCCGTACGAACGTGTCCACCTGCTTCTCCACCAGGGCGCGGTAGAAGTCCTCGTAGTGTGGAGCTCCTAGCTGTGACGCACCCTTGCCGGCGAAACCACTGGCGCGCAGCATGAACCCGCCCAAAGCCTCGCAAAGCGCGACATGGTTGCGCTGCGCCAAGGTGGCGAACCGGCTGATCTGGTCCATGTGACTTACTTCCGCTTTCCGACCATCGTCTTGGGCCAGGAATTCGCGCGCCTCGCGCAGCATGGCCCATGCCTGAACATACGACGCCATGGTCCGCTTGATCGCGTTCTCTGCCCACCGCTCGACAGCGGGCGGTGCGATCATGCGCTCGAGGAACCGGTGGAAGATGTCATGGGTCTCGATAACGTAGCGGTCGCGACGGTTCTGGGGCGTCGGTAGCAGCATCACGAACCCGACATGCGTGCGACCGACACGGCTCGACGCCTGGATATACTCTGCGATGTCGGAGGGCAGGCCGGCGAAAAACATGCTGTTGAACCGGTCCACGTCCACGCCATGGCTGATCGCCGACGTGGCGACAATGTTGCGAAGGGTTGCTGCAATATCGGGATAGTCCCCACCGACGAACGACTTTTCGGCATCCTCCATCACTGCCTGGATGTCCTTCATGTCGATTCCACCCGATATCAAGCGGCTTTCAAACGCGGCGTGGCTGCGACCGATACGCCTGTGTTGGTGTTCAACTGCCGCACCCAACGCATCAATGATTTGATCGCCACCCTTCTTGTTAGTGACATAGGCGAGTGCGATGCGATGTAGGTCGACAAGCGCCATGATTTCGCCGGCGCGGCCTTGGGCAACAGCGCGATCAATCGCCGCCCGATGCCAATCACCGGCTATGCCCGAAGAAACCGCGTCCCGGATAGCCGCTACAGCTGCTGGGCGGCTGCCCTCGCCCAACATTCCATCCCATAGCGCGGTTATGATGCTGTGGAACGCCGCGAGCACTCCGACCGTCGTGACCGTGTGGGTGGCGTCGTTGGTCATGAGAGACACATAGAGTCGCATCCATGGCGCTGTTTGCTCCGGTGCTTGTGCAAACGACAGGGATGCAGCGAGCGCGACGCGCCCTCCGTTGCCGGCAGGCGGCGCGGCGGGCTCCGCGAAGAACGAGTGGTAGAGGTCCGGCCCTGGATAGGGAAAGCGCAGAGGCACGCGCTGATAGAGTGTCTCAAGCTGGCGCTCAGGCGCCGAGATGGTAGCGGTTGCGGCGATGACCTTGGGCATTCGCGGCGCGCCCCACCCGTCACCGTTCCAGCGGCGCGCGACTTGGAGCCCGTCACCGGCCATGTCGGCCACGTCCTCGAGGATCGTCTCAAGCAGGGAGTCGAACAGCCCGCTGAAAGTGCCAAGACTTTCCTCAAGCAGGTGCGCCTCATCCTGGATAACGAGCGAGGGGAACGGGTCGTGGAAGACACGCGTGCCCTTGGCGTAGGCGGGGAAGACGTTGGAGATGTCGTCTTCGGTGGGGTCGCGGCGGAGGTCGTCCTCGCGTCGCGGAGTGTCGAGGTTGCCCCACCGGTCGATTCGACGGGCCAGGCCGAACATGCCGAGCACCTTGCTGATAGTAGCCGTGTGCTGTCCCAGCATGGCCAGCTTATCGACGGTTCCGAGCACGATCGCGGGTGCACGAGCGTAGATTGCATCATCGGTCAGCAGGAACGGCAGCGGATGCCGCCCGCCATGCTCCCGGTTCCACTCGCAGCCGTCGTTGAAGCAGACGATCGCCGCTCGCTTGCCGAGTGGCCCTTCGCCCTCATCGCGCCTCAGCCCGGTCGCTTCGCCGCATACGGGGCACTCCGGGATCTTGTCGTAGGCCTCGCGCGCCTCGACGTATCGGCGGCCCTGAGCGCGCTGTTCGTCATCTCCCGTCGCGCCGTCGAGCTCGCTATCGTCGGCGAACTCTCGATCGCTCGCCAGCGGGATATCGGCGCGGAATGCACGATAGTTGTTCGGTGTGTTCTGGTTTCCGACCCAGAAGCCCATCTCAAACGGCCAGTTCCCCACGGCATGGCGGCGGCGCACGATTTCGGCCCGCACCACCAGCTTTAGGAGGCGTTGCGCCTGCTGAAGCGTCAGCAGGCGGAGTGGGTAACGGATCATGGCCGTTATGCCACGATCTTTTCCGCGCAGTCGGTCGAGAAACATGGCGAACAGCAGCGTGCCGTAGAACGCCTCGGACTTGCCACCTCCGGTCGGAAAGTACAGCAGGCTGACGCCGTCCTCGTCGAGCATGGGATCATGGTACTCGCGCCACTCCTCAATCCGAGAGCTGAACACCGGGACATGCGCGAGGACGAATGCCATCTGAAACAGTCGCCAGCCCCGCTTTGGGTCGTGGGCGTCGCGTAGAGCGAACGCCTCGTTGGTCATGGTCCATGCGCGCCAGGGAGCGGCGCGGGGCTCAAGGGCCGCGCGATCCGCCCCGGCCAGCCCGGATAGCATTTCATATGCTTTCTTCGACGCGATCAGCATCTCGACGCCGCGTTCGATGTAGCGGGCCTCGGTGCGCTGTGCGGCAATGTCCTTTCGCAGTCGTGCAGACTCGATCTCCGCATCGGCGCGATCTAGGCCCGCCGTTACCGTGTCTTTGAGACGAACCTCTTGCTCGTCGATCCACTTAACATAGGCTCGAGGCAGCTCGAACAGTTTGGTCGCGTCGAACCCTGGTTCCTTGAGGATCGCGAACTGGAACGGTAGGTCGATCTGGCGCGCGACGATGCGCGGCTGAGCGAAGCGTGGCGCGGCCGTCGTGGCGAGGCGTAGTTCGCCTGCAGCCGTGTCGGCGTGCACGCCGCAGTTTAGGCCGATCGCAGGATAATCAAGATGGTCGCGGAAGCGGTAGGACGGTTCCACTCGGTCCAGCCGAAGGGGTCGGTGTGCGGCCTGGGGCAGAGTCAACGAAAGCCCCGCGCCAAACACCGTATTGCACCGACCTTGCGCATCTCGCGGCGTCGGCTCGGGCGACTGGTTATCTAGCATGACACGCAGCGACAGGCGGCTCGGGTCGAGGAAGTCTACCTGCCGCTCCACCTTCAGCACCACTCGTGAGAGATCCGGTACAACGCGTGCACGGTCGACCGGTTGGGCGGCTAGCGCAGCCATGGCCGCCGTCCACCTCGCCTCGTCCAGTGTCTCGCCAGGTTGCACGGTCGCGTCACGCCATGCTTCGGTGGCCCCGTTCCCGGTCACCCACGTCTCGAGCTGCGCCCCGACCGCGTTTGCGAGGATCACATTGTACGCATCGACTGTCGCGGTCAGCGTCGTGTCGTCTGCGTCGGTCGCAAACTCCAGAGTTGGTAGCGCAAGATCGATCCGACGCCATTTCCCGGGTATGGGTGCCGGGTCGACATGATGCAAGGGTATTGCGCGGCTTTCGCGCACGAGGCGCGCAATCGGCGCCGCCTGAGCGACGTTGTCGTCAGGGGTATTGGGATCACCGACCGCATCGTCGGGCGGTTGCTCGGCGTTCAGCGGCTCGGGTTCCCAGGACAGCAGTTTGATGCCATGCGCCGCATACGCCTTTGTCCGGATCCCGGCGAGAATCTGCGCACGCTGCGCGCGCACCTTCGAACGCTTCGCCTCGTCCATTCCCTTCCAGTCGGGACGATCGACCCCTGCCGCCTGCAGCGCTGGAACGCGCTCCGCGCGGATTGCGTCGTCAATTTGCTGTTGGATGCTCTTACGCAGTCTGAAGTCGAAGTCGAGCTCACCACCGCCGGCTACGAGGTCCTTCCAGAGGGGTATGACGCGCACATAAACCGAGAACCGTGGCGTGACTCGGATGGTCGCACGAGTCCCGGCGCCCACGACAAAATCTACCCCGACAGCAGCGATCCGGATGTCCGATGTCTCGTCCACAACGCCGCCAACATCGAACCGTGGGAGCAACTGCCCCGCGAATACGCCGCGACGGGGCGAGCTGCCGAGGATGGTGCGCCCGCGCTCGTCGTCGCCGCTGACTCTAGCGACGAGTGCGTTGACCAGCGCGTCGCACACGGCCTCCTTGAGCTCGACGTCGATGTCACCCAGCTGCTTGTCCGAATGTCCCTTCACGTCACCTCCAAGCTCCGTGTTTCCGCCACGGTCGCCACGTGTTCTTCGGCCATGGCCCGGAGCGCACGAATGTCATCACTCCGGTCGCGATTGCTGGCGAGCGCGGCATGAGGGTCCGTCAGGATACCACGGAAGGCGTCGTGGAAGATGTTGCCCGATCGCAGCCGATGCGAGCGCTGCGCAACCACTGCCCATAGCCAGAAGCTCTCCGCCAGCTTAGTGCCTATCCCCAGCGCACCGGTAAAACGCATGAACGTCTCGCGATCATGGGGCGCGTGCGGCACGACGTCGTGCAGTGGCTTGTCTAGCTCGTCGTCAAGATCCACCCAATAGCGTGCAGTTTCGATTGAAACACGCGGTTCACCCATCAGCGACACGACGACCCGCAGGCGCTCGTTGACTGAATCTCCGGCTATGGCGCCGAAGCGGCTGGCGACCTGCAGATGGTATTCACGAATTTCGGCCGCGGCGGTAGCGCGGACATTCACGAGCGTGCGCGCCCGCTCGACAAAGCCCGGCCCAATCACGCAAACCTCTTCGCCCTTGCGAATCTGCGAGGCCGGTCGCTCGATGAAGGAAGTCGTCGCGGCGCTGTCGTTGCGCAGGACGATGCCTGTTGATGCGCGTGCGATGATGCGCTGTCCATTGTTCATGGATATTTCAACCAGACGGCGCTCGCCTCGAGAACCGCCGCTGAGGTCGACCACCGACCCCGGAGGGAACTCGATGTCATCGGTCGGCATCTCGGAATCAAGCTGCACTGCGTGTCGCCCGATCTCGCTGACGCGCGCGGTCGCTCTGGCAGCGAAGACTCGAAGCCGGACGGCAAGCGCGGGCACGTCGATTTCCTGCGCTAGCCGGTCTGCGTCCCTGGCCGCGAAAGCAAGCGTGTCTGCGTCGGCGAGGATCACGACCTGCTCGGGCAGCCACGGTTCGGCCAGCGTCGCCAGGATGGCAGACCTCGTCGGTGCGACAATGATGGCCCGCTTGAACTGATTGCGCAGCGAACTGGGCATCGCCGTGATGGTGCTTAGCACGCGGGCACCGCCGACGCGGATTATCCCGGTATCGAGCCGCTCCGTCAGTTTTGGATGCGCGGCCGACAGACGGTCGGCCGCGAACTCCGCCACCATGTCGGAACGGAAAACGAAGGCTGATCGGGAGCTGGAGCGAAGCGCCGGCTGTATCGCGTCTGCCAGGAGCGTCGACATCGGCGTCGCCCGTTCAAGGGAACGCATGATGCCGGTCGTTTCAGCAGTGACCTGCGCCTCCGCGTCAGCCTGGCTGGCAAGGCTGCGAGGGTCGGAAAGGGACGTGACATCTGCCGCAACTCGATACGTCGCCAGTCGATCGTTCGCGGTCGCTGTCGATGTTTCTCGCTCGAGAAACCGACTAAGGTCGGCGATCGATCCCGGCAGGCAGGCGGTGCGCCGAACTGTGGCGATCATGTTTCGCGCCGTCTCGGCCCCGGCCGGATCCCCCATCTCCGATAGCCTGTGCGCGAGGCCACGGAGCCGCTCGATATTCCGGTCGACGTCGCCGAAGAAGCCGTCGACTTCTATCCGTGCGCCGCCCTCGAACTGGAGTTTAGGCTGGTTGGTGTCCTGAACGATCCCGGTGGTGGGCGAGTAGACGACGTGTCCCACGGCCGGCGTCACCTTGGCTTTGCGTCCAGGTTGCTTCGTTCCGAGAAGCTGAAACCGAGCGGTTTGGTATGTCCACGGATCATCCGCCAGCACGAGAATGCCGGCGGTTGGATGGACCTCTCGCATGCACTCCACCATGTCGCCAGCGTGCTTCAGCCAGTTCCATCCCAGCCGGTCGCGCGCGGTCCGCGACAAGTCAAGAATCAGGAGGTCGGGCGCCCTCGTGATCCCCCTCAGCTCCATGCCGAGTCGATCCCCAGCTCGGATCGTGTAGAGATAGTACGCAGCCCTCGAGGGGTTGTCCGCGTCTCCGGATCGCTTGTGCGTCGCGATGTCAGTCTTGCTCCGCGTTCGCCAAAGTAGCGAGCTATTGGAGGGTCGCTCTCCCCTCGGCGGACCGTGCGGTACAATCTCATCGAGGATCGGATGCTCGAACTCGGCGTAGTCCTGGCCGTCCGAGGCCCGGCCAGTCAGCTTACGGACACGGGCCAGAACTTGGTGGTAGTCCTTGGCAGCGTCGCTCTTCCCATCCAGGTAGCGCTTCAGGTGGTCGAAGTGCACTTCGCCAATACCGTGGCGATCAACCTGCACGGCGCGTGCCTGCGCGTGTGTGCTCCGGGCATAGGGGAATACGACGGCGCGCACCTCGTCGGCTCTTTTCCGACTGAGCGAGCGTTCGTTCTTGATTGTGATTTCGACGGGCTCCGCGCTGCAGATGGAGGCAATCGACAGCAGGGAGACGATCGCTGAGGGCGACATACGGGTCGGGGGCCACGGCATGATCACCTGAGCCGACCCATCGCTCGCCACTTCGGCAGCCGATCGGACGAGCCGCTCGTAGGCTGGTGTGAGCACAACCGGCTCCGGCGATCCAAGTCGATGAAGGGGCTGTCCGGTAAGAGCCTCGATATACCGTTCGACGTTCCGCGGCGCTCGATGGACAGGTTCCGGGGCCAAGACCGTTTCCGTCGCTTGCCGCGAGGCCATCGACGCTATCTTGGAGGTGAGACCTGCCCGCTTATCCAGCTGCGTCTGGCGTTGCAGCGCCCGGTCCTTGAGTTCAGTGCCAGGTGCCCGGTCAAAAGGTCGGTACCGCGCCATCACGCCTCAACCGATTCTTGCTGACTGCGGTATGCGGTCAACGCTGCGGTTTCCGCGTCTCCGTCGGCCTCGCGGAGCGCAGCCGAGAAGGCAGCCGGCGTCGGAAGATCAAGTTGCCGAAGCAGTGTGACAGAAACCGCTGCCGTTCCAGAAACACGGCGGTATCGCTGATCGACCGCGCTCGTGTTGAGCAGCTTGACGGCGAGGGCAAGCCGTCTGGGGCTCTCGGCGGTGAGAACGATCGTATGATTTTCAGTGACGAAGCCTCCCCATCGCACCACAACGGCAGGATCGACTATTGCCGCGATGAGCCGCCGCGACTGCTTATCGTTTGTCGTGCGCTGCATGACGGCCGCGGGTGTTCGGACCACGGCCGCGCTTGCTTCTGCGAAGGTAACGAAGTCCATCTTCGTACCCTGCTTACCTGCGGGTCGGCATACTTCTCCCGCTCGAACGTTCTTTGCCCATACCAACGGAAAGCCGTCCAGACGTCCGAGCTTCATCACAAGCCGCGCTCGCTCGCGATTCCAGACGAAGTATCCTGCCTTTGCTGTCACGCCATAGTCGGCCAGCGTCGCGCCGCCGATCGTTTCAGGGTCGACCGGCGGTAGCGGCCAAGCGTCCCCGGGCGTCGCGGGCAGAGCCTGTTCGACAGCGGGCGCGGCGGTTACCGCCGGCCCGATGATTGGAAACCGAACCTTCGCATCTGGGCGATGTGCCTTTCCCTTGCGTACTATCAGCACGCTGATGTCTTGGGCTACGTCAAGAAAGACCCCGTCGCGACCTGCGATCGAGCCGATGGTAAGGACCTCGCCTTGCGACCGAATGAACTGGCGCATGCGATCATAGAGCGGGCCCGACCGGAAGCTCGACGGGATGACGAGCGCCACGATACCGTCAGGCTTCGCGTTGCGGAAGCAGAGTTCGGAAAATAGGGCATACTTGTTTATGTGCCCGCTATGTGCGACCCGCCGCCACGCATTTCCGCGGACCTCCTCCATCGACATTCGGCCGTACGGCGGGTTCGCGATGACCAACCCATAGGAGGCTGGGATCGGCACGCGCAGCGCGTCCCCTATGAGAATCACCTCCCGCGGTAGGGGCGCCTTCAGCCGTTCGGCTATCAGCCTGCGTGACAGGGTGGCGAGGCCCGCGTCGATTTCGATGCCGTTCAGCCGGTAGGCGACTTCCTTTGTATCGAGGCCCGCTGAGGTCATCCGTCCAGCGATCGTTGAGAGGAAGGCCGCGCCACCCGCCGCCGGATCGAGGACGTCATCACTCGACAGATCAAATCCAGCCTCGATGGCGAAATCTACGACCGCATCTGCAACCGCTGGGGGCGTAAAATAGGTGGCTTGCGACCGCCGAACTTTAGCTGGCAACATGAGCGTGTAGAGCGTCCCGATCCAGTAATGACGCTCGTCGACGGGCAGAGCATGGAGAGCCTTTCGGAATGGCTCGAGCCGTTCGTCCACGCCGAGATCCGCAAGCAGATCGAGGCATGCATCGGCACGGGCCTGCGGTGACGTGGCCTCACGCGCCAAATCCCGCGCAGCAACGCGAGCACGGGCGAGCAGCGTCGTCTTGCTCCCCTCCGGTTCCACGCATCCCCCCTTTCCCACGGCCCCAGCCGTCCAACGTCACTGCTACATACGTGAGACGATATGCCATAGAATAACACTGTGCATGCAAGATCAACCGTGCTCATAGCGTCAGTAAGCCCGAGAGTTGGCGACATCGATGGCAAGCCGCGCATATAAGTTCTACATGTGGTTGGGAACGCGACGATACATCCTAGAGCGTCAGAAGTTGTACGTCACGTAGGTCAAGGCGCGCCTCTCGCCAACAGTGTTGACGGGGGTGGCGAGACAGAGCTGCCCGGGTCGAGTACGAGCGCCAAGCGCCGGTCCCATCCTACGGCGAAGGCGACATGAGCGAGGGCGGAGGAGGCCGAAGGCACATACTGGGCGCGGAAGGTCATGAAGAGGCTCGCCTTCGGACCACTCTGGCGACTTGTTTGACGTAATTTGGCCGAGCCTGCCGCAACTGCGTATTTTCGTCGGGCGGATCAACATGCATGCCGATCGGCAACAGGCGGAGACAGTGCCGCAGCTACAGCTTGTAGGCGCCATGCGCTGAGGGCAAGGCACCGGCACAAGGCGCAATACTGTTTGCGGGGATTAGCGACTGGGATTGTCTATTTGCTCTTTCACCGTGCTCCTGAAGTACACGTTTTCTGAAGCGCCTCGTCGTTGGGAAAGCCGATCTGTCCGGCCATCATCGAGGTGCCGAATGAGCAACACGCTGCGATCGTCTCTCTCGCTTCTTGTTGGCTGATAGCGTCGATCGACGAATTCCCATTGTTCGGCTAGATTTAGTTCGGCCCAGAATCCATCTGTCGCCGCAACGAGAGAGTTATCGGCTAGCTCGATCTCTGCCACGTCGGGCATGATGAATTCTCGAGATCGGAAGCTCCGCGTCAGCCGATGCCGTGCGCTGACGTTGATGATCTCATCAACCGGCACCTCACCTAAAGCGTTCGCAAGCGTGTGCGGCTGGGTCAGCCATTGAATGGGGCCTTTTTCATCGTAGCATCCAAACAAACAATCGCCGGCGTGCAAAACAAGAGCCCGCCCTGAAGTATCAAGATGCGCGATCCCGTAGCTGGCGCTATCTGATGGAAAAATTTTGGACAGGGATTCGTGTGTTCGGCGCAGCTGCGCTGTCAAAGTCTCGACGGTTATCTCAGCGGCTGATGTGACATACCAATTGACTATGTCGCGGGTGATCTCGCGAACCAACTCTCCGCTCGTGGGCGTCGATGTAGAACCGTCCAGGATGATGAATAGGGCCGTGTCAGCGCGTGTACCGACACCCGCATAGTCGCGGTTGTCCGGAGTTCTTGTACCCTGCTGGCTGTGCCAATCGACTTCAAAGCCCATGTCAGCCACCGCTGGCATATTGGCTTATCGCAACAAATCGCTCGCGCACGATCTCGACCCGGCCTTGGGGGGCTCTGATGTTTCCTTCCAGAAAGTCATCGAAATCTGGGGCTTCAAGCAGAGCTTTGACCTGGTCACCGATGTAGGTGCGGACCTCATCGTCTGCGGCTCCGAGCTCAGCGACCAACTCTTCTCGGCCGTCGACGATCAAAAGTATGTCCTCGGCATCCCGGCTAGAAAGCAGATCGTTCCCACCTCTGCCAAGATATGCCTCCAGCTTCGTCGCGACGAAAAGTGCGGGTGTTAGGAGGCGGATGATGAGGTTCTCGTTCAACGGGCAATCGACCGCAGTCTCGATGCCGCTTTCATACCAACGATTGCTGAATCCGAGGATTTTGGGATCGTCTGGCATGAAATCGACTTTGATCTCGCCGAGATGCATTCGGCAAATGACACTGTCGTTGGGTGATTCCGAGAACCCTCGCTCTCGAAGCTGTTCCAGAAGTTGCGCCCATTCCGAAAAGCCGGCCAGATCGACAATTAGGTCGACGTCGTCAGTCGCCCTGACATCCTCGAGCGTGATGGCATCGGTGATGAAAAGAGCGGTCGTACATCCGCCGACGAACACAAGGCGGTTGCGCAGGTCGTCGCCCAGCGCTTCCGCGACAGCCCTTAGCATTGCTAGCAGTTGGCCTTGGATGCTGGTCATTTCTGCGCAAGCCTTTCCGAAAGACGCTCTGCCGCGAGGCCAGCCTCGCGCTGGTTTCCGAGTCTTATCGCATCCGCAAGGGCAAGATACTCGTACAGCCGATCATCCTTTTGAACGGCTTCAGGAACGCTTTTGAACAACGGCGTCACCGATTGTCCCATGTCGCGGCCGCTGGCATGGGGCCATACATAGATATAGCTGCCGGCGCTTATTAGGGCGTTCTTTAGGACGGGCGCCGCAAATGCGGTCGGGATTCCGCGCTGCATTGCTCCAGGCTTCGCTGGAAAAACGAACTTCAACCCGTGCACGATGAAACTCTGCAGGCTCCTGCGGCTCGGCTTCGCTCGGCCCGTGTCTCTGTCCCTGGCCGCGATACCGGATGCAAGACTTCGATTGATGGATGCATTGACCTCCGTCTTGCTTATGCCAAGAGAAGACTCCAGATTCCGGACCGAGTACGGATCCTCGCCCCGCGCTTCTCGGCGCAGAGTTTCGACACCTTTTTCTTTTTCCTGCTCCTGTAGGCTGATGAGCTTGAGCAGTATGACGATGTCCTGGCTTTTCATTCGATGTTGTCCGCTGTCCTCTGTCCGAGGACTAAGGACGTTTACACGGGCGGCGCTGTTCTGTCAAAGCAGAGGTCGAGAATCCAAAAACACCATAGCCTGATCGCCGGTCACAAGGCCGGTGAGTTCTTGTCGAGGAGTTGACTCGTCAACGCGGGCAGAGCTGCCAACACCATCAGGAATGCGTTGGCCTATCGTGGCCAGTATGGCATCGCGGGATGCGATCGATTGCCATATGTGGCGCATCAACAAACGGGATATTTTTCGAATTTGGTGGCATCGTCCAGCAGAAATAGCGACTGCACATGATGGCCGGACCCTTCAACGAGACTTCGCGCAGTCAGAGGAAGCTCTCGAAGCGACCGACGAGTGTCGTCGAGCTCAATCGGAGTGTCCGTTTCAGGCGGGTCTATCCGAATGACATTGTTCTTCCCAACGAGCAGGTAGGTCTGCCCGAGGGCGTTCTTGGACTGGGCTCGTGCGGCTGCGTTAAACGACCTCATGAACGCCCACTCCTTAGCTCCGCCGGAGCGAGCCCTCTCGTCAACCGTAAAAGTCGACTCGCCGGTACCGATGCTGAGCACGCGAATGTTCTCGCGGGGAACATCATAACAGGCCAAGGCATCGACCACCGCGTTCATCACCGGATTGTTCGCCCAGATCCCTCCGTCGATCATAATGTAGCCATCGTCGTCGACGGCCGGATAGTAAGACGGAGCTGCCGTCGTGTGCAGTGCGACGTGGGCGAACTTCTTGTGCCGATCCTTTTGATAGTCAGGATGGTGAGGCGTCTTGTACAAGAATGGCTCGCCATGCAGGCCCTCGAAGCTCGGTATCACGAGGCGTTTGGTCGAAGTATCCAGGACTTTGTCGCCAAAAATCTTGAGAAGCTCGTCCTTGAGGACGGACTGATCATGTTTGGGTTTGAAAATCCAGCGCGCAAGCTTGGCCAATTTCCGCACACCGGTACTTACGGGGAAGATACGTTCGCCCCGTTCGACATAGATGTTCAACGCCTGCTGCGCAGTCATTCCGTGCGCCAATGCCAGCGCGATAATTCCGCCTGTAGAGGTACCAGCGATCATGTCAAAATGATTGGCAATCGATGTCCCACCCAGGAAGCGTTTTTCGATCTCCGCCAAATAGGCGGCCGGGAAGACTCCGCGAATACCACCTCCGTCAATCGACAGGATACGAAACAACCGGTCTTTCGGCCACGGCAATTTGGTGCGGGTGTGCTGGATCGTCCCATCGGACCGGCGTGGAGGTGAATAGTTCATTGTATCCGATCCTCTATTGAAGCGACGCGCGGTTGTCCGGCGTGTCGTCCTCCGCCTGTCCATCTGCCCGTCATCAGCCAGAGTTCGTAGCAGGCGAGCCAATCCAGCGCCCATGGGACCGTGGTTTCCGCAATTCGCATGGATGCGTCCCACTCGTTGTTCTCGGGGTCAAAAAGACACAGAGTTGGGTCATCGACCGGCGGGTAGATATGGGGAAGTTGGCCCTCCTCGTTACCTGGGAGCCGCACGAGAACTGGTGCTACTACTCTGACTTCTGGCTGCGTGCCGATCCGATAACGAATTTCGAGCGTGTAGCGGACATGTTGCGGCCGCACGTCCCCTACCCAGCGAACCGACTGCGCGCGTTGGTGGATATTTCTTGCGGCTAATTGCGGCCATGTAGTCTTCATGGCCGCAATCTGTTCGCCGACGGACAGCGGAAGGGCAGACATTAGATCTTCTTCCCGAAAAATGTATGCGGCCTAGCGGCTGCCACGGCCGGACTTGCCAGCGGCGCCGCCGCGACGCCGGTGATGATACCCGGTGTCGGGAAGAGGACGCCGCCCTTCTTCGAATAGATCTGCTGCGATTTCTGAATTGCTGAGCCAACTTGGCCAGCAATGTTATCTGCAGCCCTGGTCACCACGCGATCGCCGAAATTACCCCGCAGCCAGTCCATCATGTCGTCGGGGAACATTTCTCCGCGGCGCATTTGCTCCAGGCTGCGAACAAGCGCCCGGAGATGACCGGCGAATTCATCTTGCTGAGTCACCGACTCTGGCCAGCGATCTGTAAACACGTCGTCGGGACAGACGGGGTTGGCGACACGCAGCTTGCGTCCGTACAGCGACGCATTTTCGATGTCGGCGGTGATCCAATTCGCAATTCGGATGATCATTGCCGAAAGTGAGGAATTGGGTTGCGCGGCTTGACCGGCATAAAAAGACAGCATCACGGACGGGGGAATGCGTCCGACATATCCTGCGTATTGAATGTTCCGGAAGCGCTTGATGAGCTGAAGGGCCAGGGTTGCAGTATTCTTGACGATGAAGTGCGTCTGATCAGGGACGTCATCTACCTCCGCATCGGCCTTTGCGATGCTGTGATCCATGTCGCGCCACCGTCGATGGAACTCGCTCGCCATACGGGCTTCGAGCGGAGTTCTTTCGTCATACCAGCCCGCAAATCCATAGGCGTTCATGTCCACGAGGCGATCGTCGCTTGAGCGCTCGGGCCCTTTGGCGTGGGTGATGAAGCTCTCCCGATCCCTCGTTCCGTATTCCCGAAGCGCGGGGGTGATGTCCAAATGCATCTTGTCGGCGTAGTAGAGCGTGACGCAGCGGGTCTGCCTCCTCACTCGCTGGACTGGATAGTTGGCCAATGCAGTCGCAAGCGCGCGAAGGATTTCCAAGGGTTCCATAGCGCGGAAACGGCCACCCAACTGAGAAACAATGTCGAGATCGAATTCGTCGTCGGTACCACGGTTGGAAATCGTGGCGTCGATCGCCATCGAGCCCTGCGGGTAGAAGTGCTCGATCTGATCGCGGAACGCTACCGTCGCTTCCAGATGGTTCCTGACAGCTTGGTATCGGCTCTTCGCCTTGTCGTGGAGGGAAGGTGGGAGCTGGATGCTCAGCGCGATCTCTGCGAGAATGCGGTCGAGCGGATCGTTAAACGGGTTAATTCCAGAAAATGCGTACTGCGTATTCAATGTTCTTCTCCATCCCGGGACTCAATCCCGATTGATCGTGGATCATCATGCCATCCTCCCCTGAGCCAGTAGGTTCACTATGATCTGATTCAAAATGTCGCTACTCCGAACATAAATGGGCGGCTTGAATGCTGCTGTCAAGGGCTCTAAAATTAGCCTAGTCCGAACTTGTGGATAATAGACGTTTGAGACAACCGTTACGGTGGATTTGAAATGAAATTTGGCACCCGGATCAAAGAACTGCGAACGCAGAAGGGTCTGACGTTGGACAAGCTCGCTCAGGAAACAGGCTCCGCTAAAAGCTATATCTGGGAACTTGAAAACAAGAATCCACCACGCCCGTCGGCAGAGAAACTTGCGGCAATCGCCTCGGCGTTGGGCGTCACGGTGGACTATCTGATTGGTTCAGATGAACAGACCCTGGAAAAGGCGGAGGACACTGCTTTCTACCGGGAATATAGTAGTCTTCCAGAAGATACGCGTCGGCAGATTCGCGAGATGGCGAAAATTCTTGGGACCAAAAAGGCGAAATGACTGAAACAGAACGTCCCCGTCCTCTGAAAGAGACTGCTCGCATCACGCAAATGCTGGATATTGTCCTCGGGGCGGATCGTTTCGACCGAGGTCCTGTGGCCATTGCTGAACTCGCTCGGGAATATTCGGCAAAGATCGAACCTAGCGGACCAATTCATGAGGTGGTGGCGCGCAATCTCTCAGGCTGCGTCGGTGCGCTCGTCTACAGTGAAACACAGCCGCGCCAATGGGCTATAATGTATCACGCCAACCAATCCGCCGGCAGACGAGCCTTCACGATTGGACATGAGCTTGGACACTATGTCCTTCATCGGCGAACGATCGAGCAGGATAGCACCTACGATCACGGAATTTATTGCGACGAGAATAGTGTTGTCCGCCGCAATGGTTCCGGAATTGAAAAGGAGGCGGACGAATTCGCCGCGGCGCTTTTGATGCCGTTTCATGATTTTCGGAAACAGCTACCGGCGAAAGAACGCCCGGACTTCGAGGCGCTTGGCCGAATCGCAAAACGTTATGGGGTTTCGTTGACCGCAACGATTCTCCGTTGGCTCGAGTACACCGACACCAGGGCGATCATGATCGTGTCGAACGAAGGATTCGCACACTGGGCGAAATCGAGTGGCCCGGCATTCAAGACAGGCCTATACCTCAAGACGAAAGACACGGTCTTTGAGTTGCCGCAGCAGGCGTTTGCTTCGCGCCGAGACTATTCGGACGCAGCGCTGGTCGGAACAATGAAGGCCGCGAATGTCTGGTTTCCGGAACCGGCCTTCGAAATGTGTTTCCGGTCGGACCGATATGATCAGGAGATAACGCTTCTCCACTTCGAAGGCGAAGGCCCGCGATACCAGGGGGAGGAAGAAACTCCCGATACACTCGACCAATTTAATCAAAACGGTCTGTTCCCGTCTCGGTGATTGAAATCGATGCAATCGTTCTGAAATTGGGTGAACCGATATACGGATACGCTGAGGCGGCACCGTGTGGGACAATTCTGACCCCGTCCAAGGGATTTCGAGATTGAGTGTTGCTTTCACAAAAGAAGACAGTGCCGAAACCGCTTCGGAAACTGTGCTGCCTGCCCGCGCGATTTCCCCAGGACCAAACCTTGTCACGGAAGCGGGACTGCAGGCTCTGGATTTGCAGCTCAACCAAGCCCGACAGGCCTACGAAGCTGCCAGCATAATTGAAGATGTCAATGAACGGCGCCGGCAAGCAGCGATCCCGTTGCGCGATCTGCGCTACTTCGCGGAACGAGTTCGCAGCTCAGCTTGTGCCTAACCCGACATCGACGGAAAGGGTTGCTTGCCACCATCCAGCGTCTGATGGTCGGACCCGCCCTTGATGATGTTGTCCGATGCATTTCCGAACGCATAGCGATTATTGCCGGTGACGACGAGGTTCTCGAAATTATCGGGGAGCTTGTAGCTCATCCAGGTGTCGATCGTGTCGACACCTGCCCCTGCATCCTCGACCGCCCTGTTGATCGTGGAATAGAGATAATAGTAGTCGTCGCCCGCGCCACCATCCATTGTGACATTGACGCTGCTGTCTCCCCACAAGGAGTCGTTTCCGGAAGTGCCGTGCAGTTCCGGTCCCGACTCGGTCGCCGAGGACCAATGAGTGGAACCACCGGTGTAGGCAAGAGGGATACCTTTGGCGTTCACGACGGTACTCATGAGAAATCCTTCCTCGGGGTGTCCGGCCTGCTCAAATTATTCAATTCATTCGATACGAGTCCCGGCGGCCGCTTTCCGAGCAATGTTGCAACGAACGATTTCCTTTCAGCTTGGCCTCCGCCAGGAAGCTTGTCGCTCCACAGGGTCTCGCCCGTCGAAACGAAAACCCCTACTTTCGCCGGGGCTCAATTCGAGATCTTTTATTGCGCTGGTGCACTGTCAGCGGGGGGTGTTGCCTGGGTATCAGCTGGCGCCATCGTGCTGTTATCGGCCGGTGCAGGTGTTGTTCCGTCTGTAGACGATCCGCCCGAATTATCACTGCATGCCGCAGTCGCTGCCAGCATAAGGGCCAGAATTGCGAAAAAATATGGCTTACGGGTCATTTCGTCCCTCACGATAAAGCCCCCACAATTCGCAAAGGGCAGAGGAAGAAGTGGTAAGTCAACGCTTGAAGGACTGGGCCAGGTTCAAAGTTTCTTACCCGATGTAACCCTCAATCTCCTCGCTTGAACGAAACCCCCGCGAAGAGAAGGAGATATTAGCCGCAGCTGGCTCGAACGATCTTGCCTGTTTTTGGATCGGTTTCGATAGTGACGCGTTCCTGCCGGAAATCCATCGTGACAGGGTCGCCAGGCTTGATTTGCCGAACGATCGTCGCACCGGTCAATTGCTTCGCCTGAGCGTCGGATACTCGATCTAGACCGACGAGTGCCGCTGCTGTTTCCTGATCGCAAATGCCCGAACGGGGTGGCGATTTCGCAGCCTCACTCTGGCAACCAGCAGCGAAGGCAATGCTTGCCGCCGTCCCCACCAAGAAGATTCGTCGATGCATAGTAACCTCCGGCATGTTTAAGATTTGGGCATTCAGGATGGCACGGTTGATTGGCCCTCAATAGGCTTGGAATGAAACCCGATAGGAGATCGGGCCTTGTTAGCAAAGGAAGGGCTTGCCGCGAGCCCGGAGGCGGCTGAGTGGCAGGCGATATAATCTACAATAGCAGGGCGAGGCTCGATCGTGGGAGGATCGCCGAAGCGTGATCGAGCCTCAAACCCGCTGACCCCCTCGTCAGCCCTAACATGCTGCCAGCGCCCTATGATTCGGGCAACTATGCACTGTGGATAAACAGACAGCCGTTCCGCCGGGCAACGAAAACCCCGTCAATCGCGGGATTTTCGCATGAGCGTTATGTCTCTGCTATTCCGTGGGTGCCGGCAGAGGCGTTGGTGTCGTGCCAGATGGTGCTGACATTGAGCTTGGCGGGGGTGGCGCTTGCGTTGCAGGCGGGAATTGGGGATCCTGCGACTGTGTCTGACTGCATGCAGCCAAGGCAATTGTCGCCAATCCAATGGCAGCGAGAAGTTGGAATTTACGGGTCATCTATCGTCCCTTCGATTTCGCTCCCTGCGGGTCGGCATCATCGGGATTGAGGACGCGAGGTCAACGTCGCCGCGATCAAAGGTTCTTACCGGCGGATACGAAAACCCGGCGCGAGGCCGGGGATGGAAGGGCAGATAACCGTTGGCGACAAGCCAATCGCGAATGACCAGGCTGGCGAGTTCGTGACGAATTCCACGCACAAGAGATCGCCAACACCCTGATGAAGGAAAAACAGTGCCGACATGTCGTGCTGCCCGTCATCATCACGCCGGTGTCATGACTTCAGGTTGCAAGCCTTTCCTCAGCCAGAGCCTCTGACTCATCCAAAAACTCGACAACGGCATCCTTGGCCTCACCCGGCGGTATGGACCCAGCGTTTGCGGCTTCGGTGCTGCTCGCGGCGGCGTAATAGAGAGGACCTCGTTCCATCGTCGGCCAGCCATCGAGAAATATCGTGGCTTCTTCGACAGAGCCGATCGGACGAATACCGAACTCGCCATACTTGGCTCAGATGGTTGCCTTGAACACCGTTTCAACGCCGCACAGGATAGTCGCGGCGCAGGTGATCGATTTGAAGCCGAGCATGGACCATCTCCGGCGTTTGATTCGCCGATGGTCCTGCTCGATCCGGTTGTTATCAGGCATGAATAGGCGCGACGCGCCAATCCGTATTCCCTCGCATGGACGGATCGACTACCGTCC